>DATKRK010000396.1:0-65855 GCA_035532215.1 Pirellulales bacterium | reverse complement strand
ACGATTCAGACGCCGGGTCTTCGGGCGAGCGTCCATTCTCGCATCCTCCTACTTTGGTCAGCAGAAGGATGACGAATCAGGCGTTCACTGAAAACCCGGCTTTTTCAAGTCACACCCGCAATCCGATAGAGTCAGCGAATTCCGACTTTCGTCTTACTTCGCCAACTGCTCTTCGATGACCGAAACGACCTCTTCCGATTCGGGCTTGACCTTGGGGGCGAAGCGAGCCACGACGTTGCCGTCGCGGCCGATCAAGAACTTCTCGAAGTTCCAGTTGATGTCGCCGGGAAACTTGGGATCGGTCTCCTTCGACGTCAGGAACTTATAGAGCGGGCACTGGCCTTCGCCTTTGACGACGACTTTCGAGAACATGTCGAACTTGACGCCGTAATTCTTCTCGCAGAACTTGGCGATTTCGGCGTCGCTGCCCGGCTCCTGGGCGCCGAACTCATTGGCCGGGAAGCCGAGGATGGCCAATCCCTTCTTGCCGTACTTTTCGTGCAGATCTTCGAGCGCCGCGTATTGCTTGGTGTTGCCGCATTGGCTGGCGACGTTCACCATCAAGACGACCTTGCCCTTGTACTTCGACAGGTCGACGGTCTTGCCGTCGAGACCCTTCATCTTGAAGTTCAAGGCGGCGGGCACGGCTTCCTTCTCAGCGGCTTGAGCGGCGACGCCAACGCAACCGATCGCGGCGGCGGCGAGCAACGAACGGACGAACAGACGCTTTTGCATCTTGGGCCTCCAACGGTCTAGAGAGTCTGAAGCGGTTAATCCAGATCGCCCCGGCAATGCCGATAGTCTAGGCGACGGCTAGACGATCCGCCAGCCTGCGATGGAGGGCCGGGCGCCCTCGCCCGACAAACGCGCAAGATGGAGGGTCGGGCGCCCTCGCCCGGCGATCGCGCAAGATGGAGGGTCGGGCGCCCTCGCCCGACAAACGCGCAAGATGGAGGGCCGGGCGCCCTCGCCCGACAAACGCGCAAGATGGAGGGCCGGGCGCCCTCGCCCGACATCTGCACGTTTTCAATTCCGTCGGGCGAGGGCGCCCGGTCCTCCTTGATTCCGCCGGGCGAGGGCGCCCGGCCCTCCATAGCGCCGTTAAAGACTTTGCAGATAGCTGACGGCCTGGCCGATTTCGGCGAGCGGGTTTTCGGCTCGCTCTCGCTGGATCGTCCAATAACCGCGGTATCCGTGCTCTTCCAGGGCGCCGCAGAGGGCCGGAAAATCGGCGGCGCCCCGGCCCAGGGGCGTCTCGATGCCGCGGCCTTGAGCCAGGTCGCGGACGCCGTCTTTGGCGTGCACGTAGCGAATGTCGGCGCCGAGCGCCTGAATCGCATCGAGAGGCGAAAAGCCGTTGATGATCAGGTTGCCCGGATTGAGACACACGGCCAGCGAACCGGGCGGCAACGCCGCCAGCAGCCGGGCCAGATCGGCGCCGCTTTCGCCGCCCGTCTCGGCGGCCAGGCTGGCGCCGACGTGCTGGCCGTAGCCACCCAGGTCGGCGAGCGCCTCGATCAGCGTCGTCCAGGCCGGCCCCTCCGATTTTTCGGGCACGCGCCCGATGGAATTGACCACCAGCGACGCGCCCAGAGAGTAGGCGAATTCCATCGCCCGCTTCGTGGCTTCGATCCGCCGCTGGAGGTCGTGAGGAACGTCGTAGCCGCGGCGCGTGCGGAAAGATACGGCCGCTACGCGCAGATCGAGATCGTCGAGCAACTTGCGCAATTGCCGCCGTCCGCTCTGCGACAACGCTTGCGGGTTGATCTCGCCTCGGGCATCGATCTCCACGGCCGCCGCGCCCAATCGCTTCGCGGCTAGCAAAGCCTGTTTGAAGGGTAAATGCAGGCAGCTTAGATCGACGGCAATTTTTAGCGGCGGCATGGGCGAAACTTGAGTTCTGTTAACGTGTTTTCAAGCCTGAATTGTCGGGCGCGTGGGGCTGAGCCTGGGCGAAGCCCCAGTTCGCTCTCGTATCGCTTCGCTCTGCCGCCAGCCACCCCCGCGGGTCGGCGGCGCCTTTCCGTACAGCGTTGCCAGGGCGCCGGGCGGCGTTCATTGAACAAATAAGTCGAGGGCGCCGATAAAGCAATCTGGGACGTTGTCGAAATCGAGCGTTCCGCAAGCCCGCCCGCGCCGACGGTCCGCCGATGAATCTGCTTTTCTGCACGCTCATTTTAACCGCCGCCAGCGGCATGGCCACCTCAGATCGCGGTCGCGACGGGCAGGAACTGTATCATTGCGGCTTCGAGCAAGACGCCGACCGCGATTATGACGGCTGGCCCGATGGCTGGACCCGGCAGCGCGGGCCCGGTTTTCCGCACTACGTCGAGGTGCAACAGAGCCAAGAGACGTCGCCCGAAGGGCGGCAGTGCCTGCGGATCGATCTGGACGGCGGCGCGGCGGCGGCCTATAGCCCGCCGATCGCCGTCGACTCGCGCGACGACTATCTGCTCGAAGCCTCGCTGAAAGTCGCAGGGCTGACCAACGACGAAGCCTTTTTCAGCGTGCGTTTCCTCGACGACAAGCAGACCGTGCTGGAGACGTTCGAATCGGCGCACTACCGAAGCGCCGGCGACTGGACCGAAATTCGCCTGGGACCGCTGCGCTGCTCGCACCAAGGGGCGAAGTTCGCCGTGATCGGCGTCCACCTGCAGCCCGGCGAAGCGGCCGATCTGACCGGCCAGGCGCTGTTCGACGACGTGCGGTTCGCGCAGATTCCGCGGATGACGCTGGAGGCCGCCGAGGGGCGGTTGTTGCACCTGGCGGGCGACCCGATCGTGCTGGAGTGCCGCGTTTCGGGTTGTCCGACCGACCGCCCCGTGGTGCGCGTCGAAGTCGACGACGCGCTAGGCCAACGGCAGTTGGAAACCGAATTGCCGCTGGAGATCGTCCGCGAGCCGCCCTCGGGAGCGAATCGAAAAGGCGAATCGCGCCCGTTCTACGTGGCGGCCGCGACCTGGCGGGCGCCGCTGGAAAGGCCGGGCTTTTATCGCATTCGGGCCACGCTGTCCGGGGCCAGCGGCTTGGTACACGTGCGCCAATTGTCGCTGGCCGTGATCGCGCCTGCGAAGCGAGCCGAGCACGGCGAGTTCGGTTGGACGCTGTCCAACGGCGAAGCTTCGCTTTCCTTGCCGGCGCTGGTGCAACTGGCTGCGCAGTCGGGAATCCACTGGCTGAAGTTTCCGCTGTGGTACGACCACCGCGATCAGCATCGCGTCGAGCAATTGACCTGGCTGGCCGATCGCTTGAATTCGCAGGGCATCAAGCTGGTGGGGATGCTCTTCGACCCGCCGGCCGAGACCAAACGGGCGCTGAACTTTTCCGACATGGGCCTGGCGGCCGACCTGTTCGCGCAGCCTCCCGAGGTCTGGTATCCGTCGCTCGAACCGGTGATGGCCCGCATGTCGCTCAAGGTCGAACGCTGGCAACTGGGCCGCGACGAAGACACCAGCTTTTCGGGTCTCAGCAATCCGGTGGCCACGCTCGCGCACGTCAAGCAGCAATTGGATCGCATCGGCCAGGACGCCCACTTGGGCGTTCCCTGGAACTGGCTCGACGAGACGCCGTCGGTGCGGCGCCCGCCGTGGAGCTTCTTGTCGCGTTCGACCGTTCCCGGCCTGACCGCCGACGAGCTGGCGGCTTATCTGACGCCGAATGTCTCGAACGCGGGCGCGACGACCCCGCAATGGGTTTCGCTCGAGCCGCTGCCGGTCGATGAATACGACGTCGAAACCCGCACGGCGGATTTGATCCGCCGCATGGTGGCCGCCAAGGAATACGAGGCCGAGAAGATTTTCTTCTCGTCGGCGCTGGGGCCCGGCGGACTGGCGAATTTCGACGGCGCGCCGACCGAGTTGCTATTGCCTTGGCGCACCACGGCTCTGGCATTGACCGGCGCCGAATATGTCGGCAGCTTGAACTTGCCCGAAGGGAGCGAGAACCGGGTCTTCACGCGCCGAGGGCAGACGGTCGTGGTGATTTGGAACAACGCGCCGGCCCGCGAGCTGATCTTCTTGGGCGACGACATCCGCCAGATCGACGCCTGGGGGCGCGAACTGGAAACCGAAGCGAGCGAAGGCGGGCGACGAATCCGCGTCGGTCCGCTGCCGACGTTCATTTTCGGCGTCAACGAAGCGCTGGCCCGCTGGCAGATGTCGGTGGAACTCGACAAGTCGCAGTTGCCCAGCATTTTCGGGGCCCCGCACTCGCTGACCTTGAGCTTCAAGAATTCGTTCGAACACTCGGCCAACGGCCAGGTGCGCATGCTCACGGTCGGCGGTTGGCGCGTCGACCCCGACAAGTTCGAGATCAAGCTGCCGACGGAAGCCGCGATGCGGCAGAAACTGTCGATCACGTTTCCTTCCACGGCAAGCTGCGGGCGGCAGACGCTGCGTTTCGCCTTCGACGTGATGTCCGATCGGCGCTACCAGTTCAACGTCGACCGCCAGATCGAACTGGGCGCGGGCGACGTGTTCATCAAGATCTTCAGCCACGTCAATCGCCAGGGCGAACTGGAAGTCGAACAACGGCTGGTCAACCGCACGGGCGACGAGGTCGGCTTTCGCTGCCATTTGGGCATTCCCAACCGCCGGCGGATGCGAACGCAAGTGCTGCGACTGGCCGCGGGCGAAGACGTGCAGACCTACCACGTGCCCGACGGCGCCGAACTGGTGGGCCAGCGGCTCTCGATCCGGGCGGAGGAAATCGGCGGCCGGCGGCGGATCTTGAACTACGCATTCCTCGCCGAGCCTTGAGCCCAAGCGAACGAACTGTCCAGAGGCGCAAGTCCTTGCCGGCACAGGGCCGCCGCTCGCGCGTTGACTTGGGGCAAGGGCCGCCTAGAATGGCTTGGTTCTAGAGCAACTTCCCGCGGAACGTAGCGCCATGTCTCACCGCATTTTGACGGCTTTGCCCGTTTATAACGAGGTCGGGCACGTAGCCGACGTGGTCCGAGAGGTCCGCCGCTCTAGCCCGGAAGTGCTGGTCGTCGACGACGGTTCGACCGACGGAACGGCCGACGTGCTGGCGTCGCTCAAGGGCGTCCGCCGGCTGACCCATGAGACGAATCGGGGTTACGGGGCGGCGTTGCGTTCCGCCTTCGAATACGCCCAGCGCGAAAACTTCCAGGTGCTGGTGACGATCGATTGCGACGGCCAGCACGAGCCCAAACGGATCCCGCGTTTCGTCGCCGCCTGCGCCGGCTGGGACATCGTTTCCGGCAGCCGCTATCTCAAGGTCTATCCGGGCGACAGTCAGGCGCCGGCCGATCGCCGCAAGATCAACGAGCAATTGACCGCCGAGATCAACCGCCGCCTGGGCCTGCATCTGACGGACGCCTTCTGCGGATTCAAGGCGTATCGCGTCGCCGCGCTTCCCCGCTTGCACCTGAGCGAGACGGGCTATGCCATGCCGCTGGAGTTGTGGGTGCAAGCGGCGCACGCGGGATTGAGAATCCGCGAGTTGCCGGTGCCGCTGATTTATCTGGACGAGAAGCGATCGTTCGGCGGCTCGTTGGACGACGCCCAGGTGCGGCTGAATCACTACTATCAGGTGCTCGATCGCGCGGCCGCGGCCGTCGAGCGACGGCCGGGACCGCACCTCCGCCTGCCTTGCGGAGAGTGCGCGGGATGAGCGGGCCTGGTTCGGCTTCGCTCGAGTCCGCCGGTTCGGCTTCCTTGTCGGGCAAGCGCCGCGAGTTTTCCGGCGCGGCGTTGAAGGCGCCGTCCGAGGATCGCGCGGCGATCATCGCGCCGCCGCTGGCCGAAGCGGAAGAACTGATCGCCGCCGGAGCGAAGCTGCGCCGCGAATCGAACTACGACGTGCAAGGCCGCACGCTGATGTCGCTGGCCGCCGAGGCTCGTTGCGAGCTGATCTCCGCGGCCCGGCGTTATACGTCGAGCTACCGCAACGTCGCAGCCGCCAAGTGCGAGCCGCTCTTGTTGGCCGGTCATCAGCCGCAGTTGTTCCATCCCGGCGTGTGGTTCAAAAACTTCGCCTTGGCCCGGCTGGCGCGCGAGCGCCAGGCCGCGGCCGTCAACCTGGTGATCGATAGCGACACGCTCAAGGAAGCGGCGTTGCGCGTGCCCAGCGGCACGCTCGACGATCCCGTTCGCGCCGTGCTGCCATTCGACGACCCGGCCGAGGAAATTCCCTACGAGCATCGCGCGCTCGCCAATCGCGAGTTGTTCGCCGATTTCGGCCGTCGGGCGCAGCAGGCGATGGCGACAATCGTGCCCGATCCGCTGATCGGCGAATTCTGGCCGCGCGTCGTCGCTCGCTCGCGCGAGACGAGCAACCTGGGCGAATGCCTTTCGCAGGCCCGGCATCAGCTCGAAGGCGACTGGGGCCTGGAGACGCTGGAACTGCCGCAGAGCCAGGTCTGTCGGCTGGGCGCCTTTCATTGGTTCGTCGCGCATTTGCTGGCCCAGTTGCCGCGATTTCAGGAAATCCACAACGATGCGTTGGCCGAGTACCGCCGGCAATATCGCTTGCGCAGCGCCAACCATCCGGTGCCCGATCTGGCCGCCGAGCGCGACTGGCTGGAAGCGCCGTTTTGGCTGTGGACGGTCGATCGGCCGCAGCGCCGGCACATGTTCGTTCGCGCCAGCGGCGACGAAATGATCGTCAGCGACCGCGGGCAGATCGAGTTTCGCCTGCCGCTCGCGCCCGAGGGCGACGCCCGCCGCGCCGTCGACGTACTGGCCGATTTGCCAAGCCGCGGCATTTGCCTGCGCACGCGGGCTTTGACGACGACGATGTTCGCCCGCTTGTTTCTGGGCGATCTGTTCGTGCATGGCATCGGCGGCGGGCTTTACGACCAACTGACCGATGCCTTGGTGCGGCGGTTCTTTGGGTTCGAACCGCCGCCGTTCATGGTGTTGTCGGCCACGATGTTGTTGCCGATCGAGCGCGCGGGATCGGCGGCCGAGGGCTTGCGCGAGACGAACCGGCGGCTGCGCGAGTTCGACTATCATCCCGAACGATTCCTGGCGCCAGAGGCCAATGCCCCGGAGATCGCCGCAGCGATGGCCGCCAAGCGGCGCTGGATCGAAACTCCGCAAACGCCCGCCAACGCGCGCGAGCGCTGCCGCGCGATCCGCGCCGCGAACGAGTCGTTGGCTCGTTCGTTGGAGCCCGAGCGGCGGCGCGCTCAGGCGGATCGCGAGCGACTCTCGCGCCGGTCGCGAGCCGAGTCGGTGCTGTCCTGGCGGGAGTACGCCTTTTGCCTGTATCCAAAACGAACTTTAGCGGATTTTTTGCTGGCGTTTTGGGCTGCCAAGCCCTAGGCTACTGAGGGTGACGGATCGTTAGCTCCCACACGCTGAAGGGATTCACGCTGATGCGCTCAGCAGCTTCGCAGTGGAATGCAGCCCCGGTCTTACTCCGCGGCCTGGAGGGCCGGGCGCCCTCGCCCGGCAATCGGGAGATTCAGGGCGACCGGGTCGAACTGAATCCGGCGTGCGTGGTCGGTTCGAGCGCGGGCGATCACGCGGCGATTCATCGCTTGTTGCTGTCCGTATTTCACGCGCCCTCGCTCGACGGCTTTCACGCCTCGCTCGACGACCCGTTTTACGAACCGCGAAATCGGCTGGTGGTCAAACGCGGCGAGCAGATCGTCTCGCACCTGCACTTGACGGAGCGCACGACCTACTTCGGCGGACGGCAACTGCCCGCCGCCCATCTGGCGTGGCTGGCGACGCTGCCGGAGTTTCGCGGCTGCGGCTACGGCAGTCAACTGCTAGGGGCGGCCGATTGCGTGATGGTCGAGGGGGGCGCGGCGCTGGGGCTGTTGAGCACGCGGCTGCCGCACTTCTTTCGCCGCGCTGGTTGGGCCGTGTGCGGGCGTCATAGCCACGCGCGCGCCGGCAGCCGCGATTTGCTGGCGCAACTTTCGGCGGCCGGCTTGCCGCCTTGCGAACGGCCGCTGAACATTCGCCCCTGGCGGCAAGTGGAATTGCCGGCGTTGATGGCGCTGTACGAGCGCAATCAGTCGCAGGCCTTCGGCGCCTACCAGCGCAGCGAAGCGTACTGGCGCTGGCTGGTCAGCCGCAAGGGCTTCGATCACATCTATGTCGCCTTTGACGGCCCCGGTCGCTGCGAATTGGACCTCTCCGGCGCGCCCATCGTCGGGTACGTGATTACGCAGGAGGATCGCATTCTCGAACTGATGGCCGACCCGGCTCATCCCTCGGCCGCAGAGCAGTTGCTGGCCAGGGCCTGCGGCGACGCCATCGAGCGCGACGATCACGCGATCACGCTCTACGCTTCGCCGGGGCATCGACTGCTCGAACTCTTCGAGCGTTCCGGCGGCGCCGTCTGCCGCAGCGAAATCCATCAGGGCGAAGTCTTCATGGCCAAGCTGCTCGACCCGCTGGGCTTTTTGCAATCGCTCTGCGGCGAACTGCACTCGCGCGCCGCCCACACCGGGCTCGAACGGCCGTGCGAACTCGGGATCTCGCTCGAGGGCGAGAAATGCCGCCTGGTCGTCTCGCGCCGCAGCGTCAAGCTGGCGCGCGGCAAGCTCGGCCGCAGCTATTTGCGGCTCTCGGCGCCCGAGTTCACGCGTTTGGTGCTCGGACATCTGGACGTCGGCGAAGCAGCAGCTTGCGGCCGCCTTCGCGCTTCGACGCGTCACGCCGCGGAGATTGCGCGAGCGCTGTTTCCGCGATTGCCGTTTTGGCGTTCGCCGCTGGATGAGCTGGTGGTTTGAGCAAGCACAACGCATAAAAACCCGAAGCGTCAGCGAGGCGGGACGACCGATGAACCTCGCTGACGTTTCGGCTGGCGCCTCTTCAAAGCCATTTTGACAGTCAGGTGGCTGGCGGCTGAGCCTAGGCGAAGCCCCAGTTCGCTGGGGCATCGCTTCGCTCTGCCGCCAGACACCCTCACCTATGAACCCAGGCTTGACGAGGCGCCAAGTATGGACGCGAACGTCTTTGAAGCAGCGTTCACTCGGTCGGCGGCCGCTGCTCGTCTTCGTGGGGCGATTGCTCGGCGCGCTTCGCGTCGCGGCGGATCCAATACCGATCGGTCGTCATCGCGGCGGCAGTACACAGCGCCAACAGCGCCAGTTCGACGGTCATCAGCATCGCGCCGTGCTCGTCCAGATAGCTCAACAGCGCTGCGCCTTGGCGCTGCTCGGCGGCTTGTTCTTTCGTGCGCACGACTTTGAAGGCCATCACGCCGTAGGCGCATGCCGTGAGGGTGAAGGCGATGCCGATCAGCACCAACAGCACGTAGAACGGATTGAGGCCCCCGGATTTCTTGGCCATGGAACTTCGCCGTCGAAACGTAAGCTCGAAAACGCAAGCGAGGGGCGTTGGGGCGTAAGAATCGGTTCGCGCGGTTGGTCTTGCAGCGAACCTCTACTTACGCCCGCGGCGCCGCGCCGCGAATCAATAAAAAACCTCGAGGTAACGACTCCCAGCGCCGCTTCGGTTTCCACCAAGGAAACCTCACAGCCGTCGACCTCGAGGTCTACGTCGTCATCGAGCGAAGCGCTTGATGACGACAACACTTCGTACTCTATCTCAACGTTGAATTTGTTGCAAGAGTTCATCGCGCAGCGCACGAAAGAGCGCGTTCGTCGAAGCGTTCATCATGGCCTGCTTCAACGAGGGCCTTCTTCAACGAGCAAGCGCGTCGAGCGCTGAACGGCGCGGTCTTAACGATTGCATCGCGCAGCCAACGCCCGCGCGGCTTCGACGAACGCCTGCGCGCGATGCCGATAGTCGCGAAACTGGTCGTAGCTCGCGCAGCCTGGCGAGAGCACGATGGCGTCGCCCGGCTGCGATCGCTCCCAACACCAATCAAGCGCGTCGGCCAACGTGGCGCGCGTCTCGTGCAGGCATGCGCCATCTTGCTGCGACATCAACTCGGCCAGCTTGTCGCGCACGGCGCCATAGAACGCCGCGCCGCGCGCGCCGCCGGCCAGACGGGCGATCATCGCGCGGTAATCGACGCCCTTGTCGTATCCGCCGACGAGAAACCAAACCCGCGGTCCCAAGGCATTGACTGCCGCGACGACCGACTCGGGCGTGGTGGCCATCGAGTCGTTGTAGAATTTGCGCCCGGCGATCTCGGCGACCAGTTCCAAGCGATGCGGCAGACCGCGAAACTCGCGCAAGGCGCGTGCGATGGCCTGCGGCGCGCAGCCCAAGGCTTCGGCCGCCGCCGCGGCGCCGCCGGCGTTCGTGCGGTTGTGATCGCCCGGCACGCCCAACGGCGGGATGCATGCGTCGTCCCAAGGCTTCGTCAGTCGCCCGCGAACGAGCGAGCCCCAACGCGCCGTTTCCGGATCACGGTCGTTCACCACGGCCACGCCGCCGGGAACTTGTTCGGCCAGCAGCCGCTGCTTGGCCGCAACGTAGTCGGGCCATGAAGCGTGCCAATCGAGATGGTTCGCCGTGCAGTTGACCACGATCGCCGCTTCCGGCAGCCGTGCTTGCGCAGACAGCCAGTGCAGTTGAAAGCTGCTCAGCTCCAACACGATCCAATCGTCGGCGCCGATCGATTCCAATTCGCCCAACAGGCTGCGGCCGATGTTGCCGCCCAACCAGACGCGGCGGCCGTCGGCTGCGAGCATCGCCGCCGTCATCGCGGCCGTGGTCGACTTGCCGTTCGAGCCGGTTACGCCGACCACGCGCCCCGGACAGCGATTCAAGAAGAGTTCGATTTCCGAAGTGATCTTGGCGCCGGCCGCGGCGGCCAATTCCACCCAGCGGTCGCGGGGGCGAACCGCCGGGTTGACCACGACCATGTCGGCCTCGCGAAAATCGCGCTCGCGATGTCCGCCCCATTGGTAACGGGCGACCGCCGCGCCGCGCAGCGCGGTCAACGAGTCGGCGAGCGCCCGTTCGTCGGCCAGGTCGGTGACGGTCACGATCGCGCCTTGCGCCGCCAGCCATCGCGCCGCGGCGACGCCGCCGCCATGACGCCCGAGACCCATCACCGTGACGCGTTGGCCGCTGAATTCCATTTCTGCGCCGCCATGTAAGACGCGTTTCATTTCGACGCGCGGCGCCCGTCGCGATGCGGGACTCGAGCGCGCACTCAGTTCAGCTCCGCCGCCAACCGCCGCGCGGCGCGCAAGTACGGCTCGACGGCTTCCGCTTGTTCGTCGGAACAGCGCGCGAGATAGTCGTTCAGCAATTCGAGCGCCTTCACCGGGCGGCCGTTGCGCAAATACATCAAGCCCAGGTCGCGCTGCTCGTCGGGCGCTTCTGGCAGCAGCAAGACCAGTCGCTGCTGCACCGGCAAGACCGGCGCCCATCGATTTTCCATCACGTAGGCCGCCTTGAGGTTCCGCAGCACGCGAGCGCCGATCTCCAGGGCGCTGGCCGGACGAAAGTGTTCGTCGCCCAGCACGCCCGGCTCGCCGAGCACCTCTTCGATGCGGCGGCGACAGGCGTCGCGATCGAGCACCAGCCCCTGATGAAACGGATCGACGAACCAGCTTTCTCTAGATTCGCGAGCGCCGACGACGAAATGCCCCGGCGCCGCCACGCCGAAGGTATGAACGCCCGCGCGAGCCGCCACCGCCATGTAAACGATCGCCAGCGAAATCGGAATGCCTTTGCGGCTCGCCAGCACCTCGTTGAGATAGCTATTGCGGGGATCGTAATACGCCTCTTCGTTGCCCTGAAACCGCTCTTCGCCGTACAGCAACTCGCTCATCGTCTGCAATCGCTCGACGAGCGGGCCGCAACTCGCGCCGGACGCAGCAATCCGCCGCCGGGCCCGCTCGCCGAGGCGGTCGAGTTCCGACAAATGCGCTGCGCGGTCCAAGGCGGGGTAAGCGTCGGCCGCGAACTCCAGCATCAGTTCGACCAGGTCGATATCTTGTCGACCCGAGACGAGCTTGTTGAATTCCACATTGCTGGCAAAGGCCGGCGCCATAGGTCACGAGCGATCTTGAAGACGCAGACGTCTCATTCTTGGCCGGGCACAGTATCAACAACCGGACGAGAGCGGACGTTCGTCAATTCTAGGGAAGGCCGGGCAAGCTGACAATTGACCGGGCATTCCGCAAGTTCCCCGCCGCCCTAGATTAACATGGCGCCGATCTCTTGGCCAATTTTCCCGACGCCCGGCTCGTGGGCAAGTCGACGACGAATCAGCCGTAGCGGCGCGCGAACGGGCTTGAGCAGCGAAATTCGCCAAGGGCCGGCCGCGCTTTCGACCTGGCCGCCGCGGCAGGTTATAATCTCCCCCGACCCGCCCACACCCTGCCGCAAGGAATTCTCGCCCATGCTCCAGCGTTTCTGCTTGCTGCTTCTCGCGTCGCTGTTGTTCGCCGGCGGCTCGCTTATCGCCGAACTCTCGCTGGCCGCAGAGTTCAAGCCCGAGTCGCCGCGGTTTGCCAAGACCGATTGGCCCTGGTGGCGCGGGCCGACGGGCGACGGCGTGGCCGAGGCCGAGCAACGGCCGCCGCTGACCTGGAGCGCCACGAAAAACATCCTTTGGAAAGCCAAGGTTCCCGGCCGCGGCCACGCCTCGCCGACCGTGGTCGGCGCCCGCGTGTTTCTGCCGACCGCCGACGAACAGGCCGAAGTGCAATCGGTGCTGTGCTACGACCGCGCGAGCGGCCGGCAGTTGTGGAAGACCGACGTTCACAAAGGCGCCTTGGAACGCCGCGGCCACAAGAAGAGTTCGCAGGCTTCGGCTACGATCGCTTGCGACGGCCAGTTGTTGTTCGTGAACTTCCTGCACGACGAAGCGATCTTTACGACCGCTCTCGATCTGGCGGGCAAGCAAGTCTGGCAGACGCGCGTCTCCGATTTCGTCACGCACCAAGGCTTCGGTTCGTCGCCGGCCATCTATCAATCGCTGGTGCTGGTCTCGACCGACAACAAGGCCGGCGGAGTGGTGGCGGCTCTCGATCGCACGAGCGGCGAAGTTGTCTGGAAACACACGCGGCCCAAGCTGCCCAACTACACCTCGCCCGCCGTCTTTTCGATCGACGGCCGCCAGCAGTTGCTGTTGGCTGGCTGCGACCACGTTTCGAGTTTCGACCCGCTCAGCGGCCGGCTGCTGTGGGAAATCGAAGGCTCGACGACCGAATGCGTGGGCTCGATCGTCACCGACGGCCGCCGCGTGTTCGCCAGCGGCGGCTATCCGAAAAAGTTGACGCAGGCCGTGCTGGCCGACGGCTCGGGCAAGCTTGCCTGGGAGAACAGCGTGCAGACCTACGTCCCCTCGATGCTCGTGTACGACGGCGCTTTGTATACCGTCACCGACGCGGGCATCGCCATCTGCTTCGATGCGGCCAGCGGCAAGGAGCTGTGGAAATCGCGGCTGGGCGGCACGTTCAATACGTCGCTGGTGCTCGTCGGCGATCGCATCTACGCGGCCAACCAGGAAGGCAAAACCTTCGTGTTCCGCGCCCGCAACGACAAGTACGAACAGCTTGCCGAGAACCAGTTAGGCGACGACGTCTACGCCACGCCCGCAATCTGCGGCGGCAGGATCTATCAGCGCGTCGCCGAGCAGGCGGGCGACGTGCGACAAGAGTGGTTGTATTGCATTGGCAGCGAGGCCAAGTGAAGGGGCTAAACAGGTGGGAGAATCACGAAAACGCGAAAGGACGAAAACACGAAAAGATGCAGATGAATTCCGAAGCTTGGCGACAATGCCAATGACGCCGGACGCCACTCCCTCGGCCGCAAAAGCCGATGGAGAATGTGCGCGACGTGATGACGTGCTTGCCTCCCTGCGGTGCGAGCGGAAATACACGCGACTCCGCAAACGAACCAGATTCCGCCTTTCGCCTTTTCGTCCTTTCGTGTTTTCGTGATCCTCTCTTTTGATGAGTCAACTTGTTGTCAACGGGATTTACTTGATGAGCGCTCCGATCCAACTACACGTCGGCCGAATGTGCTTCGCCGCCTTGGCCCTGGTTTGCCAATTATCTCTCGGCGCCGCCTCGGCCGCCGAATCGAAATCGAAGCTGATCGAAGAAGAGAACAAGCAGCCGGGAAGCACCGACTGGCAGCTCACGCGCGTGCGGGCCGATGCGAGCGGCTTTCGCTCGACCTGGATCGAAGGCTACTGCTCGAAACAAAGCGTCAAGGCGGGCGAGTCGATCGAGATCATGGTCTCGACGAACCCGGCCCAGCGGTTCGAGATCGAAATCTTCCGCATGGGCTATTACGGAGGCCGCGGCGCCCGGTTGATGAAAAAACTCGGCCCCTTCGACGGCCAGCCACAGCCGACGCCCAAGCCGGGCGAGAAGAACCTGCACGAGTGCAAATGGACGCCTGCGACCAGCCTGACGATTCCCAAGGATTGGCTGAGCGGCGTGTATCTCTGCCGCCTGACGACGCTGCCCGAGGGCAATTCGCGCCCCTACTGGCAAAGCTACGTCGTGTTCATCGTCCGCGACGATCGACCGGCCGACGTGCTGTTCCAATGCTCCGACAACACCTGGCAGGCCTACAACCGCTGGCCGAGCAACTACTCGGTCTACACGCATCCCAAGGGAACCGAAGGCCCTTGGGCCGACGTCAGCTTCGATCGCCCTTACGGCCGCGAAGCGCAATACACGGGCGTGGTCAACGATCCGCTCACGGTCGGCTCGGGCGAGTTTTTGCCGCTCGAGTTTCCGCTGGCCTATTGGCTCGAGCAGCACGGCTACGACGTGACGTATTGCTCCAACAGCGACCTGCTCTCGCCCGAGCACGGTTCGAAGTGCAAGGCGTTCATCAGCGTCGGGCACGACGAATACTGGGACATCCGCCAGTTCCGCAGCGTCGAGAAGATGCGCGACGCGGGCGTGAACCTGCTGTTTCTCTCGGGCAACACGATCTGCTGGGTCACGCCGTTTCGCCCCGCCAGCGACGGCCGGCCGAACCGCATCATCTTCCGCGGCGGTCCTTACGGCGCCAACAACAAGTACGCCCTCGATCGGATCAAGCAGAACGGCCCGTTCCCCGAACATGGCCCCGACGAAGGCTTGCTGATGGGCGCCCGCAATATCGACCCGGTGAACGGCGGCGGCGATTGGATCATCACCAAGCCCGAGCACTGGATCTTCGCCGGCACGAGCGTCAAGAAAGGCGATCGCATTCCGGGCCTGATCGGCTGGGAATATCACGGCCAGCCCGCCGACATTCCGGGCCTTGACGTGGTGGCCGCCGGCACGGCCTGGCAAGGCGGCGAAAACCCGCAGCAATGGACCGCCACGATCTACCCTGGGCCGAAAGGCAACTTCGTGTTCAACGCCTCGACCATCTTCTGGGCCCAAGGGCTTTCCTCTCCGCCCGGCCACACCTTGCCTTGGTCGCACTGGTCGCGGCCGCACGGTCCCGACGAGCGCGTGCAGAAGATCACGCGCAATCTGCTGGAACGCGCAATCGCTCCGCCGAAGAAGTGAACCACGGAGGCACCGAGGGAGTTAACCACAGAGGCGGGGTTAGCCACAGAGCCACAGAGCCACAGAGCCACAGAGCCACAGAGGCACAGAGGCACAGAGACACAGAGGCACAGAGACACAGAGACACAGAGAAGATGACGGAGCAAGCAAATGAATTGCATCGAATGATCCAGGACCGAAGCGTACTTATCCGCCTTTCTCCGAGAATTCATCGCAGATTCTTTCTGTCACTTCGGCCTCTTCGCGAACAGGTGAAGTGAACTGCGCCGATGGAGATGTGTTGGCTGACAAGTTTCTTGCCTACCTTCGTCCTCTTCTTCTCTGTGCCTCTGTGTCTCTGTGGTTAGCCTCTTCCGCATCGACGTTCCTTTTGGTTTCACGCGGCGCCCGCAGCGGGTACAATCGCACGCAGATGCGAGGCAATCGCGATGTTCTCTCTGTATGGACTTTCCGAACGCGGCGGGCGGCAATGCACGCGGCGTGAATGGCTGCGGGCGGGCGGTCTGTCGTTTCTGGGGCTATCGGCCGCCGAATTGGCTCGTTTGCGGGCGGCGGCCTCGGATGAAAACGGCGCGAAACGTCGGCGCCATTCGTGCGTCTTCGTGTTCCTGTTCGGCGGGCCGAGCCATATCGACCTGTGGGACATGAAGCCGCAGGCGCCGACCGAAATCCGCGGCGAGTTCAAGCCCGCGGCCACCAAGGCGCCGGGGCTCGAACTGTGCGAGCACTTGCCGCTGCTGGCCGGCCAGGCCGACAAGCTCTGCCTGCTGCGCTCGATGACGCACCGCATGCCGGTCCACGGCCCGGCGTGCAGCGAGATGTACACGGGCCGCGAATACTTTGGACCGCCGACCACCGACCAAGCCCGGCCCGAAGACTGGCCGTCGCTCGCCTCGCTCGTCGCGCGCTACGCTCCGCCGACCGACAGTTTGCCGCCGTCGATCGTGCTGCCTTGGTATTCGCAGTTCGACGGGCAATCGAAGCGGATCGCCGGACAAACCGGCGGCCGGATGGGCGAACGCTTCGATCCGCTGTTGATCGATGGCGACCCGAGCCGCGCCGATTTCGAAGTGCAGGGGCTGAAGGCGCAAGCCGGCGTGACCGACGACCGGCTCGGCCTGCGGCGGCAGCTCCTCGATCGACTGGCCGCCAACGATGGCGCCGGACTGGCCGCCGAGCAAGCGGCCGCCGAATTCGCCGCGCAGCGCGAGACCGCCTTTTCGCTGTTGGCCCAATCGCAATTGCGCACCGCGTTCGAGCTGCAGCAAGAGCCGCCGGCGCTGCGCGAGCGGTACGGCTACTCGAAGCTCGGGCAGAGCCTGCTGTTGGCCCGGCGGCTGGTCGAGGCGGGCGGATCGCTCGTCACCGTCAATTGGGACGACGAGAGCAAGCACGACAAGGTCTCGCCCTTCTGGGACACGCACCACGACAACTTCGCCAAGCTCAAAAACCACCTCTGCCCGATCTTCGACCGGGCCTTCGCCGCGTTTCTCGAAGACCTGCACGACCGGGGTTTGCTGGAATCGACCTTGGTCGTCGTCACCGGCGAGTTCGGCCGCACGCCCAAGATCGGCCAGTTCGTGCAAAACGGCATGACGCAAAAAACCGGCCGCGACCATTGGCCGCACGCCTTCACGGTGCTCTTGGCCGGCGGCGGCGTGCGCGGCGGGCAAGTCTACGGCGCCACGGTCAAGACGGGCGGCTATGTCGACGACAAACCAGTCAGCCCCGCCGACCTTGCCGCCACCATGCTTTGGCATCTCGGCGTCGACACCGAGCAATCGTATTTCGACGAGTTCCAGCGCATCGAGCAGCAAGTCTGCGAAGGCCGGCGGATCCGGAATTTGTAGATGCGCCGGGCGGTTCGTCGCCGCCCTGAAACGCGCGTCTTATGCTCCTCTCAGTTTGTCAGTTCCTGTTGTGAGCAGTCGGCGCGGTAGCTTGTCCAGTGCCTGCGGCGGCAACGAAAAGGTGATGGATGCGGAAAACCGCCTTCTCGTTCGCTCTCCGGTGGTGCGTTTCCTTGGTTCGGGGATCGTCCTGTCGAATCGCCGAGGCGATGAAGCCGCCGTTCTTTTCCATGCGGAGTTCCGTGAGCCGGCTGCGGATGTTGTTTTTCAACGTTCTTCATGGCCCGGTCGATCTCCCCATCAAGTACGTAGGCGAGCATTGCTCCATGCCGAACAAACCGTGCATACTTGCCGTCCACGAATCGCTGCATTCCTTCGGTCACGTATTTGTCGGCCAGCGACTCCCGCCTCCCCGATATCATTACGTTTAATCGCTTCGCCTCCAGACAAAGGTAGATCTCCTCATGCTGGAGCGACGGGAAAAACACGATGTCTTTCCTCCCGGTCTCTTTCGCCAAATCCGTGTCGAATTCCAGATCTTCACGGCGAATCAGAAAAGGAAAGTCGCTTCGGCTTTTTGCATTCACCAGTGCCAAGTAGAGTTTGTCTGAAATCAAATCCTCCCAGTCCGATGGCCCCGGTTTTTGCATCAGCTCCCACGTCGTCACGACATGGGCCAGGACGGCAGGTATCAGGTTCTGCTGGAAGAAGTCATCCCAATCAGTCGGGTCTCCGAACCTCATGCCCCCTCCCGAGCCGACCGAGTGAGGATCGTGGCTGCAATCTCGTCGGCATCGTTGAGAGCGGCCGTATTTGTCCAGAACCGCTGCCCGAGCGGTTTGGTGATGTAAAGCAGGTTCTTGTGAAACACCTTCGCCCCGCGCACAAGCTCGAACGTGCCGTGTCCCTTGGCGGCAGCGCGCTGAAGGCTGTCGAGGACTTTCAGCAACTCTCCTTCAGGCGCAAAGAGTTGGGTCGGCTCTTCGTGGCGCCTGGTTTTTTCGAGGACGACCATTCCGACCCCGATAGACGAATCGGCCACGGTCTTGCCGTGGACCTTGTACTCTTGCTTCGCCCAGCCATTCAGCCGGTCGCACAGCAACCTGGTGTATGAGGCGCGAAGCGCGTCATTGCCTTGTTTGACCGTCGGCACGTCGGGCTTTGCCCGGGACGGCCGAAAACTCGGAATAATGATCTTGGCGGTGTCAGCAATCAGCATCCGTTCAACATCGTCGATGTCGAAATACTCCTCGACGAGCTTATCGACCGACTCCTGCGTGCGTCGTATGATCCCCTCGCGGTCAGCAAAATCGCGGGATGCCTCGTTGGCGGCCTTTGTCACAGCAGACGCAATCTCACGGACAATGGCTTGACCGCGATTGGGATCGTGTGCATTGTCAGGCAACGGGAACGGCAGTCGAAGTAATTCCTTAACGTGGACTTTGGTTCGGCTGACGCCCCAGTTGGATGACGTATGAAAGACGAAATACCGCGCCACGTCCGACCGAAGGTAGGCAGCCAGAAAGACCAGCAGGTCGCGATCCTTTTTCGGCCCGTGGATTCCTCTCAGGGCATGTCGAAAGGAAACGTCGAAGTCAGCAAAAGCGATGTGTGAGAATCCTTGTGAGATAAGAACGTGAGGCGACTTGAACACCTCGGTGTTCTTGTTGGATCGTCCACGAACCGTGACCTGGGCGGTAGATCGCTTCTCGCAGTCATCTGGTAGCAGAAAGAGGTTCAGCTCTTTGGCCGTTGCCTCGATGAACAACCTCGATGGAAGGGTGAGGGGTTTCGCTTTGTCTGGGTCGTCATTCTCTCCGAGTGGCTGAAATCCTTCGGCAATCATCCACTGCTTCGCCGAGCCCCGCCCCGGCTGACATACGATGTCGCGCAGTCGCGGCATGAGGGAAAGGCGGTCGAGTAGCCGCCAATCGCGTGGTGTTGCCCAGAATCGCTCTTTCCATAGTAGTGGTGCATCCTCAGACTTGAGGTCGTCGAGCACATCGCGGACAGTAATGCACGAGCGATCTTGCGGCAGGATGCTCACGATCTCCGCCTGGGTGACGGCCCAATCGGTCTTCGGCGCCCAGTAGTCAATGAGGTGGGCGCTGTCGGCGGGCTTTTCCTTGCAATACCGGAGGACGAGGGCCGGCGCCCGTGATTCCTCGAACAGGAAGAATTGGTAGTCGGTCAGGTTGACTACCCGATCAACAGCATGGCTGCGGAAGAGCGACTGCTGAAAGCGGATGGCGGTGTCGTTGTGATTGAACAGCGTGCCATGCGGCAGGACGAAGCAGACCTTTCCGCCGTCCTCTAGGTGAGTGGGCGCTTTCCAAATAAAAGCCGTGGCCATCTGGCGGTCGGGGTGCGGCAAATGCCGCTCGGCACACCAGCGCACTGCCGGCGTATTGCGATCCTTGGCACTGCCCCAGGGGGGATTGCCGACGATGACGTGTGCCTTTGGCGGCAGATTGGCCGCTTCCGTGAAGAAATCGGCGCAACGGATTGTGTCTCCCGGCGGGGTAGTGCTGGTCTCACCGGGGGCTGAGATCAAGTAGGGGAGCTTCCCGAGCTTGCCGAAAAACTGCCGAATGCCCGGCGGCGAGAGCTGATCCAGGAGGGCAAGGTAAAGGCTGAAGGCCGTGATCTGGCAGGCGCTCCGGTTGCTGTCCACGCCGCGAAGGTTGGTGCGGAGAACGTCTATCAGGCCGTTAGCCCGGCGGTCATAACGCGCTCCGGGGTTCTTCAGCTTCCATTCCTCGGCCAGGCGGTTGAAAAGTCCAACCAAGAAAATGCCCGAGCCGCACGCGGGATCGAGGAATCGCTTATCGAGTAACGAGGTCTCGCCCTCTAGGGCCACGTCCAATACGAACTCTGCCAGAAACCTTGGCGTGTAAAAAGCGCCGGCCGCCTTTTTCTGCTTCTCGCCGGCTGCTTTCAGGAAGTGCTCGTAAATCGAACTGATGGTTTCAATGGGGATGAAACTAAAATCGTATCGCGAAAAGAGCGACAGTTGGCCCGATTCAATATCAGTTTCTTGAAAGAAATTGCCCAAGATTTCTAGGTGCTCGACCTTCAATTGTCGGCGCTCCGCCTCCAGGTCGGCACTGAAAAGATCGCCGTTGAAGTCCTTGCCAAGTTGATCGAATAGCCTGTAAAGGTCGGCCTTGGCATCCGTTCGCGGTTTCTTGGCGAGGATGTCCTTCAGGTGTTCCGCGCCGTGAATGCGAATCGCCTTGAGGTAGGCGGCGTCGATGATGCCCCGGTCGAACAGGTAACAGGTGAAGACAAGTCGACACAGAAGGGCATCAAGCGTTTGCGGTTCAAGCCGTGCGGCCTCGACCTGGCCAAGTTCCTGCCGGGCAATCTGGAGGTTGCGAAGCAAATCGCGGTCAACCCGTTTTCGCAGATCGAAGTACAGTCGCTTTTTGTGAAAATATTCACCCGATTCAACAGAGAGCAGGAACGACCGAAGCTGATCCTGAACCCGCTTCAGCGTCTCGACGAATCCCGGCGCCTGCCCCGTTTCGGTCGGCATATCGCCGGGAGGCATTAGTCCTGAATAGACATGAACTTCGTCCGGGTCAATGATGACCAGGATGGGAGCGATTCCCTGGTTCCAGAAGGACCGATGAAGATCGACGATGGCGGCCGCTTCAATCTTCGTGACCTGACGAAAGTAGACAACCGGACTGCGTTCCTGGCAGAGAACGCCGTCGATTCCAAGCTGCTCGAAGGCTCGGCGAAGGGCGTGGGGCTGCGGCGTCTTCCCCGCTGCGTCGTCGAGTTGGTCCGCACTCGAAAAGAAATGCGGCGGCTTCCGGTCATCGAGGCCGAAATCCCTCTTCCAGTCATTCTGGGCTGCGGTTGTCATTTGCGCGGCGCCCCCTTCGCGTTTGCAGCCGTTGCAGGTTCGGCAAGAAGGTGGTACGCCCAACCATCGGCGTGCCTTTCGGATCGTATGGAGAAGCCACGTTGCTTGAGGAAGTCGATGTCGCGATAGATCGTCTGCTCGGAGACTTCGAGCTTTTCGGCGAGGCCACTCGACGAGTACGCGCCGGAGCGGACCAACTCGATCAGCTTGTCGTGACGATCCGCAATCGCCAGGGCACGTTCATAGCGCATAATGTCGCCTCCGCGGAGCTATGTCTAACTCGCCGTGATAGACTTGTCAAGGTCGCTAGTTCTTCGCACGGACGGCTTCAGCTTGGCTCTCGAACTGCCGGGAAAAACGGAGGGGGTAGAATCGGATTCGCTGCGATCTCCCGCCGCGATTGTTGCCCCGCGCGATAATCTGGTTAATACTGCCTGTACCTCCTTCACCGTCCAATTACCCGCCTGCCGGAGATCCTGCCCATGTCGCGCCGCACTTCCCGCCGTACGTTCGTCAAAACTATCGCCGCCGCGGGGGCCGGCTTGTCGCTGCCGCTGGGCTCGCGGGTTCGGGCCGCGGTGCCGAACGGCCGGCTACGGATTGCGAGCATCGGCACGGGCGGCAAGGGTTGGTCGGACCTGACGGCGACTGCCGCCAGCCCGCACGTCCACGTCGTGGCCTTGTGCGACATCGACGAAAGCGCCCAACACATGGGCCGCGCGGCCGAAAAGTATCCCAAGGCGGCGCGCTACACCGACTGGCGGCGGTTGCTCGACGACTCGAAAGACATCGACGCCGTGATCGTCTCGACGCCCGACCACATGCACGCGCCGATCTCGATGGCCGCGATGGCGCTCGGCAAGCACGTGCAATGCCAGAAGCCGCTGACGCACACCGTCTACGAAGCCCGGCAGATGCGGCTGGCCGCCAAGCGGGCCGGCGTGGTCACGCAGATGGGCAATCAGATTCAGTCGCACGTCGCTTATCGCACGGCCGTGCGGCTGGTCCACGACGGCGCCATCGGCAAGGTCAAGGAAGTCCACTCCTGGCAGAGCGGCAAGATGGGCTGGCTGTTGGAAAGCGACCGGCCGAGCGGCGAAGATCCCGTGCCGCCGACGGTCCATTGGGACAATTGGCTCGGCGTGGCGCCGGTGCGGCCGTTCAAGACGAGGATTTATCACCCGTTCAATTGGCGAGGTTGGCAGGATTTCAGCAACGGGCAGCTCGGCGACTTCGGCTGCCACATTCTCGATCCGGTGTTCATGTCGCTCGAGCTGCCGGCGCCGCGCACCGTTCGGGCCGAGGCGCCGCCGATCAATCGCGAAGTGTGGACCAAGTCGGCCACCGTGTTCTACGAATTCCCCGGCACGCCGCGCACCGCCTCCGACACGCTCAAGCTCACCTGGTACGAAGGCGAAGGCAAGAAGCCGTCGTACGAGGCGCTCGGCATTCCTTCGAGCGTGGCGCTGCCCGGCAACGGCTCGGTGCTCAAGGGCGAAAAAGGGACGCTGATCATTCCGCACGTCGACATGCCGATTCTGCTGCCCGAGGAGAAGTTCGCCGATTACAAGCTGCCCGAAGTCGGCAGCGTCGACCATTACGTGCAATGGGCCGATGCTTGCCGCGGCGAGGGCAAAACCACCTCGCACTTCGACTACGCCGGCCCGTTGACCGAGGCGGTGCTCTTGGGCACGGTCGCCATCGGCACGCCGCACGAAACGTTGCAATGGGACGCCGCCGGGCTGAAGATCGCGAACTCCTCCGCCGCCAACGCCCTGTTGACCAAGAAGTATCGCCCGGGGTGGGAAGTGAAGTGGGCTTGAAGGGCCGCGTGCGGAGGGCGAACGTTTTTAAAAGGGGATAGGGGGATGACGAGGAGGTAGAGGAGATCGACGGAGCGACGCGCGCTTTATGGAGGGACGGGCGCCCCCGCCCGTCAGAATAACGGAGGGACGGGCGCCCCCGCCCGTCGTGTCTCGCGCCGGGCGAGGGCGCCCGGCCCTCCATCTCGATTCCTGTTGACCGCCGCATCCGCCGGCTTTAGTTTAAGGCCAGACGTATCGATCAAGCTTGATGCACTGCTGCACCCCGGCGTTACCCCACCGATTCCAGGAGCGACTCCGATGCTTTCGATCCTTGGCCCGGCCGACCGCAAGGCTCGTTTTTGCGACGGGCTGTCGCGACGGAACTTTTTGAAGATCGGCGGCCTGGGCTTCGGCGGCTTGTCGCTGGCGCAGTTGCTCTCGCTTGAATCGCAGGCCGGCGCCGGCTCCTCGCGCAAATCTCTGATCATGATCTACCTGGTCGGCGGCCCGCCGCACCAGGATCTGTTCGACTTGAAGCCGAACGCCCCGCAGGAAATCGCCGGGCCGTATCGCCCGATCGCGACCAACGTGCCGGGCGTCGAAATTTCCGAGCATCTGCCGCGGTTGGCCAGGCGGATGGACCGCTTCACGCCGATCCGCTCGATCGTCGGCGCGCAGGCCGACCATACGGCCTATCAATGCTTCACCGGCCGGACCCTCCGGCAGGTTGCACCGGGCGGCTGGCCGCAACTCGGTTCGGCGGTGGCCCGGCTGCAAGGCCCGGCGGCCCGCGGCGTGCCGCCGTTCGTCAGCCTGTGCTATACCTGCTCGCACGACCCGTACAACGAACCAGGCCCCGGCTTCGCCGGCGTGGCCCAGGCGCCGTTTCGCCCGCAAGGCCCGAGCCGCGAAGACATGGTGCTGCAAGGCGTCACGCCCGAGCGGCTCGGCGACCGCAAGGCGCTGTTGGCCGGCTTCGACCGCTTCCGCCGCGAGACCGACGCCAGCGGCAAGATGGCCGGCATGGACGCCTTCACCGAGCAGGCGATGGGCATCCTCACCTCGTCACGGCTGGTCGAGGCGCTCGACGTCTCGCGCGAAGACCCGCGGACCATCGAACGCTACGGCGTCGGCGACCCGACGGTGTTCATCGACGGCAACGGCGCCCCGCGCGTGCCGCAGAGTATGCTCCTCGCCCGGCGGCTGGTCGAAGCCGGCGTGCGGATCGTGACGCTCAACTACAGCAAGTGGGATTGGCACGGCCACCCCTACGGTTCGACCTTCGACCGCTGCAAGGAAGACAGCGAAGCGCTCGACCGCTCGATCACGGCCTTGGTCGACGACCTGCACGAGCGCGGCCTCGCGCGCGACGTGACGGTGATCGCCTGGGGCGAGTTCGGCCGCACGCCCAAGATCAACTCGAACTCCGGCCGCGACCACTGGCCGCGCGTGAGTTGCGCGCTGTTGGCCGGCGGCGGCATGCGCACCGGGCAAGCAATCGGCGCCACCGACCGCCTGGGCGGCGAAGCGATCGACCGCCCCGTCGCGTTCCCCGAGGTGTTTGCCACGCTCTACCACAACCTCGGCATCGACCCCAACGCCAACACGCTCGTCGATCTCAACGGCCGCCCGCAATATCTCGTCGAAGACAATGCACAGCCGATTCGAGAGTTGATCTAGCTCCGCCGCTTTGTAGGATATGCTTCAGCATATCCTTTCGCACGCGGCCGTTTTGCACTCTCGCAACACGTCGTTGTCTTGAGCTTGGAAACGATCAACATATCGCACACAGCACGGATATGCTGAAGCATAACCTACGTGCTGAGTACCCCCCCTCATTGGCCAAGCTCCGCTTCGACTGGCACCTTACTCGGATAATAGTGAGCCATGATCCGGGCCGCCCACTTGGACACATAGATTGGCTCCTTCATTTCCGGGCAATGATGATAAATCGCGGACGTTGAATTACTACTCATAAGAGGGGCGACGAAGCCTTCGTCGAACACGAAGGCGTCAATTTGCTCCAACGGCACGAAAGCCCGGCCGTAGATGGTCTTGATCCCAATGCCGTGCCGGTAAAGCAGGAAGACGACAACCCCCAGGTTGGATCTTCCGGCGAACCCGCGCAATCGAAACATATCAAACGATTCGCCGATCGTCCGCAAAGGCGCCTCTTTCGGCAATGGTGTTCGCCGGTACTTGCCGAAGGCACTGTACTGAAGCGGAAACACCATGCCATTGAACATCACCAGCGTGGCCACAAAGTAGAACGGCGCCGCAGGAAGCAGGAGCTTAAAGTAGCTCAAATCTAGCGTAAAGAATGCCAATAGGATGATCGGGGGCACGATGAGGTACACGATGGGCACATAGATGCGCCAGAACCAGTAACGTAGCGGGTGCTTTACCATCCGCCTTGCCACCATGTACTGAAGGCGTACTGGATATTCTGCCAACTGGTCATCGTCGTTAGAAACTCGCGTGGCGTTATCGTTTCCACCTGCGTGTAGGAAACAACCACGCCCCCGGTCACAGCTTTGTAGGTTATGCTTCAGCATATCCTTTCGCACTGGTAAATCTGGTTGACCGTGTCGTTGTAGGTATGGATGGCTTGTTCCAACGCGGCATCGGCCGGTGATGCGGTGTTGCTATAAGTTGTCTGGGCTGCTGCATCCTCGCTGGCTCTCGTTGCAGCCAGGGCGGCCGTGTCGTTCGCGTATTGGGCGCGGGCAGATATGGAGCGCCACCAACTCAAGTCTCGCCGTCGCCGTGCATCACGACACGCGAGGTGTCGCGCCTGACGCCGAATGTGGATTGCCTCGCAGCTTCTCCGGGTAGCATCGCGCCATCATTTCCGCCACCCCGTTAGGAACGCCAATCGGACCGCGCACTTCAGGGCAATGATGCGTGAGCTCGCTCGTCAGTCCTAGAAATCCGCCGCGCAATTCAAGAGAGTCGATCTCGTCCCGTGGCACGAACACGTCACCGACTGGCCAGAGCTTAATGCCTATGCCCTGGCTGAACAGGATCCACGTGACGAGCGGGAGCGAGAAACGCCACTTGGCAATACGTCCGCTTGAGCCGTAAATCTCGAACAGGGGCGCCTCGCTCGGCAACGGCGTCCGTCGGTACTTGCCGAAGACGCTGTAATCAAAATTGAAGATCTGCACCGTACTGAAACCCACCACGGTCGCTAGAAACAAGGGAGACGCCATTAACATCAAGATAAGGTACGCCTGCTGCTGGGTAACGAACGCTTGCCACAAGCACAAGGCGAAAAGGGGATAAACGATGGTCACGAATACTCGCCACGACCAGTACATCCATGCCGGCTTGACCGGGGAAAGTTCAGTAGCCTGCTTGTGCTGCGTCCGGCGCTGGTAGATGGCCCAAGCAGCGAGGCAGGCCGCCTCGAGGATAGCTGCCAGCAACCATGGCAAGCGCGATTTCATGGCAGACTTCCGCTCGGCGGCCGAGCCGCGAGGCGCGTGAGCACCCGCGGCCCGCAACGGTTCGCCATAGAACCAGGATCCTCAAAAGCCCCAATAATCGTCCCAGGCATTCTGTATGTTCTCCCAACTCCCCAGTGTGGTCAGCAACTCGCGCGGCGTGATGGTTTCGACCCACGTATATCCCACCTGCGCGCTCACGCCCACGATCTCCGAAGACGGTCCCACGCTGCCGCTGACGGCGATGACGGTCGGTCGCGCCCCGGTGATGTTGTCGACGGGGACGAAGGGAAGCGGCGCCACCGCATTGGGCGTTACCTCGGTCCCGATATTGCTGACGGAAACCCCTACGCCTGCCACCGCTGGGTTTGCTTCCAAACCCCAGGAAGAACTGAACCCCTTCAACTCATTCAAATCGTTGCAGTTGAGCACTGCCGAGGCCACGATTCCGGCCTGATATTCCGCCCCCGGCCCTTTGATGCCGCCATTGATGCTCGGTACGATGCCGAATTGCCAGTCGAGCGGGCTTCCCCCAGTGAACTGGACGGCGAGATTCACCTGGGGGGCGATTCCCCCAGCAAACCACAGGTCGCCCTGCACGCCGATCATATAAGTATCAGGAATGTAGCCAGCGTCGCTGAGCAGCGACATCGCATACAGATTGGGAAAAAGGGCTTGTATCGCCGCCTCGGCAAGCGCCTCGCCGCTCGCGCTCGGCGCCGCGTTTCCGCTGCTTCCGCCGTTGGGCGGATTGCCGGGCAGCGGGCTGTAAAACGGACTGGCGAGCCACCTGGCGAAGTCGCCGACATCTGACAAGAACGAGGCTAAGATCCCTTGGGGTTGCGGCAAGTCCTTGTCAGGCTGCACGGTTCCGGGATCGTCCGGGGCGTAGATGCCGGTCATGACGTAGGAGCTGCCGGCTTCCTCTCCAGCAAAATCACTATCCGCCGCAGCGCTCACCGCCTGCACCAGCGCCGCGGCCGCTGCGTCGTTCGCGGCGACCTGGTCGGCGGTCGTCGCGATCACATAGTCGCCGGATGCCCCGGCTTCGCCGTGCAACATCGTTTGGCCGTCCGGAACCAGATTGTCAATTTCGTCCTGCGCGGCGGTATCCAGTTGCTTGACATAGCCGGCCGCATCGTCTGCCAGCGTTCCGAGATCGCCTGCCGCTTCGTCCTCTACTGTCGTGAAGTCGGAGAGCGCGGCCGGCAGGACCGCCTGGGCGTACGTCAGACCGTGCGCATCATGGTCCTTGGCGTTTTGATCGTCGTTCGCATCGTAGCTTTTCGCATCCAGCGTCGCAGCGTCGATTTCCTTGCCGGCTTCCGTGCGGGCGGCATTGATTTCATCCTGCGTCGTCGACAATACCTGCGGCAATACTTGTCCTTCGAAACCGGCGATTGCCGCAACATTTGACGAAACGAGCGCCACGACTGCGCTTCCCCATTCATCCTCCAGGTTCTGATTCTCCGCATTGATCTGGCTGACAAGCGCGAGATACGCCGAGAGGCCTTGGCCCACGTCGCCATCCTGCTGAGCGGCTTCCGAAGCCAACAGAGCGGCATTATCTGCCGCCTGCTGCTCGTCGGCGCTCGCCCAGTCATTGGCCCAGATCGTCGTATCGGGATCGTTGCCCGACGCAGCGATAATTGCAGCGGCCCAAGCAGGAGCAAGGAGATCGGCGTAATCCTCCAACCCAGCTTCGATGTCACCCATTGCCGTGTCGTAGGCGGACTCGTAACCGTTCATGACTTGAACCTGCACCGCGGCCGTTGCGGCGCTGTAATTAGCATACGCGACTCCTGCGTCGTGCGCCCTTTGCTGCTCTGCCGCGGCAATCTGGTTCTGCTCGGCGCCCCACGGCCCGACGGTAGCCAGATCGTAGGCTTCGTAGGAGGCCGCGTCGTCGTTGCCCTGCTGCTGCGAGGCGTCTTCGAAGGTTTTCTGCTCTTTTTGCCAGGCAACGGCCCCGTCGTCCCCGTATTGCTTCACCGCATCATCGTAGGCGTCGGTGCGGGTCTTCTGGAAGCCGGCCAGCGACAGTTGAAGCGCCTCGTAGTGCGTCGCCGCGTCGTCATTGTAGCCGGCAGTGATCTCCGCCTCGTCGACATCTCGACTGGCGTAATGGTCGGCGTCGTTGTCGTCTCTAAGCTTGGCGGCTGCGGCGACTCCCTGCTCGTAACCTCCTTCGGCCGCCGCGACCGCGTCCACAAAGCTGACGTACTTCGCTTTGAGGTTGGTTTCGTACTCGTTGAGATGGTCCCCTTCGTCCTCGAGCAGTTGCTCTTGCGCCGCCGCGACCGTGTTCGCGTGGCCATGCTTCGCGCTTAACAGCGTGGCCCAGGCGGCGTCGAGAGCGCCTTGATCGGGCGGCAGATTATTGTCCATCGCCTGTTGCATGATCTGATTGACCGTATCGTTGTAGGTTTGCTCGGCGCTTGCCAGCGCCGAGTCCGCCCCCTGGATGGCGGCGCCGCTCGTCGCTTGCGAGCCCGCGTCTTCCGACGATCGGGTGCTCGCCAGGCCGGCCGCGTCAGAGGCGTACTGCGAGTTGGCGGCTTGCAGACCTTGCTGCTCCGTCTGCGCCAAGCCGGTGACCGCCGTATTGTAAGTCTGAGTCTCGCCGGCCAGGTCCTGCGCCAACTGCGCCTCGCGCGCGTTAATGTCGGAAGTATACTGCGAGGCTCTGCCTGCCGACCACGTATTGTAACCGTCGATGAGCGGCTGTGCCGACGTGTTATAGGCGGCGTCCGCGTTTCCCATGCTCGTCGCCTCGTCACCCGCGGCCGTCTGCATTTCGGTGTTGTAAGTGTCCGTGGCGTCTTGCACCTGCTGATTGTAGGCGTCCTGATGCGCGGCCAACCCAGTGCTCAATTGCTGCTGGAACGGCGCGATCGCCTGCGCGTACTGGTCCTGGGCGTTTTGCACGCTCGCGAGGTACGCGTTCTGAGCGTTCTGCAGGTCGCCGCCAAGCTGGTTGGATGCCGCTTGGAACAACGGAGCGGCGGCCGCATCGGCGGCCGCCTCCCCATTGGCAATATCATCTTGCGCTTGTTGCTGTGCGGAGTTCCAAACATCGTTTGCTTGGGACAGCGTTGCCAGATAGTTCGGATCGTCATTTACGACGCTGGGGTCGACCGCCGGAGCGGCGCCGGCGATTTGCCCTTGCGTTGCAGTCGCGAGATCGTCGATTTGCGTCTGGTAGGCCGCTTGCAGCGCCGCATCGTTCTGCTCCGTTTGGGCATCATCGGCGGTCAGGGTCGTATCATAGGAGTTCTGATCGGCTGCGATGTTCGCCGACGTTTGCGCTTGATCGGCTGCCATCGTGTTGTTGAACGTGGTCGCATCGGCATCTCCAGTCGCATTCAGCGCCGCTTGCTCTGGACCGATCTCGTCGGCGAGTTGAGCGTCATCGGCGGCGTTCACAGCTGCGTCGGCTTGCGCAGCTTGCGTCACGGTTTGCTGCTCCTGGTCGTCGGCCGCCTGATTGAGCGTCGTATCCGTCTGGTCCGAGGCGGCATCCTGCGTTTGTAGGGTGTTTGCGGCCGAATCCGCCGTCGCTTGGAACGACTGGTCGTCGGAGTTCACGTCCGCTTGCAAACCTTCGCCGACCCCCTGAGCCTGCGAGGCGAACGAACTGGCGTCGGCATCTTCCGTTGATTGGAACACGGCATCCTCTGCAGCGACGTCGCCCTGATAGGCGGTCTGCGCAGCCGCAATCGCTGCGTTGAAGTCGGAAGTTGCGTCCAACATCGCCCGCGTTTCCAGAACTTCCGGCCTCCAGCGCCGCCGCAACTGAGCTGCTCGCCGCTTCCGCTTTTCACGCAGTTGGCGAGCCACGACGATTGAAAAGCACTCGAATAGGGACGACAGATCCGTGACATGGCTCCTTGAATCGGGTGAGCGCGAGACGCGCGAAGAACGGCTCCACGAAAAGAGAAGTATTTCGCCCGAACCAAAAGGTGGAGCCTGTCGGGCGACGATGATTTTGGCGAGGTTCTGAGCAAAGTCAACCAGAATCTCGGCAAAACCAGCAAAATGGCAGAAATAAGTTTGGCTTGTCGGGTTGGCGCTGCGGATTTCGATTTGCGGGAATGGAGCCAGTAAAAACCCGCAGCAACCAGAACGCCCAGACGGCTTGTCGCGGGGAGGGGGGAGTCTTCTAATCGTCTGAACGTGCCGGCATGCGCACCGGGCAAGCGATCGGCGCCACCGACCGCCTGGGCGGCGAAGCGATCGACCGCCCCGTCACGTTCCCGGAGGTCTTCGCCACGCTCTACCACAACCTCGGCATCGATCCCAACGCCACCACGCTCGTCGATCTCAACGTCCGCCCGCAGTATCTCGTCGAGGACAACGCGCAGCCGGTAAGAGAGTTGGTTTAGGCGGCGCCCGACAAAGCCCGTCAGCCGCAGGGCGGGTCTTCGACCGCACCGCCTTTCTTTTTACCGCCAACGACAAAAAGGTCGTCAATCAAACAGACGCCCCGCCGGCAAGCGGAAGCCGCCGAGCCAGGCCGGAAAGATCAATTCCTCGTCAGCCGAAAGAGTTCGGCCCGGCTGGCTCGTTCCTCCGATCTCCTTGAAAAGCGCCGGTCGCCGCGGCTTGTTGGTCGATGCCGCCTTGCCAGCGGCGAGTCGCCGCCTTCGCCGATTGCGGGCGCCACTCTTCGCCGCTAGATTGACGCCTGCCCTGTCTTATTCTTCTTTCGTCCGCCTGCGTTCTGCCGACATGCCCGACCGCTTTTCGCTTCAACTCGACTACCTGCCCAAGCTGCCCAAGCACAAGGACGTTGGCATCGGCTGTATCGGCGCGGGGTTCATCATGGCCGATTGCCACCTGGTCGCCTATCGCCAGGCGGGCTTTCTCCCGCTGGCCATCACCTCGCGCACCCGCGACCGCACGCGGGCCGTGGCCGAGCGGCATGCGATTCCCAAAATCTACGAGACCTATCAAGAACTGCTAGCCGATCCGGAAGTCGAAGTCATCGACATCGCCGTGCCGCCCGACGTGCAGCTTGCGGTGATTCGCGACGCGGTGAAGCACAAAAAACATTTGCGCGGCATCCTGGCCCAAAAGCCGCTGGGCATGAACTACGCAGAGGCCCAAGAGATCGTGCGGCTGTGCCGCAAGGCCGGCATCACGCTGGCCGTGAACCAGAACATGCGCTACGACCAGTCGGTGCGGGCGCTCAAGTGCCTGCTCGACCGCGGCGAACTGGGCGAGCCGGTCTTCGCCACGATCGACATGCGGGCCATTCCCCACTGGATGCCTTGGCAGGAGCGGCTCGGTTGGGTCACGCTGCGGATCATGAGCATCCACCATCTCGACGCCTTCCGCTTTTGGTTCGGCGACCCGGTGCGCGTGTTCGCCAGCGTGCGGCCCGACCCGCGCACGGCCAAACGCTTCGAACACACGGACGGCATCTGCCTGTACATTCTCGAATATGCCAATGGCCTGCGGGCCGCCTCGTGGGACGACGTCTGGACCGGGCCAGCGCTGGAGGGCGCCGAGAGCGACATTTCGATCCGCTGGCGCGTGGAAGGGACCGAGGGTCTGGCTCGCGGCACGATCGGCTGGCCCGACTATCCGCGCCGCACGCCGAGCACGCTCGACTTCACCACCGCACACCGGCCCGGCTACTGGTTCCAGCCGCGTTGGAAAGAGGTCTGGTTCCCCGATGCCTTCGCCGGTCCGATGGCCGAATTGCTCTGCGCGCTGGAAGACGAGCGCGAGCCCGAGACCAGCGGCGCCGACAATCTCAAGACGATGGCGCTGGTCGATGCCTGCTATCGCTCGGTCGCCGAGCACCGGGCCGTGGCGATTGCGGAGATTACGGGCAGGAAACGCGGTTGAGCTCCATCGCCCGCGTGAAGTTGGGTCTTGCCGCCTTTGAAACCTTGGCCCAAAATGGCGGGTAGCCGCGGTTTCTCATGCTGCGAGGCGATCGAAATGGAGCGAACTTCGACTCAAGGGGCGAGTAACGACGTTCGGCGTCGGTGGTATCGCCTGCACGCCTCGACTTACGCTGCGGGAGCGTTCGTGGCGGCCGCGCTGGTGCTGGCCGTCGTGCCGGGCGAGGTGAACTCCGAAGGAGCGGTTGCTCGGCATGGCTGGCCTTGGACGTATCTGACGCACTCCGACCGTATGGCTTGGCTGCTGATGAAGCCGAAGCTTAGCGCCTGGCATTTCCTGCGGTCCTCCGAAATCGGTAGCGATGCGTCTTTTGTAAAAACGGAATTCCGCCCAGAGACGCTTGCACTTGATCTGGCAACCGCGCTTTTGATTTTGATCCTATCGGCGGCTGTTCTTGAACGTTCACGGAGGCGAAGGGGCTGCGATATTCAATTCAGCTTGCGATCGTTGCTGGTTTGCGTCTTGCTTGCGGCATGCGGCTGCGGCTGGTGGTTGCATTTTGATCGCCAACGCCGCAAAGAACAAACCGCCGCCGAATCATTGCGAAAACTTGGGGCCGAAGTTTCGATCAGCCCGCTCCTTCCCACGTGGCTGTTGGAGTTATGCCCAAACGAGACGAACCAACGATTCTGTCGCGTGACTGGCGTGGACTTATTTCCGGGAAGCATCATTTGCGGGGCCTTTGAATTCCTCGAACGGAACGCAGCCATCGACGATGATGCGCTTGCACCTTTGGCCGAACTAACGTGCGTCGTTGAGCTTCGGCTGGACCATACTCGCCTAACCGATCACGGCATGGAACGCATTTCGCGTCTGAGGAGGCTGGAGGATCTTTCTCTCGATAATACTAAGATTACGGACGCCGGGTTGGTGCATCTATCGAACCTTCGGTTGCTGAAGAAATTGAGTTTATGTAACACGGCGATCACCGACGCCGGGCTCGTCCATTTGGCCAAAATCCACTCGCTCAAATACGTCTTCCTTGACGGCACGCACGTCACGCCCGAGGGCATGCGCAAGCTCAAGCAGGCGATGCCATCGCTCAAGGCGACAAGTTTCGACGATAAACTAGATTTGCAAGACTTCTCGCCTTTTTGAGTGTATCGCATCTTCAAGATTCGATCGGCCACGGCGAATGAACCATCGTGGAATCCCTCATGCCGCCGCCGATGAATTCCCCGCTTCAAGACCGCCCGCCAACTCGCGGGCGAAGCCACGCGCCGGCAGAAGCTGAGTTCGGCCGGGCGGGCGCCCATGCGGCGCTGATCGCCTTTGCGGCGATCGCCTGGACAGCCGTCACCGCGGCGGCCGACGCGTATTTCGGTCGTGAGGCGGCGCAGAACCTCACGTTCAAGCCGCACGATCTGGTCACGCTCTTGATCCTGGCGACGTTCAGTGCGCCGACGCTCTTGGTCTGGGGCGCCTGTGCCGCCGCTTGCTGGCAACAATTCCGCCGCGAGCGCTCGTTCGAGCCGGAATTCGACCGCACCGCGCGACCCGATCGGCCGGGTTTGCCCGAGGGCAGCCTGGGCGCCGCGGCGATGAACGCCTGGATGGCGAGCTTGGCCGCCGTGTTCGTGCTGGCGGTCGCCTTCGAATTCGGTCTGGTTTTGCCGCGCTGGGCGATCCTCGCAATCTATTTCGCCGCGGTCGCCGCCGCCGGGCTGGCGACGCTCGTCAAAGCCTGGCGGCCAGCCTTCTCGCCGAGCGAGCGCTGGCAGCGACTGGTGCGGAAGACTCGCTGGATTCCCTTTTTCACCCGGCCCGTGGTGACGAGCGAGCGCCGGTTGCTCGTCATTCGCGAGCGCTGGGGGTTGCGGCTGCTGCTGGCGCCGGCGTTTCTGGGCGCCGGCATGTTCGGCTTCCTCGCGTTCTGGCGGAATCCGTGGGGCACGGCCGACCACATGGACGGCGCCGTGCTGGTCTTGCTGCAATTGATTCTGGCCGGCTTCGTGCTGGTGTCTGTCCATTGTTTGAGAGAACAACCCAGTCTCGTGTGCGGTCTTTGCCCGCCGCGGCTGACCGTGACCTACGGCTGGCTGCTGCGGCCCGAGCGGCTCGCGTTCGACCCGCGCGAATTGGCCGCTTCGATCGCGCTCGACGACACGGCGGCTTCGGCTTCGAAAGCCCGGCAGCGGCCGGCTTTGCTGCTGGCTCGCTGCGAGCAACCTTCGCCAGCGATTTGCCTGGCCGGCGCCGAATACTATCCGAACTTACGCGAATTGTTCGAGCCGCTGGCCGAAATGCTGGGCGGCCCGTGCAGCGATCGGACGATCGCCGAAGTCGAACTGCCCGATGGGCGCCGGCTTCAAGTCAGCCGGGCGCCTCGTTGCGGCGGCGCCTATTATCGGACGCTACGGTTCACCGGCCAGGATCGCGCCCGGACGTCGGCGACCTGGGGCATGCGGTTCGTGTATTTTTTCTGCCTGGGCTTCGGCGGCCTCTTTGCCGGCGCCTTTTGCATTGCCAGCCTGCAAGACGGCCAGGACTGGAAGCACTCCTTGGGGGCGGGCGTTTTCGCGTTGTTTGCCGCCGCTGCCGCGGCCATCGGAGCGGGCGGACTTTGCTGCGAGACCTCAACGCTCGTCGACCGCCGGCGCGGATGCGTGGAAATCGGATCCGCCGCGCCTTGGCGAAAGCCGCGGTCGATTCGCCTATGCGACGTGGCCGCGATCCAAATCTGCTCGGCGCCGCACGAAGGCTCCTCGCCGATCCATCAACTCAACTGGGTGCTTGCCTCGCCCGAGGGCGAACGAGTGCCGATCCTCGACGGGCACAATCGGCAGCTCATTGAACGCTGGGCCCGCGAACTGGGCGAATTCCTCGACAAGCCGCTGCTCGATCATCGCGAGTGCTGACGATCTTGCTCGGCGAACCGCTTGGCGTTCTCCACGTAATGCACCGCGCTGGCTCGGTTGCGTTCGATCTCTTCAGGCGTGAGCGGGCGCTTGACCTTGCCGGGCAAACCCATCACGAGCGAGCCGGGCGGAACGAGCGTGCCTTCGGTCACGACCGCGCCGACGGCAATGATGCTGTCGGCGCCGATTTGCGCGCCGTTCATCACCACGGCGTGCATGCCGACCACCACGTTGTCGCCGACCGTCGCCCCGTGAACCACCGCGCCGTGCCCGACCGTCACGCCGTCGCCCAGCGTGCAGGGAAAGCCGGGATCGGCGTGCAGCGTGCAGTTGTCTTGAACGTTCGTGCGGCGGCCGATGCGAATCGCCTCTACGTCGCCGCGCAGCACGGCGTTGAACCAGACGCTCGACTCGTCGCCGATCGTCACGTCGCCCACGATCGCCGCGCCCGCGGCGATGAAGACGTCGGGGGCGACGAGTTCGCGGCGGAAGGCGAGGGGCGAAGGTTGGGGCATGGGGCGGACGTCCTGGCGCCAAGGAAATTCGGCCGCGCGATCTATTCCCAGGCAAAGGCTCGGATGTGATTGAAGTTCAAGACCGCCAAGCCTCGGTGCTCAAGAAGCTGAGCAAGTTTGAAATCGTCGGTCAGGACCAGATATCGGTCGTGGGCGGCAAGAGCGATCGTCGTGTCGGTTAGCCCCACTCTGACGAATAGCGGCTCGCGGCCGGCAACGCGGCTTTGGATATACTCTTCCTCTACAGTTTCGATTTCGCTGGCGAACCGCTGAAAATATTTCGATTTGGCTGGTTCGCCCCATTGGCCCGAGAGGCTGTTCACCTCCGCCAGTACGTTCGGCGTCGTCACGACCCGTTTGAAGAGCTTCAGTAGTCGATCGAGCAGGTTGAAGTCTTCCGCGTTGAATTGGCTCGTTCGCTTGAACGTCGAGATACCGTTCGAGTCGAACTTCCCCACGAAGTAGAGCAATAGGAGGTTGGCGTCGACGAGGATTCCCTTGGCGCGGTATCTCTCGATCAAGTCAAACGCATCCGGCATGCGATCACTCGGCCTTCGACGATTCCAGCTCGCGTATTCTCATCGATTCGATGGCACCCGTCGACGCATCGACGATCAAGATTTTGTAATCGCGCTGCATGGAGCTGCCAGCGAGCGCTTGCGCCAAAGGGTGCTTGGGCGGTCTGGCGAAACTCAACGTGACCGCCCACTGATTCTTATCGTGAAGGCGTTCAACTTCTTCAAGCCTCAGGTCGACGATGCCTTCGCCCTGATACATATCCTGGACAAACTGAGCCGCGGCTTGAACGACCTGTTTCACCTCGAGCATATTTCACCAGCCGCTTTCGGAGCGTGTATAACGAACAAGCTGCTCGCCATCTCGACAAAACGGCGTTCAGCAAACCGATCCGATGAGTTTATCTAATGTACCTCGGTTCATCGAACGTTGAAATACGCGGCAGGATGCCGCGTCTACTTGGCCGGCGGCAGCGCCGAGGTCAACCCGAGCCCGATGCCGGTCGCGTCGCAGAACCGCAGTTGCAGCGACCAGTTGTTGGGAACTTCCGGGTCTTTGTGTTGCGGGCCTTGGCAGATTTTCACCAGCAGCGTGTTCTTGCCTTGCCGCAGCCGCAGCGGCGTAATGAAGCGGTCGAGCCGCGTGCCGTTGAGCCATTGATCGCGGCCGAAGACGCGCTGGCCGTTGAGCCAGACGGTGCAATTGTCGTCGGCGCCGCAGCGCAATTGGGCTTCGATCTCGCCGGGCGAATTCAATTCGCTGTAGGCGTAGCCCACCGCTTCCTTGACCGGAGCGATGGCGTCGATCAGGTTCAACTGCCCCAGCGCGTCTTCCGTGCGAAACGGCCGCCAGCGAATCGGCTTGCCGCCCTGGCCTTCGTATTCGGCGTCGAGATCGATCGCTGCTTGTTCCTCCGGCGGAAAAACCTTCGCAAAACCGCCGTAGTCGGGGGCGTCGAACGGACCGAGCAAATACCAATCGACGACGAAGCCCAGGTGCTCGACGATGTCGGCCGGTTGGCCGAGCGCCTTGAGTTTGGCGGCCGCCTTGGTCGCCTGATCGGCCGCGCGCGAATGCTCGAACGCCCGGCGATAATCGCCGATCGCCTGCTCGCGCTCGCCCGCCGCCTCGGCCTGGGCGGCGGCGGCCAGTGCGACATCGACCGCGTTGGCGCGAAACTCGGGATCGTCGAGCAGCGTGGGGATCAGCTTCGCGCGAAACGTCGGGTCCAACTGGTCGACCAGCGCCAGCGCACGGCGGCGCACTCGCCCTTGCCGCCTGGCGTCGGCCGCATAGTCGCGAAGTGCGTCGAGGGGGAATTCCGGCTCGCTCTTGGCCAACTCGCGAGCCACGATCGCCTCGAACACCGTGCGGCGCCAGTTGGCCGCCACTACGTTTTTGGTATCCATCGCGACCAGCAGTTGCGGCAAGATTTCGGTTCCGTGACCGAGCAATCGATCGCGCGCCTGCCGGGCTTCGGCCGAGCCGACCGCTTGCGGGCCGACTTTCGCAATCGCCGCCAGAGCGTCGTCGACTTCATCGGCGCGCACCGACGCGCCGACAACGAATGCGATCGCCATCGACAGGGAGAATCCCAAGTGCGCGAAATCCAGGCTTACCGATCTAAACACGGGACCTCCGTAGCTACTGTGGTCCGTTTCAGGCATTTTCCAGCCAAATGAATGCGCGCCGCAATGCATGGATCAAATAATTTTGCTTGGTGTTGGCAGAGTCAGGCTCTGCCCGCCGAACCGCCGTAGGACGGACTTCCAGTCCGTCTCCGCCGAGTGACGGACCCGTCCTACGGAAAGCAGAGCAAACGACATTATAGTCCGCCAGCGGCGAACCGCGACCGCAGGTCTTCCAGCAACCGCGGAACATAACTGCTGTAGCGCCCGTCGGGCGCCGGGCCTTTGTCGGGCAGCGCCTTGATCTGCTCCGCCAGCGGAGCCGCCTTGGCGCCCAGCGCATCGAGACTGGCCAGCGCCGCCATCGATACGAACACGTCGTTCTTCGCCCAGTCGGCATGGGCGGCCAACAGCGGCAAGGCGGTCTGCAAGTCGCCTTCGTCGCCGTAGCGCGCGAGCGTCTCGGCGGCGACAATCTGCACGTAAGGCGAAGCGTCGCCCAACGCCCGCGTCAGCTCGGCATGCGCCGACTCCACGCCCGCCTTGCCCCGCATCAGGATGCCCAGCGCCGCCCAATATCGCACGGCGCTGTCCGCGTCGGCGGCGCCCGCATCGGCCAGGGCCTGCTTGAGCGCCGGCAGCGCTTCGGGTTCCAGCATCGACGCCAGTTCAGCCATCGCGAACACGCGGGCGAAGGGATACTGCCGCTCATCGTGGCCGAAATCATAGGGCGAACTGTCGCGCGATCGCGCCAGCCGCTCGCCCTCGGGCACGAAGCCGACGTCGCGAATCCGCGCGGCCCAGGCTTGCTGCGCCGCGCGCAGCTTGGCTTTGATCGCCTGGTGGTCGGGCGAATCGGCCAGGTTGTTCACTTCATCCGGATCGCTTTCCAAATCGTACAGCTCCTCGGGCGGTTTGCGATTCCAGAAGGCGTCTTGTTCCGGCGTCAGCTTGCCGGCGTCGTGCAACTCCTTCCAAACGCGCGTCGTGGGCGTCTGGAACATGTAGTCGATGTGCTGGCCGTAGATCAAATGCGGCATGTACTGACGGACATACACATAGCGGCCGTCGGTGACGCTGCGCACCAGATCGAGCCGCTCGTCCATTCGCCCGCGAAAGCCGTAAAGATACGGCTGCGGCGCCGCGATGTACTTGCCCAGAAAGGCATGGCCCTGCATCCACTCCGGCGGTTCGATGCCGGCCAGGCTGAGCAAGGTGGGGGCGAAATCGACGAAGCTCACCAGCCGCTCCGACTCGCCGTCGGCGCGGTATTCGGGCGGCCGCAGTTGCTTGAATTTCTCGGGAATGTAAACCACCAGCGGCGCCTGCAAGCCGCAATTGTACGGCCAGCGTTTGTTGCGCGGCATGCCCGAGCCGTGGTCGGCGTAGTAGAACACGATCGTTTCGTCGGCCAGTCCGGCGTCTTCCAACTCCGCCAGCCGGCGGCCCGCATCGGCATCGGCCTCGGTCACGCCGTCGTAGTATTGCGCCCAGTCCTGCCGCACTTCGGGCGTGTCGGGATGATAGGCCGGCACGCGGACCTTTGCCGGGTCGTGAACCTGCTTGTGCGGCCGAGTGCGAATCTTGCTCTCGTGGCTCTTTTCCGAATTGAACACGGCGAAAAACGGCTGCCCGGCCGGGCGGTTCTTCCAGTGGGCTTGCTTCGACGACGCATCCCAGACCTGGCCCGGCTTGGCGATGTTGTAGTCTTCCTTGGCGTTGTTCGTGCAGTAGTAGCCGGCCTCGCGCAAAAATTGCGGATACATCTTCTGCCCGCGCGGATAAGCGACCATGCTCCGCATCTGCTCGCCGCCCGACGAACAGGCGTACAAGCCGCTAATCAGCGTCGTGCGGGCCGGCGCACAGACCGGCGCGTTCGACCAGCAGCGCCGATAGCGCAGCCCTTTGGTTGCCAGCCGGTCGACGTTGGGCGTCGTAGCATAAGCATCGCCATAGCAGCCCATCTGCGGGCCGTGGTCTTCGCTGACGAGCCAAAGGATGTTCGGCCGCGGATCGTCGGCGGCGCGCAGCGGCGATGAAAGAAATGCGACCACTGCCACCATCGAAAAAGCTAATTTCTTAAAGCCTGCCATGATTCGCACGCTCTCCATATATTGCCGCGACCAGATCGCCGTCGAGTTCGTAGTCTTGTCCGATCTGTCTGCCACCAGCTTTAGCTGGTGGTTCTCGATTATCATAGAACCGGTTTTCCAAGCCGGCTTTAGCCGGGCTTCTCGTTCAGGAGCTCGGCCGTAGGACGGACCTCCGGTCCGTCACCCTACGGCAAGACGGACCGGAGGTCCGTCCTACGGGAGCCATAAAAAAGCGGGACGATCTCTAAAGCTGGTGGCAGACAAAGCAGGCGCCCTGCCCCATAATCTTGCCATGTGGCATCTGCAATTCCTATCTCATGCGGTGTTCACAGTGCAACTGCCAGCTTCGCCTCATTCCCCGGCGTCGCCGCCAGCCCGGAAAGCTCCTTCGACTTGCCGGCGTCCGGATCGCTGATCTTCACCGTGTATCGCCCGGCGGCGAAGACGTGCGGCCGCCAAGACTGCCTGGCCAAACGCAAGGCGTAAACCAGTTCGCCGGTCGCCTCGTCGATCACTTCGACCACTGGGTTTTCCACGCCGCGCACCTCAAGCCGCGGCAATTGCGCCGCCGCCTTGCGGCCGTAGTTGGCCAACACGTCGAACGTCCGCGGCCAGCCGGCGAACTGCGTGCCGGGCGCGGTCGCGTCGGCCAGAAAGGGCCAGCACTCGACCGTCACCGTGCGGCGTCGCTTGTCGAACCGCACCAGGCCCAAGCCGGAAACCTTGTCGTGCAGTTTTTCGAGCACGCCGGTGCGCGGCTGTTTCTTGCCGTCGGCCACCGCCAGCACGGTCAGCGGATGCCCGAAACTGTCGAAGAATTCGCCCGTATTCTCCGGGGCGCCGGGCTCGCGATTCCGACCGGGCGAGAGCGGCTCGAACCACCGCGGGTAGCCGGTGTTCACGGCCGGGCCGGCGAAGGCCAGCCCCGCGTCGGCGTGCTCGTCGATGCCGTAGTGGACGATCGCCGGCAAGTGCTGATCGCCGGCGATGTGGAACGCGAAGGCCTTGCGAATTTCGCGCAGCGCGGCGTTGCGCTCGGTCTGCGGCCAGCCGTTCGCGTCGTAATCGGCGATCAGCCGCCCGTTCGGCTCGCCGTGCGTGGTGGCCATTGCGGTGAAGATCGTCTGCGAAATGATCGCCTTCATATCGGCGCCGCGCCAATCGGTCGTCCACTCGCGCAGGTGTTCGAGCTGCCCTGGGCCGAGCAGTTGCAAGCCCGGCCGATCGGCGGTCTTGGGGTCGAAGTGCGGATCGGTCACGTGATCGCCGCGCCCGCCAGTCGGCGGCGTCTTGCCCTCGGGGCCGCTTTTGAACTGGCGGTCGGCCAGCACGGCAAAGCTCACGCGGCCATACGTCAGCGGGCAGGAATAGACGCCGATCCCTTGCTTGCACGGCGCCCGATCCCAGGCGTCGGGCAGGTGCGAGGTCTGCGTGCGAATCACGACGTTGACCCACGGCGCCGGCATGTTGTAGCCGCCCGCCTCCTGCGTCGTGGTCTGCGGCGCCCCCGACTCGCCCCAGACGTTGCCTTGATACACGTCGTGATCGTCGGGGATCGAGATCGTCGGCCGGTCGCGCATCAGCTTGCGCCAGGTCCAGCCGTGCAGATACCACTTGCGCAGATAATCGAGCATCGCCGGCTGAAGCGGCGCCCGCTGCACGCCATAGCCGCCGCTCGATTCGTAAAACTGGTCGCCGACGAAGGCGATCAGGTCGGGATCGAGCTTCGCCATGTTGGCCGTGTAGGCCGCGTTGGGAAACGCCTCGTGGATGTTGCACGACACGTCGCCCACCGTCAACACGTCGCGATCGACCGGGTCGCGGCGGACGACGCCCGACCAGTAATGCTCCCGGCTCTCGCCGTCGTTCGAGCGGAGCGTATAGGCCACGCGATAGGGCGTATCGCGCGTCGCGTCCCAGCCTTCGATACGGAACGTCGCCGTGCGGGCTTCCGGATGGATCGTCTCGCGGGCGATTTCGATCCACTTGCCGTCGCGTTCGACTTCCAATCGCACGGTCTGCTCGTCCTTTTCGCCCAACGGCGGCATCTGCGCCGACAGTTTTAATATGCCGCGGCTGAGCGAATATTGACTGAACAGGATCGGGCCGAACGTGTCGGCCTGGTGCTGTTCGACGCGGCTGCCGGCGAGCGTCCAATCGGCGAACCAGAACTGGCCCGCGCCGAGGTTTTCGGCGGCCTGCTGATTCGCGGCGTTTTTCTTGGCCGCGTCCTTCTTCGCATTGGGATTGCCGTAGGCGAAGTTCGCGACCATCGCGAGATTGCCGGTCAAGCGTTCCGACGGGAGCGACTCTGGCGTGGTGCGAGCAAGCTCCTTGCCGTCGTGAGCCGAAAGCGTCAGCATGCTCTTGTCGCCATCAACATCGACCGTCAGCCGCAGCTCGATGCTCTCGCGCGCCAGGTCGACCGGCACGCCTTCGCCCGGCTTGCCGATGAACAAGCGCCCGTCGGCCGTAATGCCGGCATCGAGTCCCTGGCCGTAGATCAAGGCGTTGCGATAATCGTCCAGCGGCCCGCGAATGCCGATGCGGAAACCGGCCGAGCCTTTGCCCGCGGCGGCGATTTTTCCGCCGCTCCGCCCGAGGCGCACGCTCATCCGCAAGCTGCCTGGCTTTTCGCCCAGCCGCCGCATGAGCAGGTGTACATTGCGATTCGGCGCCGCCTTGACGCACTCGATCCGCCCGCCGGCAATCCGCCAATCTTGCAGCGGGTTAGCCCAATACTCGGCGCCCAGCCACACGCGGTCATGGGCCTGTTGCCACCCGCTCGCGAAGTCGGTCTGCTCTTCGGCCTTCGGCGCCGCCGCAGCCAGTTCCGCCGCAGCCGCCAGCCCCGCCGTCGCGGCGGCCGATTCTTGCAGGAATTCTCGTCGGGAAAGCTTGTCGTGCATGGAATTGCTTTGCGGCTGTCGATTCATGAGTTAGGTTCAGAACGTCCATTATGGCTGACGATGCCGACGAAATCAGCCGGGCGTCGCCAAACGACGAAAAACGGCGAGCCGGAGGCGTCAGCCTCCTGGTCGTCAAGGGCTGCGGCGGCGCCCAATCACCCGGAGGCTCACGCCTCCGGCTCGCCAAGCGACGCTGCTGGCAATCAGCCAGGTAGGTTACGCTTCAGCATATCCGCGAAGAGCGTGCCGACCTGTCGCGGCGCAAAAAGGTTATGCTGAAGCATAACCTACGAAATGTCGGCTCTAAATCGCCAGAGACGCCCTATGAACCTCGCTGCGGAATTCATCCAATCGATCATCAACGCCTTCGAGGGCAACAAGCGCCTCGCGGACCGCGCAGTCGAACAAGTACCAGACGACAAGCTGCACGTCGCGCTCGATGCGAATACGAACTCGATCGCCGTGGGCGCCACCGTTCGTGACAATCGCACTGCGGTTGCCGCCCATGATGACGCACGCGTCCGGCGAATTCAGCCGAATTCAGCCGAATTGCCTCTGATCGAGGAATCGCAGGGCCGGTATAATGAATCATGGAACGCCCAATCGGGGTACGAAAACGTCATCGGTCGACTCAGATGCAACGAATTGCTTCGCAATTCGCTTGTTGGGTTGTTTTGCTGCTGCCGGGCGCCGCACTGGCGGAACCGCCCCGATCTTCGCAGCTTGGCGCCCCACGCGCCACCAACGAGCGGCCGGCCGCAGTTGCGGACGCGTCCGTCCGGCAAAGCGCCGACACGCCGCCCCAGGTTCCGGCAGCCGAACGCTGGCGATACCGGTATCAGAACGGGCACTGGTGGTATTGGGGCAAAACAGGCGCGTGGTCCTTCTGGACGGGATCGCGCTGGGTCGCCTACTCTTCGGACTCGTACCGACGATGGTATCGCGAGTGGCGCCTGGCCAAAAACGAGGCCGAGTTGGCACGTCTCAAGGCCATCATCCGGTCGATGGAAGCGAGACCGCGGCCGCGCTCTTCATGGATTCGCGATCCCGACTCCTACTTCCCCTTTTCGAGCGAGCGCGGCAATTTCCCCTGAATCAGCCACGTAGGTTATGCCTCAGCATATCCGCGAAGAGCGTGCCGGCCTGCCGCGCCGCAAAAGGTTATGCTGAAGCATAACCTACGGCTGGGCATTTCCCCTCGGGCCGAGATTCGAGACATGCTCGATCGGCCGCTGCCCGTCAGCGACGGCGAAGTCCTGCCGCTATTTTGAGCGCGAGCAGCGCCCACCTTGCGGGGCTGATGAATCATCCGGGCTTGACCGGGTTATTCAAGCTCGGCAAGGAATTCGAGCAACACGCGATGCCAACTCGCCGGATCGCTCATGTAAGGCGCGTGGCTGCCGCCGGCGATCACGACCTTGCGGCCTCGTTTCGCCGAAGAGACCAACAGATCGGCCTGTGCTTGCGGGATCAGCCGGTCGTTCTCGCCCCAGACCGCCAGCACGGGCGCCGTGATGCGATCGAGCCGGTCCTTGTATTGCGCGATCGCGACCGGCGCCACGGCGACGAACGCTTTGACGCGCTTGGGCTCGCCTGTGACCAGCGGCAGCGAGTATTGACCGCTCATCGAGGGCGAAACCACGACCGGCTTGGCAATGTCCAGAGCTTCGAGCAAATCGCCCAGCCAGCGTTCTGACGGCATGCTGTTTGGCTCAGACTCGCCGTAGCCGGGCAAATCGACCGCGACGGCCAGGTAGCCTGCTGCGGTCAGCGCCTGGATCGTGCCGATTTCGTGCCACGTCTGCGCGGAAAAGCTGGCGCCGTGCAACAGCACGACGGGCTGCGCCGCCGCGTTTCCCGCCACGAGATAGTGAACCGCCGCTCCGCCCGAAAAAACCGAGCGAGATTCGTGTTTGAACATCGCGTCACCTGCGTTAAAAACGCCCCGCGACGAGTCGTCTTTGTCAAGCGCGCTGTGCCTCGGTTTATCGCCCGGCGCGTAATTCGTTCAAGAGTTCGACATCCGTGAGCACTCGAATTCCAAACGTAGCACAATAAGCCCGCACTACGTTGTGCCGGATGTGCCTGTCGCGAGTGCAGATGACGTCGGCGCGTCCGGCAACAGCCGTGGCGACGACAAGATCATCATCAGGATCGTTCGCGACGGGTGGCGCCGAATCCGGGATGGTTACGAGTTCCGCCAGTTCGCGAAGGTCATTGACGAAGGAGTCGATCTCTGCATCTGTCATTTGCGATTGATTGCGAACGCGATCGTACCGCAGCACGCGAGCAAGCTCCGTCACTATGGGCTCCGAAAGGACATGTGCGTGCGGGTCGGACAGGAGTTCCACGAACACGGCTCTCGCCGGGCCAGTAGGACGAACCGCCGCACGGGCCAAGACGTTCGTATCGCACGTAGCTCGCATCAAGCCTCAGGCGATGAGCGGACAAATTGCATCGCTTCGTCAATGGCTTTTTCCATCTCTTCGTCGGGTACGTCGCGAGTCCTTGCGTCCACTTTCGCCAGTAATGTCAGCAGCCGTTGCCTGGCGCTCGCTCGTCGCGCCGCGCGATCATCGTCGGCGGCACGGCGGAGCGCCAAGGTCAGTTCGTCGCCGTCGCTGAGCTCGACGTGCAGCACGCCCGCGGCCCACTGGCGGACATCCGGCGCGATATCCTCCGCTCTAAGAGTCGCTGACGCTTGGGTTTCGCGCACTTGTTCTGGCTGATTGAGCATGTCCATATTCTAGGCTGCTGCCATGCGAGTTTCAAATTCAACAGTCGGATTAAACCGCCTTTGCCCGTGCCTCCGGGAGCGTCCGCAACATCAGCGGGCGTTTCCGGTTCGCCGCTCTTCCAATTCGCTGCGCATCGACGATAGCGCCATCAGTTTCCCGGCCCTGCCGCGCGCAGTTCCTTGACCCACGGCCAGCCCAAGCGGCCGGCATGCACTTCGGCGACCGCCGGCTTATTCAGGAGTTTGAGGCAATTTTCGCGAGTCGTGTAGTACTCGAGTCGGTCCGGTACGCCAGGGAGTCGGTAAAAGAGCTTGCGGCCCTGGAACCCTTCGACCGTCGCCGCTTGCAGCGTCGCTGGCGAGTCATCAAGCCAAGCGTTTGCCGTGAAACACCAACAGAGTACGGTCATGCCGCCGACCAAGAAAATGCCTGGAATCAACAGCGCTTTGATAACGAAACCGTAGAGCCCGCGCTGTCCCCAGAACGACGCCGAACCGAATTCCACCGCCTCGCCGCTGGCCAGCGCCTGCGCATTGCGTTCGGCGATTCGGCGTTGTTCGCGGCGATGGCCCCGCCAGGTTCCGCCGAGAAATAGGACCGCCGCAGGAATCCCGCCGGCGACCATCGGCAAGATCGCGTTCGTATAGTCGAAACCGACCGAATGGAGGCAGGTGATGGCGTATAGGTTCCACAGCGCCACGGCAAAGAAGGCGACGACCGTGATCGCAATCAATGACGCATTCCAGAGGGCGTTCTTCGCGACGGGCTTCTGGCGGCGCACGATGCCCAGTTCGGGAACCAGTTCGAGAAAAGCGAATAGCTGCAGCGATTTCGGGTACTTGCCGGGCAAATAGACCGCCGTGACGTAATCGCCCACTTTGAACGAGGTCGTGGTCTGGTTCTTGTGGCCCGCCGAGAATTGAGGCGACGCAAGCGAGCGGCGCTGCAATTCATTTGTTTTGGGATCGAGAAATTCGATGATCGCCGTAAAGCCGTACAACGCTGCCTGACCGTTCATGATCAGGACCGGCGCCTTGACAAGATCCACAACCCGCGCCACCAGTGGAATTCCGCGGCGAACGTAACATTGCGGGCCAAGTCCCAGCCAGCCGACCACCATGCCTACGCCCCAAAGGCCGATCGCCCCGGCGCCAACCCAATTCAAATAGGCCAAGGAAGGGACCACGATCGCCCACTGCCGAAACTGCGGAAGTTCGCACGCCGCCAGCGACGCGATGCCAAAAGCTAAGATTCCTCTGCCCGCCCACTTTCGCCGCCTTTCCAGCGGGCTGCATTGCACGCGGGGCGTGAGCGGACGCGGCGCCGGGCCGACCAGCTCGGGTTCGAAGGCGTAATCGGCCGGCGGGTCGAACGGCCCAAGGCACGGTTGTTCGGAGGGGCCAAAGTGCGCGCCCTCGGCGCACTCCTCCGATGCCGCATGAAGCCGTTGCGATTCATCCGCCTGCGTCATTGCCAGCACCCCCGAGAATGGATCAACTGCCCCTTTCGGCGCCTTCTGCCTCGCCGCGAATTCGTCCCGTTCACATTCTGAGGTACGCGCCGTCGAGACGCAAGCTTGTTGTGGCGCGAGAGGACTTCTTGGCGCTCACTCGTCCGTCACGCACCCCTCCGACGCGCTCTTCACGTTCTTGATGTACTTGTACAGCGTGCCGCGAGTGGCCTTGTAGGGCGGCGCTTTCCAGCGAGCCTTGCGGGCCGCGAGTTCCGCGTCGCTCAACTCGACTTCGAGCAGGTTTTTCGAAGCGTCGATCACGATCTGGTCGCCGTTCTGGACGAAGGCGAGCGGGCCGCCCTCCTGGGCCTCGGGCGTGATGTGGCCGACGATGAAGCCGTGCGAACCGCCGGAAAAACGACCGTCGGTCAGCAGGGCCACGTCCTTGCCGAGCCCGGCGCCCATGATGGCCGAGGTCGGCGTCAGCATCTCGGGCATGCCGGGGCCGCCCTTGGGGCCTTCGTAGCGGATGATGACCACGTCGCCTTTGGCGATCTGCTTTTGTTCGAGCGCGGCGAGCATGTCTTCTTCGGAGTCGAACACCTTGGCCGGCCCGGCGAAACGCTCGCCCTCTTTGCCGGTGATCTTGGCCACCGCGCCCTCGGGCGCCAGGTTGCCCTTGAGGATCTGGATATGCCCGGTTTTTTTGATGGGATTATCGAGCGTGTGAAACACGTCCTGGCCAGGCGTGAAGCCGGGCAGCGAGGCGAGGTTCTCGGCGATCGTCTTGCCGGTCACCGTCAGGCAACCGCCGTCGATCAGGTCCTTTTCGAGCAGATACTTCATCACGGCCGGCGTGCCGCCGACTTTGTGCAGGTCTTCCTCGACGTAGCGGCCGCTCGGCTTGAGATCGGCCAGGAATGGAATCCGATCGCTGACTTTTTGGAAATCGTCGATCGAAAGTTCGACGCCGACCGCCCTAGCCATGGCGATCAGGTGCAGCACGGCGTTGGTCGAACCGCCGAGCACCATGACCACGACCATCGCGTTTTCGAACGCTTTGCGGGTCATGATGTCGCGCGGCTTGAGATCGCGCTCCAGACAGACGCGAATGGCCGCGCCGGCGCGGAAACATTCGTCGAGCTTGCCGGGATCTTCGGCCGGCGTCGAAGAGCTGTAGGGCAAGGCCATGCCCATCGCTTCGATCGCCGAGGCCATCGTGTTGGCCGTATACATGCCGCCGCAGGCGCCGGCGCCCGGGCAGCTTTTGCGAACGACTTCCTGCCGGCCCGTCTCGTTCAACTTGCCGGCCAGGTATTCGCCGTAGCATTGGAAGGCCGAAACGATGTCGAGTGCGTCGCCGTTCTTGTGGCCCGGCTTGATCGTGCCGCCGTAGACCATCAGCGAAGGCCGATTGACGCGGCCCATCGCGATCAAGGCGCCCGGCATGTTCTTGTCGCAGCCGGGGATCGAAATGTTGGCGTCGTACCACTGGGCGCGCATCACCGTTTCGATCGAGTCGGCGATGATGTCGCGAGACTGGAGCGAATAGCTCATGCCTTCGGTGCCCATCGAGATGCCGTCGCTGACGCCGATCGTGTTGAACCGCATGCCGACCATGCCGGCCGCCACGACCCCCACCTTGACCTTGGCGGCCAGGTCGTTGAGGTGCATGTTGCAGGTGTTGCCCTCGTACCACACGCTGGCGATGCCGACCTGGGCCTTCTGCATGTCGTCGGGGGTCATTCCCGTGCCGTAGAGCATGGCCTGGCTGGCGCCCTGGCTCTTGGGTTGCGTGATGCGGGAGCTGTACTTGTTCAACTGCGGGGGCATGGGAAACTCCGAAAAATCGCGACGCGGGGAATCTATCTAAAGAGCACAAATTCCGCCTGTCGGCAAGGGCGCGGCAAGAGGTGCGTTCGTTGCGGGCCGACAAGATTTCGTCCTGTGGGTCAAGCCGAGTTCCGCGGTGTGAACCTTAAAATCACGGTTCAGAAAGTCGCTTTTCGCTCCGCGAAAAGACATTTTTTCGCGGAGCGAAAAGCGACTTTGGTTGCGGCCGAAGGCCGTGCTGGATTCTTCGGGTCTGTGTGGCGCAATTTCGACCCGCCCCCGACAGCCTATTCTTCGTCGCGCAGCCGCCCCGGCCCGATCGGCGGGCCGAGGTCTTCGTAGGCGGTCATCAGCCAGTCGTCGCCGCGGCGGACGAATTTGATGTGGAACCGCCGGATGATCGTCCCTTCGCCGACGTCAATGCCGCTTTGAAAACTGCCTTTGATGTTGCCGATGAATTCCGCCTCGGCCGTCGGCGGGCTGGTCAGGCGATGAAATTGGACCTTCAGGTCTTTGACCTTGGCGTCTCTGATGCGGGCTCGGCGCAAGTTGGTTTCGGCGTTTTGCCGCATGCCGGCGGCCTGCGGATCGATGTGCGCGAGCAAGCCCGGAACGTCGTTGGCGCGCAGCGAGCGGGCCGTGCCGTCGAGCGCCGCTTCGATCCGCTCGTAATCGGTGACGACGACCTGCTCGACCGCCAGCCCGGCCAGCACGAGAACGAGCACGCCGGCCATCGCCGCCGCCGCCTTGAGCTGCCGCGTGTTGACGAAGACCACGGCCAGCAGCCCCTCGATCAGCACGCCGACGACGATCAACGGCGTCGGGTCTTCGAATAGCCAACTCATGTCTCATGCCCCGAAGCCTGGCCGCGGCGAACGAACAAGAGCGCAATCGACGCGGCCAGCAGCACCGCGGCGAGCAAGAACATCAGCGATCGCAGCGTGACGATCGGTTCGCCCGTTTGATATGCCGGCGTCGCAGAGGCCGGCGGAACGGCTTCCGATTCCGCTCCGCTGGCTTTCGACGCCGAGCGTTCGGAGGCCAACTGGCGCGAATGGTACATCCGCTCCAGCCGGGCTTCGCGCTGGGCGAACTTGGGCTGGATCACCGCCGCCATCGCCAGCGCCATGCCGCCGAACAGCAGCAGCCAAAACAGCGGCGAATCGCTGAGCGGCTTCGACGGTGGCGGCGAGGGCGAGGAGTTCATGCTTGGCGCCACTGATCGCGGCAATGGCAGTCGAGAAATGAAGCGGCGAGCTCGAACCGGCCGGTTCGCTCTCCAACTTCATCATGGCCCGATGGGCGAGCGGATGTCAACCGACGTTGGCTGGGCCAGGAACGCCCGCTTGCAAAACCCGTACTGATGCCGTTTGAGACTGCGTAAAGAAAAAGTGCGTGGATTGTTTGCCACCAGCTTTAGCTGGTGGTCAGCGCCTCCAATATGATTTGTTGTAAGCCGGCTTTAGCCGGCTGCCGATGCCCCAGAAAAGCCGGCTAAAGCCGGCTGGAAAAAGAGTTCTTGAGAGACGGCGACCACCAGCTAAAGCTGGTGGCAGTCATTACTTGCAGACCCGGCGAAGATGCGTTCCGATTTTTTCGGGACAGAGCATCAAATGGTATCACCACCGCAAAACCTCGCGGATTGACTCGGCCGCATGCGGCCACTATTATCTTATTTAAGACAAAACGTCTTATTTGAAAAGGACGCCCAGCATGAGAAACGCAATCCGTGCTCTGACGACCTACGCGTTGCCGATAGTTGTCGCATTTTCGGCGTCGCGGTGCGAAGGCGAGGCGCCTGACAAGCCCAAACGTGAAGCCGGCACACAATCGGACGACGCCAAGGAGTTCGCCGCCTACGCCAAAGCGACCGCCGAAAGTTATGAGCTGCGGGCGGGCGACGATGGCCAGCGAAAACTCTCGCTTCTCGCCGAGCCTGTCCTGCGCTGGACGAACCCCTTGGACTCCGCGCAGGGTCACGGCGAGATCTTCCTTTGGACGGATGCGGGTCTGCCGGCGGCCGTTGTTTCTCTGAACGAGTACTACGACAAAGCCGGCCGCAAGCACGAACAACATGAATGGTGCTCGCTTGCAAACGGCCCGATTACGGCGGACGGGCCTTACCGTTGGGCGCCGGGCATGGGTTTGTTATCGCCAGAACTCGCAAAAGGCGCCGAAGCGCCCGCCGAGACTGCCGGGCGGCGCCTGCGGCAAATGCGCCGCCTGGCCCAGGATTTCGCGGGCGAAAAGACGACTCGCGACGGCGTGACGCGAACGCTCCGCTTGCTCACCAAGCCGATCTACCGATACCCGTCCGCCAAGGGCGAGATCCTCGATGGAGCGATCTTCGCGCTCGTCGAGGCCACCGATCCCGAGGCGCTCGTGGTTTTGGAAGCGCGACGCTCGGAATCGGCCTATGCCTGGCACTATGCGTTCGCGCGGATGACGAGCGTCGGGTTATCGGCGTCTTACCGCGGCGCGCGAGTCTGGGAAGCGCCCGAGCTCGAGGGCCGCGAGGTCTATGGCCGCCGGGACAAACCCTACGCGGCCTTTATTGCCAAATAGCTGCGCTCGTTCCCTTGGGTTGCACGGTGCGTAGGTCAGGCTTTTAGCCTGACGCCCGTCAGGCTGGAAAGCCTGACCTACGCATGGTCGCCGCTATTTCTTCACCCAGTTCGGAAACAGCCGGCCGGCGTAGATCGCCGATTCGCCCAGGATCTCTTCGATCCGCAGCAACTGGTTGTACTTGGCCGTGCGGTCGGTGCGCGAGAGCGAGCCGGTTTTGATCTGGCCGGTCCCGAGCGCGACGGCCAGGTCGGCGATCGTGGCGTCTTCGGTCTCGCCGCTGCGATGGCTGGTGACGCTCGTGTAGCCGTTGCGGTGGGCGAGCTGGATGGCCTCGATTGTTTCAGTCAGCGAGCCGATCTGGTTGACCTTGATCAGGATGCTGTTGGCGATGCCGCGGTCGATGCCGTCTTGCAACCGCTGGGTGTTCGTGACGAACAGGTCGTCGCCGACGAGCTGCACCTTCGAGCCCAGCTTGTCGGTGAGCAGCTTCCAGCCATCCCAATCGTCCTCGCTGCAAGCGTCTTCGATCGAGCAGATCGGGTATTTCGCGACCCAGCCGGCCAGCAAGTCGACCATGCCGGCGGCGTCGAGCGAGCGGCCGTCCATGGAGTAGGTCTTTTGCTTGGCGTCGAAGAGTTCGTTGGCAGCGACGTCTACGGCGATGCCCACCTGTTCGCCGCGGCCGAGCTTGTAGCCCGCCTGGCCGACAGCCTCGACGATCAGGTCGAGCGCCTCGGCATTGCTGCCCAGGTCGGGGGCGAAACCGCCTTCGTCGCCAACGGCCGTCTTGTAGCCTTTCTTCTGCAGCACCTTCTTCAGATTGTGGAAGATTTCGGCGCCGCAGCGCAGGGCGTCGCTGAACGAGTCGAAGCCCAGCGGCATGACCATGAATTCCTGGACGTCGACCTTGTTGTCGGCGTGGGCGCCGCCGTTGACGATGTTCATCATCGGCGCCGGCAGCAACCGAGCGCCGGCGCCTCCCAAGTAGCGGAACAGCGGCAGTCCGCAGTAGGCGGCCGCCGCGTGGGCATTGGCCAGCGAAACGCCCAAGATGGCATTGGCGCCGAGCTGCTTTTTGTTCGGCGTGCCGTCGAGCTTGATCATCAGGGCGTCGATTTCGGCCTGCTCCAACGCGTCCTGGCCGATCAGGGCGTCGGCGATATCCTCGTTCACGTGGTCGACCGCTTTGCTGACCCCCTTGCCCAGGAACTGGCTCGCGTCGCCGTCGCGCAGCTCCCAGGCTTCGTGAACGCCCGTGCTGGCGCCGCTGGGCACGGCGGCCCGACCGAACGACCCGTCGGCCAACCGGACGTCGACCTCGATCGTGGGATTGCCGCGGCTATCGAGAATTTGGCGGCCGTGGATATCGATGATTTGCGAATTCATGGGCTTTTCTCACACTGACAATGGCTTCTGAAACAGTGATTTGCCGCCCATTGTGCCGAATTGGCCCCGGATTGGCTATGGGGTTCGACGCCGCGGCCATCCATCTTCGGCGAGCGGGGGGCGTCAGCCCCCCGGTAGGCGTCTGCGCGAAGTTGGCCATCTTGGTCGTGAGATCGTTCCAAGCTCCAAGGCGATCGGGCGGATTTGGCCACCTTCGGGAAAGCCCAAACTTCACACGCAGATCGCAAACCGGAGGGTCTCACGCGGAGCCGCGGAGACGCAGAGGAGATGATCGAGGGCGAAAATGGCTGAAACGGGTCGACCGACCGAAGACGAGTTGGCCGTCTTCCATTTTGTCCGAGCCAAGTTGGCCATCTTCGATGGAACCAGCCTTTCATGAACCACGGATTTCACGGATCACACTGATAAAGGAACATCCGTGCCATCCGTGTGATCCGTGGTTGGCCATCTTCGACTATGAATCCCGCCTCTCTGCGTCTCCGCGGCTCCGCGTGAGCCACCTTGCCGGCCGGCGTTGGCCATCTTGGTCGTGAGATCGTTCCAAGCTCCAAGGCGATCGGGCGGATTTGGCCATCTTCGGGAAAGCCCAAACTTCACACGCAGATCGCAAACCGGAGGGTCTCACGCGGAGCCGCGGAGACGCAGAGGAGATGATCGAGGGCGAAAATGGCTGAAACGGGTCGACCGACCGAAGACGAGTTGGCCAGTTGGCCGTCTTCCATTTTGCCCGAGCGGAGTTGGCCATCTTCGATGGAACCAGCCTTTTTATGAACCACGGATTTCATGGATTGCACTGATAAAGGAACATCCGTGCCATCCGTGCCATCCGTGGTTGGCCATCTTCGACTATGAATCCCGCCTCTCTGCGGCTCCGCGGCTCCGCGTGAGCCCCTCGCGACGCAAGCGCCCCAGATACCGGTTGAAGACGCATTGGATGGCAAGCCCGCAGAAGGTGGCGGGCCAAGTTGGCCATCTTCGATTGAACCAGCCTTTCATGAACCACGGATTTCCCAGCGCCGCCTTCGGCCGCAACCCATTGAGCCACGGATGGAACACGGATGAAACACGGATGAAATGCAGAATGAGGCTCTTCCGCAGAATCTATGAGTGGTTTTATCGCCCCTTAGCAGGGTTGGGGTTGCGTTTTCCAAGGCATTGCCGGGCAAATCAACGTGGCGTTGGTAAGTGAGACGCCGGTGAGGAGCCGAATTGGAAAACACCATATCCGATCCGTGCTCGATCCGTGTTTCATCCGTGGCTCGCCTCCGCCAAAAGCGCCCCATGAATCTTCGCGGGACGCGGAGAAATAGAACGTTTGTAGTATGGATTGCACTGATAAAAAAACTCGAATCATCCGTGCCATCCGTGGTTGGCCATCTTCGCTATCAATCCCGCCTCTCTGCGGCTCCGCGGCTCCGCGTGAGCCCTTGTCAGAGTCGACGGACGCCCGAAAATCCAGGCTGGAACTAGCCGCAGTGCGATTCTAACTTCAAATCGGCTTGGCGCCCAACGTTCCCCGTGCCGGGCGAGCCCTATTTTCTTGCGACCTCGCCGCCGATCTCTTAAGATCAAGAATTGCCGATGAGAGGCGAGGATCGTCGCCATCGGTCCTGCCTAGGAAACCTCCGCCCTGTTCGCCCCCGAGAGTCGTGCCGATGAGGAGCTGCTTGCTCGGATGTCTGTTCTGCCTGGCGGCGAGTTCTCATCTCGATTTTGCCGCGGCGGCCGAGCCTGCCGGCGCTCGGCCGGTCGATTATCGCCAGGACATCCAGCCGCTGTTGGCCAAGCGCTGCTACGAGTGCCACGGCCCCGACGTGCAGAAGTCGGGCTTGCGGCTCGATACGGTCGCGGCCGCCATCGAAGGGGGCTACAGCGGCGCTGCGATCGTCGCAGGCAAAAGCGGCGAAAGCCTGCTCGTTGCGGCCCTCTCCGGCGCCAAGGACGTCGAAAAGATGCCGCCCAAAGGCCCGCCGCTGGCGGAGGCCGAAATCACTTTATTCAAGGCCTGGATCGACCAGGGGGCGAAGCGACCCGCCGACGATGCGCCGGCCGCCCCGAAAGCGGCCGCCAACAAGCACTGGGCTTACCAGCCGCTGGCTCAGCCGGCAATTCCGCAGGTCTCGACGCCCGCGTGGGTGCGCAATCCGATCGACGCCTTGATTCTGGCCCGGCTCGACGCGGCATCGGTCAAACCGGCGCGCGAGGCCGACCGCGTGACGCTGATTCGCCGGCTGTCGCTCGATCTGGTCGGCTTGCCCCCGTCGCCGGCCGAAATCGAGGCGTTCGTGAACGACCCGAATTCCGACGCTTACGAGCAGCTCGTCGATCGGTTGCTCGGTTCGCCGCACTACGCCGAGCGTTGGGCCCGGCACTGGCTCGACCAGGCGCGCTACGCCGACTCGAACGGTTACACGATCGACGGCGGCCGCTCGATCTGGAAATATCGCGACTGGGTGATCGACGCCATCGGCCGCGACATGCCATTCGATCGGTTTACGATCGAGCAGGTCGCGGGCGACATGCTGCCCGAGGCCACGCTCGAACAGCGGATCGCCACCGGCTTCCACCGCAACACGCTGCGCAACGAGGAAGGAGGGACCGACCCCGAGCAGTTCCGCGTCGAGAGCGTCGTAGATCGGGTGAGCACGACCGGCGCCGTCTTTCTGGGGCTGACGCTCGGCTGCGCCCGCTGCCACGATCACAAGTACGACCCGATCTCGCAGCGCGAGTTCTATCAGCTCTTCGCACTCATGAACGGCGCCGACGAACCGACCTTGCCCGTGCCCACGCAACAGCAGGCCAAGGAGCAGCCGGCGCTGTTGGCCGAGATTGCGCAGCTCGAAAAGCGGATCATGGAGGTGGACGCGAACCTCGGCGTGCGGCAGGTCGACTGGGAGCGCAAGCTCCTCGCCGATCCGGCCGCGCAGAGCGTCTCGGACGCGATCAAGCAAGCCGCCGCCGTCCCCGCCGGCGAGCGGACCGAGGAGCAAAAGAAGCTGCTCTTCGAGGAATTCAAGAAGATCGATGCGGAGCGCGTCGCCATCGCGGCGCAATACGGCGAATTCAAGGAGCGGCAGAAGCAGCTTGCCGCGGCGATCACGACCACGCTGGTGATGAAAGAGCGACCGCAGCCGCGGGAGACGTTCATTCACATTCGCGGCGACTTCCTGCGGCCCGGCGCCCGCGTCAAGCCGGCGACGCCCGCCGTGCTGCCGCCGATCGAGCCGGCCGGCGCCGAGGCCAACCGGCTCGATTTGGCCCGCTGGCTGGTCGATCCGCAGAACCCGCTCACGCCGCGGGTGGTCGTCAACCGCATCTGGCTGCAACACTTCGGCCAGGGGATCGTCGAGACCGAAAATGATTTCGGCACGCAAGGCAGCGCGCCAACGCACCCTGAGTTGCTCGACTGGCTGGCCCGCTATTTCGTCCAAAGCGGCTGGAGCATGAAGAAGCTGCACCGGATGATCGTCACTTCGGCGACATATCGGCAGTCGTCGGCGTTTCGCGCGGACCTGGTCGAGCGCGACGCGAACAACAAGCTATTGGCCCGGCAGACGCGGTTGCGGCTCGACGCCGAATTGATTCGCGATACGGCGCTGGCCGCCAGCGGGCTGCTCTCTCGCGAAATCGGCGGGCCGGGCGTCTACCCGCCGCAGCCGGCAGGCATCTACCGCTTCACGCAGCAGGTGAAGTACTGGCAAGAAAGCGGCGGCGACGATCGCTACCGCCGCGGCATGTATACCTACTTCTGGCGTTCGAGTCCCTATCCGTTTTTGATGACCTTCGACGCGCCCGACGCCAACACGGCCTGCACCAGGCGGCCGCGTTCGAACACGCCGCTGCAAGCGCTGACGCTGGCCAACGACCGCGTGTTCGTCGAAGCGGCGCAAGGCTTGGCCTGCCGCGTCTTGAAAGAGGCGCCGTCGGCCGCCGATCCCGAGCGGTTGCGGTATGCCTTCCGGCTCTGCTTTGCCCGCGAGCCTTCGGCGGTCGAAAGCGCCCGGCTGGCCCAGTTGCTCGCTGGTCAGCGGCAGACGTTTGCGGCGGCCGAAGAAGACGCGAAGAAAGTGGCGCCCGCCAATCGACCGGCGGAGGTTGCCCTGGCCGACGCCGCGGCTTGGACGGCCGTGGCCCGGGTGTTGTTGAATTTGGACGAGTTTATTACGCGGGAGTAAGTACGTAGGTCAGGCTTTGTAGGTCAGGCTTTCCAGCCTGACATGTTTCGTCTGCCACCAGCTTTAGCTGGTGGGACTGAGCAGCAATGAAATGTTTTTCAGCCGGCTTTAGCCGGGCTTCGTACGCGATGCCTTGTCGAGAAGCCCGGCTAAAGCCGGCTGAAAAAGGGGAAGGCATGTTTCTCACCACCAGCTAAAGCTGGCGGCAGACGAGCTTGTGGAAAGATAGTTAGGCAATCTCTAGCTCAGATCATAACCATGACTGATCCCCGAATTCTCGCAACACAGCGAAATCAAACGATCGACCTGCTGCAAACCCGCCGGCACTTCTTCAACCAGTGCGGCCTTGGTCTCGGCTCGCTGGCATTGGCCGGGTTGCTCTCCGAGCAAAAACTGCTGGCCGATTCGAGCGCCGGCGCCTCGCCGCTGGCGCCCAAGGCGCCGCACTTTGCGGCCAAGGCGAAGCGGGTGATCTACCTGTTCATGGCCGGCGGCCCGAGCCAGTTGGAGCTGTTCGACTACAAGCCCAAGCTGCAGGAACTCGACGGCCAGATCGTGCCCCCCGACTACGTGAAGAACAAGCGTTTCGCCTTCATCAAGACCGACGCCAAGCTGCTCGGCACGCGGCGAAAGTTCGCCCGGCACGGCCAGTCGGGCGCCGAACTGAGCGAGTTGCTCCCCGGCCTGGCCTCGATCGCCGACGACGTGTGCATCGTGAAGAGCATGGCCACCGACGTGTTCAACCACGGCCCGGCCAAGCTGGTCGCCAACACGGGCACGCCGCGGTTCGGCTTTCCGAGCATGGGCGCCTGGCTGACCTACGGCATCGGCAGCGAATCGCAGGACCTGCCCGGCTTCGTCGTGCTGCAATCGGGTCCGCGAGGGCCGCGCGGCGGCGCGCCGTTGTGGGGCAGCGGCTTTCTGCCGACGACCTTTCAGGGCGTGCCGTTTCTGCTCGGCCCCGAGCCGATCTTGAACCTGGCCAGCCCCGAAGGCTTCAATCGCGAGCGGCAAAGCCAGTTCTTCAATGCCGTGAAAGACCTCAACGCGGCCCGGCTCGACGCGGTGGCCGATCCCGAAATCGCCACGCGGATTTCGGCCTACGAAATGGCCTACCGCATGCAGTCGAGCGCGCCGGAGTTGATGGATCTCGCGGGCGAAAGCGCCGAGACGTTGGCCGCCTACGGCGCCGAGCCGGGGAAGCCCTCCTTCGCCAACAACTGCCTGTTGGCCCGGCGGCTGGTCGAACGCGGCGTGCGGTTCGTGCAGCTTTATCACGCCGATTGGGACCATCACGGCAACGCCGACACGCACCTGGGCAAGCCGCTCGACGACCGCTGCCGCGAAATCGACGGCCCGGCCGCGATGTTGGTCAAAGACCTCAAACGCCGCGGTTTGCTCGACGAGACGCTCGTGATCTGGGGCGGCGAGTTCGGCCGCACGCCGATGGGCGAGCCGCGCGACATGATGGGCCGCGACCATCACATCGATGGCTACACGGTTTGGATGGCCGGCGGCGGCATCAAGGCCGGGCAGACGGTCGGCCAGACCGACGAACTGGGTTTCTATGCCGTCGAGGACCGCGTTCACGTTCACGACCTGCAAGCCACGATCTTGCACTTGTTGGGGCTCGACCACCTCAAGCTGACCTACAAGTTCCAAGGCCGCAACTTCCGCCTGACCGACGTCGGCGGCAACGTGGTCGAAAAGCTGCTGGCGTGAGCCCGGCCTGCTCAAGGAAGATCGCGTTCAGTTCTTCGGCTCCTTCGATTTTCGCGAGATCCGAGGTTTTCCGAGATATCCGAGAAGCTTTTGGATGCAATCCTTCGGGGCATTTCTCAGTTCATGTTCCCAGAACCGAACAGTCGTGATGCCTCCGTCACGGAGCAAGCGATCGGTTTCTGCGTCTCTGCGCTGGTTTCGTTGGATCTTCGCCTTCCAGAACGGCCTGTTGACATGGGGCACATGACCGCACTGGGGGCAGCCATGCCAAAAGCAACCGTCTAGAAACACGGCGACCTTACTGTCAGGGAAGTAGAAATCCGGCTTGCCCTTGATCCCCTTCGTCTTCGTCGTCCAGCCACGAATGCCAGCGCTGACGAGCATTGCGCGGAAGCGAGCCTCGGTTGTGCGGTTGCCCCTACCCCGGACTGCTCCCATCCTACGCGAGTGAGTCTCCGAGACCTTGCCGAAGCTGCCGCCGACCAACTTCTCTCGTAGTGCTCTTTCCACGTCTCAGATCCCCTCGTCGTAAAACGCAGACATAGCTGCTGCCAGCCATGTCAGTTCATGTTCCTTGAAATCCTCTCGGACCCACTCGGGCAGACCGTTCCGAGGGAATGACAGTTTTGTCAACGCATGTGAGAGTTGCTGGATCTTGAGGTTCACCCGTTCTTCAAGGCTGGCGGCGGTCATGCCTTTTGATAAGGCTTTTGCCATGCCAGAAGGACTTCCAGGTAAACAAAGCCCGCTTGACTCGGGCTGGACGGATTGCCGATCAGCGACCAAAAATTGATGCCGATACAACGATAGACGCGAACCGAGCGAGTCGCCGAGTCAATGAGGACGCCCGGCTTGCCAATCCGGTCTTCTTCGACGAACCCTTTTTGGAGTAGTTTGACGAGGATCTGGTTCTCCTTGTTGTTGGTGGTGCGGTCTGTGCCATAGGTCAGGCCGATCACGATGTCCAGTGCCGTGACGCCGGGATACGTCTTTTTCGTCTGCCCCATCCATGTCTTGTACTGCTGGGCTATCGCATCGGTCATTCCTTTGACCTGCGTGTCGTTGATGCAGTTCGGACCGCTCTTGATGCTGACCATGTATCGGCGATTGCCAACGACGCACGCCTTGTCCACTTCCCTCCACACAGAGTCGATCCGTTTCTGGGCTTTCTCCTCTTGCGCGAGGTTGGCCAACGTTTTACTTTCTTCAATCTTCTCGGGCGGCTCCTTCCATCTGTCGCGCAACGCGGTTCCTGCCGGGTAGGGCACGACGAGCACAGACTCGATGGACTTCCCGAATGAAGTCTCCAGTCCCATGTAGAGCTTGTTGTTGAACAGAAAGCTGGCGAACTGGTCCGACTCGACTAGTCGCATTACGCTCGCCGAGGTCAGCAGAACGTAGGGATTGGTGCAGTATTCGGCCAAGCCCTCGCGCCGCTCGATTGCTTCCGGGAGGTTCTTGACGATGTACGTCGAAATGGCTTCAGACAGGGCTTCCACGCGTTCCTTGTCGGTCAGGGCCAAGAGGGACGCGACGAGGGCGGGTTGAAAGCCGTGACTGCGCGCCTTGATCGCCTTGTAGAAACCTCTGCTTGAGGCGCCTCCTGTTTGCGTTTTTTTGGGGCTTTTCGCCATCGCTCACTCCTTCGGCGGCAACCTGACCTTGCGCTCGGTCTTTGCGGGGCGGTACTTGGCATGGCCGTTGTCCTCGCCGTGCTGCCACACGAAAGTCTCCCCGGCCTTGTACCACTGGCGCGTCCGGATGTGCGACTTGACGTAAACAATGCGATAGGGCGGGCGGTCGCCGTCAGGCTTAGTGAGGCCGCTCCTATAAAGAGCAGCGAGTTCTTGGGCCAATACGCCCCCGCAGACCTCTCCCAGTCGGATGGGCACGGCGTTGCCTACTTGAGCGTACTGCTGCTGCGTCGTACCAGAAAACTCCCACTCGTCGGGAAACTCCTGGACGCGGGCGCACTCCCGCAGAGTCAGGGCCCTTGTCTCGGTCGGATGGCAGAGAGCGGTGCCGGCATGGTTCGGCATGGTCACGATGGTCGGGCATGGGAGGTCGAACGTCAGTCGACGCCACCAGCCGGACCGGCCTCCCTTGGCAAAGTACGCCTTCCCCATCGACTCTTTGGCGACCTCGGACGGCAAAGACCGCCAGTTGCTGCCTTCGGAAACCATCGACAGATATCGCTTCTTGCGCGGGCTGAAATCCATGATCAGCGGGTCTGTCTCGACAAGTCCTTCCAATGCCTCGCGAAGCGTCCGAAAGGGCTTGAGGTCGCCGCTCTCGATGTCGTCGAACAGGGTCCGCTCCTGTTGCCGCCGCTCGCCATGCGTCGGCTCGCGGAACTCGACGACACGGTTAAAACGATTGCCGATGAACAGCGCCCGCTCGCGAAGTTGGGGCGCGCCATAGTTCTCGGCGTTCACTTCGAAGCAGTCGATCCGGTAGGAGTGCCGAAGATCGAGGAGGAAGCGGTTGATGACGGATCCGGGCTCCTCATCCGGCTCGAGCGGCGGGCCTCCCTTATTCGGGCGATCCTTGATGGGCCGGTGACGCAGCGCCGCCGACATCAGGCCGCGGACGTTCTCCATCAGGAAGAACTTCGGCTGAAGCTCTTGCACGAACCGGAGGAACTGCCAGAGTAGCGTGCCTCGCGGGTCTTGGACGCTTGCTCGCTTGCCAGTCGTACTGAACGTCTGGCAGGGCGGTCCTCCGACCAGCAGATCGAGTTGGCCGGCGCCAAGCCCAAGATCCCGCACGACCTGTTCCGTAGGAAGGTCGGCAATGTCTTTCTGGTAGACTTTGAGGTCGCGGTTTCCGAGACGCCCTGCATCTTGGTTTCGGCGGATCGTGTCGCAGAAGGCAGGGAGCTTCTCGACGCAAGCGAGGAGCTTGAAGCAGCCGGTCTTTTCCAACCCGATGTCCAGTCCCATGCCGCCTGAGAACAGTGAAAGGACCGTGAACTCCTGCTTCGACACGCCTGCTCCCTTGGGTAGGATGACGGGAAATGAACGTAATTCTAACCGCAGAAGTGGCGTCGGACTAGCAGATCAGACCCGACACCAGGGCCTTTCCGTTTTTCAAATTGGCGAAAGGGTGCCTGGGGCAAAGCGCAGCGTGCCCCAGACCGAACTCACTCTGGGGCTTCGCCGAGGCTCAGCCCCAGGCACCCGAGACACTTTACTAACTTGAAAAAGGGAAAGGCCCTGGATCCGACACACGCCGAAGAGGCCCTGCGCCTACCTATTGGTTAATAAAAACCTGACAGCGATGCGTGTTGACTGCCATAAAAAAGCGTCGCTCCCGCTTGGGGCGGGAGCGACGCTTGCGTGGAAGCGAAAAAAGAGTTGCTCGCGGGATCCTTTCCCGACAATCCGTTACGAGCAACCCATGCTGTTGCCGCAGTTGTGACACAAGTAGCAGTTGCCGTTGCGCACCGTGATGGCGCCGCAATTGTCGCAGGCCGGTGCGTCGGTTTGGAAACTGGCGAACTGGTCGCTGCGGGTGAGTCCTTCGGAAGACGCCGAGGAGAGATCCCACTTGGGCGCCACGCCGGCCCGCTCCAGCAGGCTGGCGCCACCCTCCGTCGAGTGCGAAGCGCCGTTCTTGTACGGCGCCGCCCCATTGGCGGGCGCCTTGGCGCCTGCGACCGCGCCGTTGGCGGGCTTGGCGGCGGTTGTAGTCTTGCCGCCAGTTGCCGTCTTGCCGCCGGTCGCCGCTTTGCCGATCAATGCTGCGCCGCTCGATGCTGTGCCGCTGGAGAGGGGCAATCCTGTGCCGGCAACCTGCCCGCCAACCTTCATGGCGGCGGGCTTAACCTCCCCCGGCAATTCTTCTCCCGTGCTCTCATTACCGGCGTCCGCTTCGGCCGGGGCCGGCAGGCCGGCGCTCGCCTCGCGATAGCCCGGCAGGAACGTAATGCCCAGCCAGCGGAAGATGTAATCGACGATGCTCTTGGCGATCCGGATGTCGGGATTCTTGGTATGGCCCATCGGCTCGAAGCGCGTGTGCGAGAACTTGCTCACGTACACCTCGAGCGGCACGCCGTACTGCAAGCTCATCGACACGGCGGTGCCGAAGCAATCCATCAAGCCGCCGATCGTACTGCCTTCCTTGGCCATCGTGATGAACAACTCGCCCGGCCGGCCGTCTTCGTAAAGGCCGACGGTGATGTAGCCCTCGTGCCCGGCGATGTTGAACTTGTGGGTGATCGAGTGCCGCGTGTCGGGCAACCGTTCGCGACGCGGGATGGCCTTTTGCTTCTCCGCCGCCTTGTCGCCTTCGGTGCTGGTCGAAAGGGGCTGGCTTTCCTTCGAGCCGTCGCGGTAGACGGCCAAAGCCTTCAGGCCCAGCCGCCAGCCTTCGAGATACGCCTCGGCGATGTCGGCCGGAGTGGTATCGCGAGGCATGTTCACCGTCTTCGAGATGGCGCCCGAGAGGAATGGTTGCGCGGCGGCCATCATCCGCACGTGGGCTCGCCACGAAATCGAGCGCGTGCCGTTGCGCGGCTGGAAGGCGCAGTCGAAGACCGGCAAGTGCTCGATCTTCAGGTCGGCGGCGCCCTCGATCGTGTCCTCGCGATCGATGTAGGCCAGGATCGATTCGATCTCCGGCTGGTCGTAGCCCAAAGTCTTGAGCGCCAGCGGCACGGTATTGTTGACGATCTTCAACATGCCGCCGCCGGCAAGCTGCTTGTACTTGACCAGCGCGATATCGGGCTCGATGCCGGTCGTGTCGCAATCCATCAAGAAGCTGATCGTCCCGGTCGGCGCCAGCACCGTCGCCTGGGCGTTGCGGAAACCGTGCTGGCGGCCGCTGGCCAACACGTCTTCCCACGCTTCGCGGGCCGCCGTCTTGAGATACTCGGGGCAGGCGTCGTCGATCTGTTCGACGGCGTCGCGGTGCATCTGCATCACGCGAAGCATCGGCTCGCGATTCTCGGCGTAGCCCTCGAACGGCCCGACCGCGGCCGCCAGTTCAGCACTGGCCAGGTTGGCGGCGCCGTGGAGCAAGGCGGTCATGGCGCCGCACAAGCCCAAGGCGCCGGGCGAATCGTACGCCAGGCCGCTGGACATGACCAGGCTGCCCAGGTTCGAGTAACCCAGGCCCAAGGGGCGGAAGCGGTGGCTGTTCTCGGCGATCTGCTTCGTCGGATAGCTGGCATGATCGACCAGGATTTCCTGGGCGACGAAGAAGATGCGGCAGGCCGCCTGGAACCGCTCGACGTCGAACGCGCCGTCCGGCTGGCGGAACTTCATCAGATTGATGCTCGCCAGGTTGCAGGCCGTGTCGTCGAGAAACATGTACTCCGAGCACGGATTCGAGGCGTTGATCCGGCCCGAGTTCGGGCAGGTGTGCCAGCGGTTGATCGTCGTGTCGTACTGCACGCCCGGATCGCCGCAGTACCAAGCGCCTTCGGCCATCTGGGCCATCACGTCGCGAGCCTGGAACGTGGGGCCTGCGTGCGAGGGATCGGTTACCCAATGCGTGGTCCAGGGCTTGTTCTCGACCGCGGCCTGCATGAAGTCGTCGGTCACGCGCACCGAAAGGTTCGCGTTCTGGAACAAGATCGAACTGTAGGCTTCGCCGTTGAAGTTCGACTCGTAGCCGTTCTGGATCAGAATGCGGGCCTTCTTTTCTTCCTTGGCCTTGCACTCGATGAATTCCATCACGTCGGGGTGCCAGACCTTGATCGACTGCATCTTGGCGGCCCGCCGCGTCTTGCCGCCGCTTTTGACGACCGCGGCGATCTGATCGTAAACCCGCATGAACGACAGCGGTCCCGAAGGCCGCCCGCCGCCCGAGAGCCGCTCGCGATGCGAACGCAGGGTCGAAAGATCGGTGCCGGTGCCCGAGCCGAACTTGAACAGCATGGCCTCGCTGCGGGCGAGTTCCATGATGTCTTCCATGTTGTCGTCGACGCTTTGAATGAAGCAGGCCGAGCCTTGCGGATATTCGTACGGGTTATCCGGCTGTTTGACGACCGCGGTCTCGGCATCGAAGTGCCAGTTGCACTGCGCCCCCTTGACGCCGTACTGGTGATACAAGCCGACGTTGAACCAGACCGGCGAGTTGAACGCCCCGTGCTGGTGCAGGCAGAGCCAGGTCAGCTCGCGGTAAAAGGTCTCGCCGTCTTCAGGACTGGCGAAGTAGCCGTCGTGAACGCCCCAATCGGCGATCGTTCGCGTCACGCGATGGATCAACTGCCGCACGCTCGTTTCGCGCTGCTTGGTGCCGACCTCGCCGTAGAAGTATTTGCTGCAGACCACGTTGGTGGCCAACTGCGACCAGTGCGCCGGCACCTCGCAGTCGGGCTGCTCGAACAGCACCTCGCCCGACTCGCCCTTGATGGCGGCGATGCGCAAGTCCCACTCGAGCGTCTCGAACGGATCGGCGACCTGCTCGGGACAGAACGTCGGCTTGATGCTCAGCCCGCGAGCAAATCCACGCACGCGTTTTCCCTTCGGTCGTTCGGCCACAGCATGCCCTTTATCGGGGCCCATCCCTAAGTCAGCCACAGGCGCAATCCCCCTGCAAAGAAATACTAGGCATCCGTTCCTTAAGTATACAAGAGTATACCATAACACTGATTGAGATCTTCGGCAAATTTGGCCTTAGGGATGCCATTCTCCGGCCAGAATTCGACGTTGACGGTCCAGAAAGGGAATCGGACTCGATCACTGGAAAACAACAACATATTGTAGCTTTATTGATTCCTTGCCACAATATCCAGTTGTTGCAGGCTCAGAGTTTACTCGCTTTCCGAGCGGAGTCAATCAACTTTTCGAAATCGCCCGAACGGCTTGCAGCGAGGGGTGTTAGGGAACCGTTAGCGATTGACGACGATTGCATTGCCAGCACTGCTGGCGCCACATAAACCATTACAGATTCATCGTTTCGGTGGGTTTTGGCAGCGCTGAAGCGCTGGACGGCCGGCGAGAAAAATTTTTTTGACATTTTCGATCGCTGAAACTGCGAAGACTCGCTAGTGCCTCTTCAAAGCCATTTTGACAGTCGGGTGGCTGGCGGCTGAGCCCAGGCGAAGCCCCAGTTCGCTGGGGCATCGCTTCGCTCTGCCGCCAGCCACCCTCCCTCACCTATCAACTCAGACTTGAAGAGGCATTCGTGCTCAGTCGAAAAGCGGGCCAGCGGCTGATGATCGGG
>DATKRK010000395.1:0-19203 GCA_035532215.1 Pirellulales bacterium | reverse complement strand
ACGATTCAGACGCCGGGTCTTCGGGCGAGCGTCCATTCTCGCATCCTCCTACTTTGGTCAGCAGAAGGATGACGAATCAGGCGTTCACTGAAAACCCGGCTTTTTCAAGTCACACCCGCAATCCGATAGAGTCAGCGAATTGTAAAGCGCTCTGATCTTAAGCTGGCGGATTGAGCCACGGATAAAACACCGATGCAACACGGATAAAGCCCGATGGAACTTTATCTTCGCCCGGCCAAAAGTAGAGCTTAAACGCAGGGTTCTCAATTCCTAATCCGTGTTGGACCCGTGTTTCATCCGTGGCTAAAGTCCGTGAGTGTCGCTGATCCGCCCAAACGCCCCGAGCCTGGTTTCTATGTGGAAAAGCGCTAGGCCGATCCGCCGGTCAAGCGATGCAAGTCTTCGAAAAACCGCGGATAAGTCTTGGCCGTGCAGCCCGGATCGCGGATCACCACGCCCGGCACGCGCAGCCCGACCAGAGCCAAGCTCATCGCCATGCGATGGTCTTGATAGGTGTCGAGTGCCGCGCCGTGCAAGGGGCCGGGAGTAATCTTCAACCCGTCGGCCAACTCTTCGACCGTCGCGCCGAGTTTGCGCAGCTCGGTCGCCAAGGCGCCGATACGATCGGTCTCTTTATGACGAATATGAGCGACGCCGCGGACCGTCGTCGGACCGCTGGCGAAGAGCGCCACGGCGCCCAGCGTTTGCACGGTGTCGCTGATCGCATTCAGATCGACGTCGACGCCGTGCAACGGGCCGCCGGCCACAGCGATGCGGTCGGCGTCGATGGTCACCCGGCAGCCCATCTTTTCGAGCACGTCGACGAAAGCCACGTCGCCCTGCAAACTCTGGCGCGAGAGCCCTTCGACCGTCACTTCGCCGCCGGTGATCGCCGCGGCGGCGAAAAAATAGCTCGCCGCCGAGGCGTCGGGCTCGATTGAATAGTCGCGGCCTCGATACTTGACGCCTGGCGGCATACGAAAACGGCTCAAATCGCCTGCCGGCACATCGACGCCGAAGGCCGACATCACGGCCAGCGTCATCCGCACGTAAGGCTGCGAGACGAGCGTCCCCTCGACGCCCAGTTCCACCGGCCGATCGGCGTAAGGCGCCGCCATCAACAGCCCGCTGAGAAACTGGCTCGATACGTCGCCCCGCACCTTCGCCAGCCCGCCGGGCAAGCCATGAGCGCGAATGACCACCGGCGGGCAGCCGCCCGGGCCTTCGCTCTCGACGTCGGCGCCGAGCTGCTGCAAGGCCTCGACCAGATCGCCGATCGGCCGCTCGCGCATCCGCGGCGTACCGTCGAGCCGGAACGTTCCGCGCCCCAAGGCCACGAGCGCCGCTAGAAAGCGAATCGTCGTGCCGCTGTTGGCCACGTACAGTTCGCCGCCCTCGGCCGGAATGCGACCGCCGCAACCTGCCACGCGCAACGCGGCCGACGGCCAATCGGCGTCGATCGCAATGCCGAGACGCCGCAAGGCCCCGATCATCACTTGGGTATCTTCGCTGTCGAGCGCGCCCGTGAGCGTCGATTCGCCTTCGGCCAACCCCGCGCAGGCCAACGCGCGGTTGGTAATGCTCTTCGAGCCCGGCGGCCGGATCGCGCCGCTTACGGGGCCGACGACTTGGATTTCAATTTCGTCTCGCAAACTAGTAGACGCCTCGTTTCAAAAACTTGACGGCGCTGGGACGATTGAGAGCGCCGGGGGCAATTTAGAGCCTTTTATAAGGGGATAGGGGGATGAGGAGGAGATGGGGAGATAAAGAATGAGATTATTCCCATTCACTCGTCAATCTCCGGATGGAAATCGCCTCTCTCGCTTCGTCCGTCTCTCTGTAATCCTATCCCCTGATCTCCTCCGCATCCCCCTATCCCCTTTCAAAAAACTTTGCTCCCAGCTCCCCGCCCAATCCCTAATCGCTCTCGCGCGGAAACGCCAGCCGCAGCAGTTGCAACAACAAGAACGCCAACAGCAAAGCCAACAGGGCATGCGGCCAAAAATCGGCCAGCGGGACGCCGGCGTGAACGGCGGTCGTGGCGACGATCACGAACAGCAGCACCCCGATCAGCAAGAAACAGCCGATCCCCGACATCAGCCCTTTGAACGTACTTTGTTCCGAAGCCGATTCGTAGTGCAATTCGATCGTGCGGCCGCGCTGCAAGCTGTGTTCGACGGCGTCGGCCAGTTCCATCGTGTTGGCGGCGTCGAGCCAGTCGGGCTTGAGCGGCTGGCCCGACCGCGCGCGTTGCATCTGGTCGAGAGCAAAACGGGGCGCGTCCCAAGGCTCGAACGTTTCCGATTGCACGCCGCCGGCCAGCCGGGTTTCCAGCTTCCAGACCTGCTCGCCGGCGGGGATTTCGAGCGTCGCTTTGCCCTCGGGCCCGACGAAATTCCACCTGGCGCCGCCCGAATCTTCGCCGGCGACCACCGACCAGCGAACCAGCACGCCGCCAGGCCCCGACATCTGCACGCCGAGATTCGCGTAGTTCAACTCGCCGGCCGACTTGCCGGCGCCCGCGGCGCCCGTCGGAGAAGTCATCGCGGCCACCTTGTTCAGCCTGCCGCACAGCATCCGCACCAACTCCATGTCGCGCACGAAGCCGGCCTGCACCGTGCGACGGTCGCGCTGGGCGAACGAGCGCTCGATCACGAGCTGCTCCGGCGGTCCCAGCCCTGGCCGATTTTTCGACTGCAAGAGTTCCGCCAATCGGGCGAGCGCCGGATGCCCTAGCGCCGGCAGGTACGGCAGCATCAGACAACGGCTTTCCTGCCGGATCATGTCGAGTTCATAATACACGAGCATCGAATCGTGGATCGGATGCGAAATCACCAGCGGCACGCCGGCCTGCACCAGCTTGCGAAGTTGATCGGCCCGAGCGTCGTCGTCGGCGCCGCGGCCCACGATCACCGCCTCGCACGGCGAGCCGCTCAACAGGCCTTCCCAGTGTTCATCGATCGATGCCAGCGGCGCGAACTCGCGGACCGCGGCGGCGGCCTCGCCGACGTCGTGGGCCGAAACCAGCTCGTGCTCGTGACTGCGCGCCGCGGCGGCGGCGAGCTTCAAGGCGTCGGCATCGGCTCCGAGCAAAGAGAATTTCATGTCGTTAGCGAGGTCGTTCCCGGGGTCTCGGCGTTTAAAGCCGGCGAATGTGGAAGCCGCCGTCGACGTTGAAGCAATCGCCCGTGCTGTAGGGAAAATAATCCTGCACGAGCGCGGCCACCGCTCGCGCCACGTCTTCAGCCTGGCCCCAGCGGCCCATCGGCGCCAGACCGGCGGCCAGCAGTGAGTCATACTTTGCCTTGACCGGCGCCGTCATGTCGGTGGCAATCACGCCCGGACAAACTTCGAACACCTGGATTTGTTCCTTTGCCAGCCGTTCGGCCCAGAGCAAGGTCAGCATCCGCACCGCCGCCTTCGAGAGGCAATAATCGGCCCGATTGCTGCTGACAGCATAGGCGGAGATCGACGAAATATTGATAATCTTGCCGCCGGGCGTCTTGCCGCCGGCGATCAATTCCAGCATTCGCCGCGCGGCCAGTTGCGAGAGGAAGAACGGCCCTTTCAAATTGGCGCCGAACACCTGCTCCCAGTTTTCCTCGGTCGCATCCAGAATATCCAGGCGGCCGGGTGAGGTGATGCCGGCGTTGTTCACCAGCACGTCGAGCCGGCCGAACTCGGCCAGCGTGCGCTCGATCAGCCGGGCCCGGTCTTCGCCGCGCGAAACGTCACCCTGGCAGGCCAGGGCTCGGCCGCCTTGCGACTCGATCTCTTCGACCGTCGCCTTCGCCGCCTCGGCGCTGGCCGCATAGTTCACCACGACGGCGTACCCCAGCCGGGCGAGTTCCAAGGCGATTGCGCGACCGATCCCGCGCGAAGCGCCGGTCACCAGGGCGGCAGGGAAGTCGGACATGGATCCTGTGAAAGCGGGTTTGCAGAAGCGTTAAGAGTGATTGTAGCGATCCGCCTTCCTGACCGCGACGGGGGCTGCGGCCGCGCACAGCCGCGAATTGATGCACGTCCAAGCGATGGGCGGCTGCGTCTTCTCCAACGCGAAGTCCCAGTTCGCTGGGGCTTCGCCTAGGCTCTGCCGCCAGCCACCCCGGCTGCTAACATTCGTCAAAACATGGCTGACAAGGCGTTAGCCGCCTGAGTTTACGGAACCGATCACCCGCTCGCAGCGGGCCAGCAGCTTGTCGTGTTGCAGGGCGCGAAGCCGAGGCTCGGCGCGGCGAAAGTGCTTTCGCGCGGCTTCGAGGTCGCCCGCCTTTGCTTGGGCCAGCGCCAGCCGGGCTTCCATGATGTCGGCGGCGGCCGCCGCCGTAGCGTTTGCCTTTGCGAACGCCTGCTGTGCGCGAAATGCCGTTTCCAACCGCTCGACCGCCAATTGAGCGTGGCCTTCCGCCAAGGCGATCATGCCTTCGACCGCCAGGGCGAACTTCTGCGCCAGGTCGCTCATCGGCTGTTGCATCGCATGCTGCCACAACTCCTTGGCGCGCCCGACGTCGCGCTGTTCGTCGAGCAGGGCCCCGGCCAAGTCGAGCAGCACGGCGGGATCGTCCGGGGCGTGTTCCAGGGCTTTCTCCAGCGCCGACAGAGCCATGTCTCGCTGATTCGATGATCGATAGACCGAGGCCATCAGCAACGACCAGAACTTCGCTTGCGATATCTCCCCGTTGTTGGCGAAAGGCAGCACGACATTTAGCGCCTCGTCCAGCCGCCCAAGTCCTGCCAATGCCTTGGATTCGTGCCAGGCGACGCCGTAAGGCGCCAGCTTCCCGCGCAGCGACGGCAGCAGCCGCAAGACTTCGTCCCAGCGACGCCACGAGTCCGCTTCCAGCAGCCGATCGTATTGCATCGACGGCAGATGTGCGACGAGGGCGAATAGCGCGGGCAGCAGCAGTCCCGCGGCAATCAAGGCTTCGCCCCAGCCCCAGGGCCATGAATTGAAGCGGCGCAAGGTAAAGGCGACCGCAATCAGCGCCATCAGTTTCCAATTTGCGACATAGGAGCGGGCCGTATTCGCAAGCAGGCGTTGCAGTCCGCTACGAGTGCGGTTTTTGGCCAGGTCACGCGCTGTAATCAACGGGTTGAGCTCCAGCGGCTTCGCATCCTTTGCCATGAAATCGTCGGTGTGCAAGACGACGTTCTCGTAGCCGCGCTCTTGCAGGGTCTCGATCGCGGCTTTTGCGGAGTCCGCGTCCAGCAACTCGGTGACGGTACGCCCGGCCGGGTTTTTAACCGTCAACAGGTATTGCGCCATGAAGTTCACCGGTAGAACGAGGTCGGGCGGAAGGGACGGCGGACGCAACGCTTGCACTTGGCGCCCTAAACGTATCGCTGCGGCAATCGACAATCAATCATGGAACCGGCTCCAAGCCGTTTTTTATTCGCCGTTTTTCGCCGCCGTGAGCAACGGTGCGACTTCCGACATCTGCGGCTGCATCGTTCGAGCGGTCGAGTTCGTCTTCCCCGCGGATCGGCCGAATGGTTAAGATGCTCTCCTGCCATGTCGCGATTACGCCTACTTTTGACCTTCGGCGCCCGGCCCGAGGCTATTAAAATGGCCCCGGTCGTGCAAAGTTGTCTGCGCCGGCCGGAAGAGATCGAACCGATCGTTTGCGCAACCGGGCAGCATCGCGAAATGCTGGCGCAAGTCACGGATTACTTCGACATTAGGCCAGACGTCGATCTGGCCGTGATGCAACCTGGGCAATCGTTGGCCGGATTGACGGCCCGGTTGCTCACCGGGCTCGACGAGACGATCGTTCGCTACGCGCCCGATTGCGTCGTGGCCCAAGGCGATACGACCACGGTGCTGGCCGCGGCTTTGGCGGCCTTTTACCGCCGCACGCCGTTCGTCCACGTCGAAGCCGGCCTGCGGACCGGCGACTTGCAATCGCCTTGGCCCGAGGAACTCAACCGCCGCGCGGCCAGCCTGGCGACCAGCCTGCACTGCGCCCCGACGCGCCGCGCCGCCGATCATCTGCTGGCAGAAGGCGTGCTGGCCGAACGCATCCGCGTGACGGGCAATACGGTCATCGACGCCCTGCTTTGGACGATCGATCACGAACGAGCGGGCGGCGACCATTGGCGGCGAAAGCACGCGGCGCTGGGCGAGCGGCGGATGGTGCTCGTCACCGGGCATCGCCGCGAAAGTTTTGGCGCCGGGTTCGAGGAGATCTGCCGCGGCATTGCCGCGCTGGCCGATCGGTTTGCCGACATCGAGTTCTTGTATCCGGTGCATTTGAATCCGAACGTCCGCGAGCCGGTCGAGCGGTTGCTGGCCGGCCGCCCGAACGTGCGGCTGATCGAGCCGGTCGCGTATCCCGAGTTTGTCTGGCTGATGGACCGTTCGTCGTTGATCCTGACCGACTCGGGCGGGGTGCAGGAAGAGGCGCCATCGCTCGGCAAGCCGGTGCTGGTGATGCGCGATACGACCGAACGGCCCGAGGCGGTCGAAGCGGGCGTGGCGGAATTGGTCGGCGCAAGCGCCGAGCGGATCGCCCGGCGAGGCGGCGAGTTGTTGTCGAATCCCGGCGACAGTGCGGCGCGCCAGGTTACAATGAATCCCTACGGCGACGGCCGGGCGGCGGAACGAATCGTCGATTTTGTTTTGGATCACTTTGGGCGCCGCGCGACGACCGCGGCGGCGGTGGAGGCGAAATGACCGGGGGCAAACGCTTTGTGCTGCTCGACCGCGACGGCACGGTCAATGTCGAGCGGCACTATCTTTCCGATCCCGACGAGGTCGAGCTGTTGCCCAACGCCGCTTGCGGCCTGGCCGAGATGGCGCGGCTGGGGCTCGGGCTGGCGGTGGTGACGAACCAATCGGGCCTGGGCCGCGGCTATTTCGACGCCGAGCGGCTGGAGCAAATCCACGAGCGGCTGCGGATGTTGTTGCGCGAAGCGGCCGGCGTCGAACTCGACGGCATCTTTTGCTGCCCGCACTTGCCCGAGGAAGACTGCCGCTGCCGCAAGCCGCGATCAGGCCTGATCGAGCAAGCGGCGCGCGAGTTCGGGTTTCGGCCGTCAGAGGCCTTCGTGATCGGCGACAAAGCCTGCGATATCGACTTGGGCCGCGGCGTCAAAGCAACCACGTTGCTGGTTCGCACCGGCTACGGCGCCGAGCATGAGGCTGGCGGGATCGCGCAGGCAGATTACGTGGTCGACGATTTGCAGCACGCGGCGCGAGTGATTCAGGGACTTCTTTCTCGTCGGTAGATAGCGGCAACCGTGGGGCGGCCTTCCAGGCCGTCAGTGCCGCGAGCGATTCTGAAAGCCGTCAACGCGCAGACGGCCTGGAAGGCCATCCCACGAAAGAAACGTGCCGTTCCTACCCCCCCAGCACGTCGTTCAGCACTTCTTCGGTGACGTAGATCGGCAGCGGCGGGTCGCAGGTGACGGCGACGGCGATGGCGTCGGAAGGTCGGGCGTCGATCTCGATCAATTCGCCTTCGTGCTTGACCCGCAGCCGGGCGTAATAGGTGTGATCTTTCAACTCGCTGATCACCACGCTCTGAAACTCGGCGCCGAGGTTGTCGGCCACGCTGACCAGCAGATCGTGCGTCAACGGCCGCGGCGATTGCAGCCCCTTCACGCGGCGATCGATGCTGGTGGCCTCGAAGATGCCGATCAGGATCGGGAAGGAGCGGTCTCCATCCACTTCCTTCAGGTAGATCACCTGCTGATCGTTGATCTCGCTGATGATGATCCGCGACAACTCCATCTGCACGGGCATAAACAAACCCTTAAGCCAACGAGCGGAACTGGGCGAGGACGATGCCCTCGCAAAGATCGATTATAAGTGCCCCGCACGGCGAGCGGCTAGAGGCCCGCAAAAAAGACTCGCGCGAGCAAACGGCGAGCGCTTGCCTTACGATGTTTTCCGCCTACGGAATTCGGTGAGCGATTGCTCGGCGGCAGCCAGTTGCGCGCGCACGTCAACGAGCGCCGCGCGCTCTTTCTCGACGACTTCCGCCGGCGCGCGGGCCGTGAACTGCTCGTTGGACAACTTCTTTTCCTTGCCGGCGATCAAGCCTTCGAGCCGGCCGCGTTCTTTCTCCAGCCGGGCGATCTCGGCGTCGATATCGATCAGCCCTTCCAAATCGACGAACAATTCGAGGTCCTTGAGGCTGATCTGGGCGTGCGTGGCCGACGGCGCGGCATCGGGCCCCCAGGCGACGGCCTTGGCGCCCGCCATCGAGGCGAAATAAGGCGCCATCGGCTCGAGCAACGCCGCCGTCGTTGCGTCGCAACGGGCCGAGAATTCGATCGGCGTCTTGGGCGGAATATTCTGCCGGCTGCGAATCTCGCGCAGCCCGCGCAGCACTTCTTGAAACCGGGCGAAGCGGGCTTCGATCTGGGCGTCTTGCCGCTGCATTTCGGCTTGCGGCCAATCGGCGACCATGATGCTGTCGGCTGCCGCGGCCGCCGCCGTCAAACCGCGCTTCGGCGCCGCCTCGGCGAGCAATTGCCAGATTTCCTCGGTGATGAACGGCGCCGCCGGGTGCAATAGCCTGAGGATCGTATCGAGCGTGTGGGCCAGCACGCGCTGCGCCACGGCGCGCTCACCCGAGTCTTGCAGCCGGTTTTTCACCATCTCGACGTAGAAGCTGCAAAACTCGTCCCAGGCGAATTCGTAGAGCTGCCGCATCGCGTCGGCGAAGCGGTAGCTTTCCAGCGCTTTCGCGACCTCGTCGGTCACGGTCGTCAGCCGGCTCAGAATCCAGCGGTCTTCGACGGCCAACTCGGCATCGGCCACCGGCGCAGGCGAGTAGCCTTCCAGGTTCAACAAGGCGAAGCGGGCCGCGTTCCAAAGCTTGTTGCAGAAATTCCGCGCCAATTCGAACCGCTCGCTGACCACCGCCCCGCGCGGCAGCGCCTTGTCTTCGGGCTTGTCGGCCCACTGCGTGGAAAACTCGCCGCCGCACTGCGGGCACTTGACGCGCGGCTGCACGCGGTTCTTTTTCGTCTGCTCGACCAGCTTGCGGCAGTGCGGGCACTCGAAATCGACCGGCATCCGCACGTCCTGCGTTTCGGTCGTCAGATGTGCCAGGCCGAACCGCAACGCATCGGCGCCGAATTTTTCCATCACGTCGATCGGGTCGACGCCATTGCCCTTCGACTTCGACATCCCTTCGCCGTAGCCGTCCAGAATCTTCGGGTGGATGAAGACCTCGCGGAACGGCACGTCGCCGACGTTGTGCAGCCCGGCGAGCACCATCCGCGCGACCCAGAGCGTGATGATGTCGCGGCTCGTGACCAGCGTGCTGGTCGGATAGTAATACTTCAGTTCCGGCGTCTGTTCCGGCCAGCCGAACGTCGAGTGCGGCCAGAGAGCTGAACTGAACCAGGTGTCGAGCACGTCCTGCTCGCGCGAGAGCTTGTGCCCTGGCACGGAGTCTTCCGTCAGGTCTTGTTCCTGGGCGCAGATCAACCATTGATCCTGCTCTTCGTCGCGCTGCCAGACAACGTCATTGCGTCCGGCGAATGCCTTTTTCAGATCGGCCTCCATGGCGGTCGGCGCGTACCAGATCGGAATCCGGTGCCCCCACCACAACTGCCGGCTGACGGGCCAGTCGCGCTTTTCGCCCAGCCAGTCGAGATAACCTTGCGCATAACGCTGTGGAATAATCTTTACGCGGCCGTCGCTCACGGCGTCCATCGCCGATTGAGCTAACTGGTCCATCTTCACGAACCACTGATCGGCCAGATACGGCTCGATCGGCGTCTTCGAGCGGTCGGAATGGGCCAGGTCGATCTCGCGGTCTTCGACCTCGACCAACAGCCCTTGCGCTTCCATGTCGGCCACGACGCGCTCGCGGGCCTTGAGAATCAATAGCCCCTGGTAGACGCCGGCGTTGGCGTTCAGCGTGCCGTCGGGATTGAGGATGTTGATCATCGGCAGATTCTGACGCTTGCCGACATCGTAGTCGTTCGGGTCGTGAGCCGGCGTGATCTTGACGCAGCCGCTGCCCAATTCCGGTTTGGCCCACTTGTCGGCCACCAGTGGAATCTCGCGATTCAGCAAGGGCAGCATCAGCTTGCGGCCGGCCAAGGCCATGTCGCGAAGCTTTATAAGCGTCGGCAGCACGGTTGTGCGGCGTGCGGCCAAGGCATCGAGCTGCGATTGCAGTTCAGGCCGTTCCTTGTCGCCGGCCGCGGCGAGCTTTTGCCCTAATTCGGCTTCCGCCTGGTCGAGCGCCTTGGCCGGATCGGGATGCACCGCGACCGCCGTATCGCCGAGCATCGTCTCAGGACGCGTAGTGGCGATCGTCACGTGCGTCGGCTCGCCGGGCCGCGGCTCGATCACCGGGTACTTCATGTGCCAGAAGTGCCCTTTGACCTGCTCGTGATAGACTTCGTCGTCGCTGACGGCCGTTTGCAGGTAGGTATCCCAGTTCACCAGCCGCTTGCCGCGGTAGATCAGCTTTTCTTCGAACAGCTTGAAGAACGTGTGCCGCACGGCGCGGGCGCAAACGTCATCGAGCGTGAACCGCGTGCGCTGCCAGTCGCACGAGCAGCCCATCCGCTTGAGCTGCCCGAGAATCCGCTGCTCGTAGTCGTTTTTCCACTGCCAGATCCGCTCGACGAGCTTCTCGCGGCCCAGATCGTGGCGGCTCTTCTTCTCTTCCTGCAACAGCCGCCGTTCGACGACGGCCTGCGTGGCGATGCCCGCATGGTCCGTGCCGGGCATCCACAGCGCATTGAAACCTTGCATCCGCTTGAAGCGGATCAGGATGTCTTGCAGCGTATTGTTGAGCGCATGTCCCAGGTGCAAGGCGCCGGTGACGTTCGGCGGCGGAATGACGATCGTATACGGCTTGCGTTTCGGGTCCGGCTCGCTATGGAAATAGCCGCGCTCTTCCCAGAAGCGAAACAAGCGCTGCTCGGGTTCGGCGTGTTGGTATTGTTTGGGCAGTTCGTTCATTTAATCCAAAATCCAAGGCCGGACGAAAAAGCCACAGAGGCACGGAGAACACGGAGAGAAATAACGAATGAGGCGGCGGTCACAGTCGAAACTGCTGTTTAAGGTAAGCTAGCCACGGATGAAACACGGATTGAATACGTACCACAAAGTCATGTTAGAACGAATCTCTTCAAAAAAATCCGTGTTCGATTCGTGTTCCATCCGTGGCTCGCCCATCTCCGTGATCTCCGTGTCTCCGTGGTGAACTCCCTCGCCTATCCGTTCGTCGCCGCACTGACGTTTGAGGATGCGACTTTCGACCCTTCATCCTTGCACAATTTGTATTCGACGCTATCCACCAGCGCGAGCCAACTGGCCTCGATGATGTTCTCGCTGACGCCGACCGTGCCCCAGACGTCGCGTTCGTCGCGGCTTTCGATCACCACGCGAACGCCGGCGGCCGTGGCGGCCTCGGAGTTGATGACGCGGACTTTATAGTCGACCAGGTGCATGTCTGCCAAGTTCGGGAAGGCCGCGGCCAGGGCTTTCCGCAAAGCGGCGTCGAGCGCATTGACCGGGCCGTCTCCCTCGGCCACTTCGTGCCGCACCTGATCGCCGATGCGCAGTTTGACCGTCGCCTCGGTCGTGGCCGCTCCGTCGCCATCCGCCTCGACGTTGACGTGGAAATTGAGCAGCTCGAAATGCGGCGTGAATTGTCCGGCCGATTTCTTGACCAGCAGGTCGAACGAAGCTTCGGCGGCCTCGAATTGGTAGCCCCGGTTCTCCAGCGCCACGACCTGGGCCAGAATCTTGTCCATCAACTCGCGGTCGTGCTGCAAGTTGTGTTTGGCGGTGAGGGCCGCGATGTTCGACCGGCCCGACAATTCACTGACCAGAATTCGCCGCTCGTTGCCCACCAATTCGGGCGCCATGTGCTCGTAGCTCGAAGCCACGCGATTGACGGCATGTACGTGCATGCCCCCTTTGTGGGCGAAGGCGCTAGAGCCGACGAACGGCTGGCTGGCGCGGAAGTTCATGTTGGCCAGTTCATAGACGTACCGCGACAGTTCGGTGAGATGCGCGAGGCTCTCGGGCCGCAGCACTTCATAACCTTGCTTCTTGATTGCCAGGTTGGCGATGACCGAAATCAGATCGGTGTTGCCGCAGCGCTCGCCCAGGCCGTTGATCGTGCCTTGCACCTGCACGGCGCCGGCGTCGATCGAGGCCAGCGAGTTGGCCACCGCCAGTTCGCAGTCGTTGTGGCAGTGAATGCCGACGGGGACCGACAGCCCGGCGATCGCCTGGCGCGTCAGCTCGGCGACCTCCTCGGGCAGGCTGCCGCCGTTGGTGTCGCAGAGCACGACCAGGCTGGCGCCCGCTTCGGCCGCGGTCTGGATCGTTTTCAGAGCGTAGCCGGGGTTCGACTTCCAGCCGTCGAAAAAGTGTTCGGCGTCGTAGATCACCTTGCGCCCGGACTGCCGCAAGAAGCGGACGCTGTCGGCGATCATCGCCAGGTTTTCTTCCAGTTCGACGCGCAGCACCTCCTTGACGTGGAAGTCGGAGGTTTTGCCGACCAGCGTAATGACCGGCGCGGCGGAATCGACCAGGGCCTTCATGCCCGGATCGTCGGCCGGGGCGACCCCTTTGCGGCGCGTCATGCCGAAGGCGCAAATACAATCGGGCGGTAAAGCGAGCTTCCGCACGCGCTCGAAAAACTGGGCGTCTTTGTCGTTGGACAGCGGATAGCCGCCTTCGATGTAATCGAAGCCCAAGCTCGCCAGCCGCTGGGCAATGAGCAGCTTGTCCTGCAACGAAAAGCTGACCCCCTCGCCTTGGCTGCCGTCTCGCAGCGTTGTGTCGTAGATCTCGATGCGACGCATGGGTTCCTCGGGCTCGCTGGAAAACAAAAAAGCCCTGGGCCGGTTTTCGGCCGCAGGGCTGATAGTTGATCGGTCGTGCCGTTCAATGCCCTTAAGGCCGCGCCTCCGGAATAATTACGATCATCCCGATCATCGAACCATGTGCCGCCGCGCCGAGGGCTTCGGCGGGCAGGCGGCGGGGCTCGAATCGCGGATTCATCGTCATCGGTCGGCCTGATTTTGGGCAAAAAACGACTGCTAAAGCATATGGCGAGCAGGGGGGGGCCGTCAACCGGACGACCGGGCAAGTTCGGCTTCGCGGCTTCCCGCCGGGCTCTTCGGCAGGTGCGCCGCAATTGCACAAATCGTTAGCCATCGTGCGATTCCGCCCGCTCCGCCTTGCGCGATCCGCCCGACATTCACCTTGGCATGCTTTATGCGACCACATATTGAGAGATTGAAGCGTTACGGATTCCAAGTGAAGGAGACGCCGAAATGCGATTCACATTACCTTTAACCGCGCTCGCATGGGCGTGCTGCTGGGTCGCGCCCGCCATGGCCCAGAGTAGAGAGGCAATGCCGGCGAACCCGAATGTCCGATTCCCCGGTCGCGAAGCCGATGCGGCGATGATCGAAAGCCTCGATGCCGGCGAAATGAGCCCTGCACTCAATCCCGGCGGCAATCGGCAACCCAGTCGGTTCCCCAACGGCCATTGGCGGTACTATAACCCCAACAAGGCCTGGTTCATCGACAACAGCAACAACTGGTCGACGTACGATCCGCAAACCTACGACATGTGGCGCCGTTACTATCCGGGCAGCGCCTACTTGGGAAATCGAGGCTATTACGACAATCGTTACTTCGCCAATCGCCACTACGGCAACCCCTATGCCGGCAGCCGCTATTCTCGCGGCCGCTACTACGGCGACGCCCGTTACTATTCGGGCCTGCGCGGCCGATGGTGACCAGTTCAAGCTCGCCGCCGCACGACCTGGCGGCGAACCGTAAGCGCCGCCGCCAACGCGAGGCCCAGCACGGTCAGCCAGGGCAACGACGCGGCGATGAATAGCGCGATCGCTTCGGCGAAGGCGACGAGCGAAGCCAGCGACGAATGGAAACTGCGGCCCAAGCGCGTGGCAAACGCCGCCTCTTCGGCCGGATGATAAACGCTGATCTCCGAGACGCGCAGCGTGACGGTCGAAAGCGACGTCAAGTCCGTCAGCACCCGCAGGCGGCCTTCGAGCCGTTCGATCTCGCCGCGGACGCGGGCGATCTCGCGCTCGACGGCCAACACCTCTTCGAGCTTGCCGGTCCGCTCGTCGAGCAGTTTGAGCAGCCGGGCCTCCTCCTGCTTTTGGTTCCGCACCCGAGCTTCGATGTCGTAAAACTCCTCGCTGACGTCGCTGGAGCTTGTAGAAAGCGAGCGGATCTCTCCCAGCGGGCGAATCGCGTCGAGCAAAGCCTGAAACCGCGCCGACGGCACGCGCATCCGCCAGAGTCCCTGGCGCGAGTCGCCCGGCATGCCGCTGACCGACGAACTGGCGACGAAGCCGCCGAACCGTTCGGCCAAGCCGCCGATTTGGGCCGCTACGTCGGAAAACTTCTCGACCGCCAACTCGACTTCGGCGTCGTAGATGATCATCCGCTTCAGGCCGGTCGCCCTGGCGGATGCGAGGTCGCCGGGCAAAGGCTCTCCGGCGGCGCCACCGGCTGGCGCCTCAGCCGCCGGGGCATCGTAGTACCCTGCCCCGGCCTCCGCAGGAGTCGCGGTTGCTTTGCCCGGCGGGGCGTAAGCCCTTTGCGGCCGCGGCGATTCGGCCTGGCCGCAACCGGCCGCCAACGCGATTAAAAACAGCCAACCGCCCAGCACTGGTCGATTCATGGAATTAGCCCTCGTCGTATATCGGCGCCGCGGTGCGCGGCTAAGGAAATGAAGCCTCTGTCTCTAAGACGCGCCGCGGGCCCATGAAATTCCCAACCGGGGAAGAATCAGCCCCAAAGGTGACGGCCGAAAGCGGACTGAGATTCCAATTTTCCGGTATGGAAATGGTTTGCAAAAAAAGGTATGGTTCTTTACACGACTCCCGGTTAGGAAGCGGGGGTCGATTCCTCAAGACCGCGAGCCGTTTTCTCCTCTTCGACCTCTTTCGCTCATGCTCGCCTCGTCTTCTCTCAGCGTTCGGCCCGCGGAAGATCTCTGCGGTTCTCTCTTGTTCGTCGGTTTCTGTTTCAGTTAGCAAGGGTCGTTCTGATGAAGATGTACGTAGGCAACTTGGCTTGGTCCGTGACCCAGGCGGATCTCGAATCGCTGTTCGGCGAGTACGGCGCGGTACGTTCGGCGGAGGTGATCATGGACCGCGAGACGGGTCGCTCGCGAGGTTTCGGCTTCGTCGAAATGGACAGCCAAGAGGCCGCTCAGCAAGCCATGCAGGCCCTGAATGGCAAGGACTTCCAAGGCCGCAACCTGACGGTCAACGAGGCCCGCGAACGATCGCCTCGCCCGGGCGGCGGCGGCGGACGCGGCGGCTATGGCGGGGGCGGCCGGGGCGGTTACGGCGGCGGACGCGGACGCGACTAAGCGCCGAAAGCGATTCCACCCGATCGCAAATCGATTCAATCAGCCCCGGGGGCGGACGATCCGTTTCGCCCTCGGCGCTGTTTCTCTTCCAATGCCGGCCCGCCGGTACTCGCCTCTGCCGCGACTTTCTCACGGAACGTTTGGCGGCGGATCGCAATATTGCCCCAGCGAATCGGGCTTCGCCAAAGCTCTGACCGAGTCGCCCGTCGCTTTGCGAGTCATCCCTGGGCGGGGCCTGACCGAGCCCTAGGAACAGGCCTGGCAGGCGATCATAATGCGGCTTGAGCGCCGTCGCGCGGCGGCGCCGCATTCGCTGCCCCGGCGGCGCGGCGAGCACTGGCGCCCACTCCCTTCGCCCAGCCCTTCGTGGAACAGAGACTCGTCCTCATGGCCAACGTCAGTGCGACCGCCAAGAAGATCATTGGCAACGTCGAAAAGGTGATTCTGGGCAAGCGGCAAGAGGTGTTGCTGGCGCTGGTCTCCTACTTCTGCGAAGGGCATATTCTGCTGGAAGACGTGCCGGGCGTGGCCAAAACCATGCTCGCCCGGGCACTGGCCCTGAGCGTCGATTGCTCGTTCAAGCGCGTGCAATGCACGCCCGATTTGCTCCCTTCGGACATCACCGGCGCCTCGATCTTCAACCAGAAGCTGACGGAGTTCGTGTTTCGCCAGGGGCCGATCTTCGCCCAGATCGTGCTGGCCGACGAAATCAACCGGGCCACGCCCCGCACGCAGGCCGCGCTGTTGGAAGCGATGGCCGAAGGCCAGGTGACGGTCGATGGCGAGACCTATTCGCTCGAAAAGCCCTTTCTGGTGATCGCCACGCAAAACCCCGTAGACCACGAAGGCGCCTTTCCGCTGCCCGAGGCACAGTTGGACCGCTTTCTGGTGCGGCTCAGCCTGGGCTACCCGAGCATCGAGGAAGAGGCCAAGATGCTCGACCGGCTGCAACGCGGGCACCCGATCGACAATCTCGCCCCCGTTGTCACGGCAGCCGACGTGATCGCCTGCCAAAAGGCCATTCGCGAAGTCTACGTCGACGAAAAGGTCCGCAATTACATCCTGGAAATCGTTCACGGTACGCGGCTGCACGACGACGTGGCGCTGGGCGGCAGCCCGCGGGCCTCGCTGGCGCTGTTCCGCACGGCGCAGGCGGTAGCGGCGATGCGCGGCAACAACTTCGTGCTGCCCGACGACGTGAAGCGGATGGCGGCGCCGGTGCTGACGCACCGCCTGGTGCTGCGGCCCGAGAGTCGGCTGCGGAAAGTTTCAGCGGCGCATGTGGTCGAAGAAGTGCTCAACGAAACGCCAGCGCCGATCGCCAAGAGCGGGGCCGCCGCTTCATGAGATGGTATCTCGGCGCCATCGCGATTTTGCTGGTCGCCCTCGTTTTCCAATTGGGCCTGTTGGCCTACGCGATGTACGTGCTGCTGGGGCTGATGCTCCTCAGCCGCTTCGTGGCCCGGCACTGGATCGAGAATCTATCGGCCACGCGCGAGTGCAACCGGCTCTCGGCCGAGATCGGCGACAAACTGGCGGTCGTCGTGACCGTTTTGAACAGCGGCAAACTGCCGGTCGCCTGGACGCTGGTCGAAGATAGTTTGCCGCGGCAGGCCCTGGTGCAGCGACCGCCGCGGCTCAAGGTTCATGGCCGGCGGCTGCTGGTGGGCATGCTCAAACGCGGCGGCAAGAAGGCGTTGCTCTACCAGGTCGAGTTTCAGATGCGCGGCTATTACCAGATCGGCCCGGTGATCCTGGAAACCGGCGACTTGTTCGGGCTGCACCGCCGCTACCGCGTGGCCACCGAGCCGCACTTCGTGCTGGTCTATCCGAAGCTGGTGCCGCTCGAGGGCTACGACCTGGCTTCGCGGCGGCCGGTCGGCGAGATTCGCCTCACGCACCGGCTGTACGAAGACCCAACGCGGATTGCCGGCGTGCGGCTCTATCAGCCGGGCGATCCCCTGAACCGCGTCAACTGGCGAGCCACGGCCCGCACCGGCACGCTGCACAGCAAAATCTACGAGCCTTCGACGATCGCCGGCGCCACCGTTCTGCTGAGTTTTCACGAGCAGGAGTACCCCAAGAGCAACGAGCCGCTGCGGTCGGAACTGGCCGTCACCACGGTGGCCTCGATCGCGAACGAAGTTTATCTGATGGGTCAGCAGATCGGCTTTGCCACCAACGGCCGCGACGCCGCCGACCGCATTCGGCAGGAAGGCTGGGTCCACGACTTCCGCACCCGCGCCGCCGCCCAGAAGAATGCCAACATGACCGACCGCAGCGAGCGCCTGCAACCGGTGAGCGTGCCCACGCGGCGCGGCCCGGAACAGCTTTGGCGGATTCTCGAAAGTCTGGCCCGAGTCGAATTGACCGACGGGCTGAGCTTCGCCCAATTGATCGGCGAGACGGTCAGCCGCTTGCCGCGCGACGCCACGGTGATCGCCGTGCTGCCGGCCGTTTCGGCGGAAACCGCTTTTGCCCTGGGCAGCCTCAAACGCCGCGGCTACGCGGTCGTGGCCGTGTTGATCATGTTCAATGAATTCGAGTTTCAAGACGCCGCCGGCCGGCTCTTGGCCCAAGGCATCGAGGCGCGCCAGGTCGCCGATGAAGCGAGCCTCTCGGCCCTCTGCGGGCAGCATTTGATGCGATAAAAGGAGGAGTCTGGCGAGAAAGCCGACTACGTCATACTATAATAAACAATGAAGCTGGCGAAAGTTCATGCCCTCGGGCGTTCGTTTGCCGCCCGAGTTGAAGGAGGGGGGAAATGTGGCGCCAGGAGAGCACACGAGAGTCTATCGAGCAGTCAGTGAACAAGAGTATCGAGATATCCTTTCCAGTGGGCGGCTTCGGCCGGGGCCGAACTCGCTGGAAGGAAAATGGTTCGCCGGTTCGCTCGACGGAGCAAAAGCCCATGGCGATGCGCTATACCCGCATGGACGGTATCTGTTAATCGAAGTCGAAATTCCCAACGATGCTCCAAGCCTCTTTCTGGATATGAACCTCGACGGTCACGGTCCGGCGTTTTTCCTGCACAGCGACGATTTGCCGGCTCTTCGGCCCCGCGTTTTGGAGTAATCAAACATGGTGACGAAGAAGGCTCTGATCGAGTGGATTCCAAAGGGACAGGGTGGTAGAACGCGGCCTCCGCTGGGTTTGGGCGATCCCCCTTACGCGACCGTGCTGCGTTTCACCGACGAGCCGTGGCCGCACACGGCAGGATCTTGGTCGTTGGCGGTCGCCAAGATCGAGTCGATGGGCGACGAATATCGCTGGTTGGCAGACGTTCACTTTCTTTTCGACGAAGCGCCGCACGAGTCGCTTCGCGAGGGACGCGCGTTTGAACTCTACGAAGGGAGTAAATGCGTCGCCCGCGGAACGGTTCTGTCGGAGGCGACCGCGAGATCGAAGAATTCCGTCAAGTCGGAAAGCCCAGCCAACGGCTAAGTCGTCTGGGAATTCGGCGTCAACGTCAGAATTAGCTATTGCGAAGAACGGGCGGTCGTTCATGGCACGTAAACGCCGCGAACAGATGACTAGCATCGATTACGTGGTGATCGCGCTCAGCCCGGCGCTGATCATGGTGCTGGTGGGCAGCTTGTGTTTCTTTCTGCTGGAAGTGTTTTATCGCGGCCAGTACGAAGCCCGGCTGACGTGGATCATGTTCTGGTTCGTGTTCGCGATCGTGCTGATCGCGCGGATCTCGATGGAAGAAGGAGCCGAAAAGGCGAGCGTCTACGGGCTGGCGCTGGCTGGCGCCGTCGGCGTGGCGATGCTGCGATTCGTCGACTCGCCGTTCATCGCCTGGGGCTTGATGGCCTTGACCTGGTGGTGCGCCCACAAGCTGACCTGG
>DATKRK010000394.1:0-7811 GCA_035532215.1 Pirellulales bacterium | reverse complement strand
ACGATTCAGACGCCGGGTCTTCGGGCGAGCGTCCATTCTCGCATCCTCCTACTTTGGTCAGCAGAAGGATGACGAATCAGGCGTTCACTGAAAACCCGGCTTTTTCAAGTCACACCCGCAATCCGATAGAGTCAGGAAATCTCAGAAGCGGACGGCGCCAAAACGCCGGCCCTCCTCAGTCAGTTCCGCTTGAAACCTGTTCGGCCCGCGTGGCTGCGATGGCTCATCGAATGAGCCCGTGCGGCAGTCACCCCTCCTGGCGCAATAAACCGAAAAATGCTGAGCCTGGAGCTTCGGGCTTCCCTATTTACCTCAGCGCACCAGGCGACGAAACGATTCCTGGCGCGGCTCGCATTCGAGCAGCGTTTCGAGCCGGCCGGCGGCCAGCGCCTCTGCGAGCAGCGCGAATGTCTCGCGAGCGGCGGCGACGGTTTGCTCCAACTCGGCCGGGCCTTGGGCCGCGTTGAGGTAGAACGACGTATAACCGTGGCAGCCGCGCTTCGCCATTTCCTGAATGAACAATGTGGCGAGCAACCGCTCGGCCTTGGGATCATCGACCGCAAACTTCAAGCCCGGATGCACCGCAATGCCTTCGCACGTCACGGCCAGGCCCGAGGCCCGCGCAGTCTCGTTCAACCGCTGCTTCAACTCGCCGCCAAAACGCTGCAATTGAGCCGGCACGTCGCGGCGGCGGATTTCGCGCAAGGTCGTCAGCGCGGCCCGCAGGCCGATCACGTCGCTCCAGTAGGTGCTGGAAATGAACATCCGCTCGGCGGGCGCCATGAACTCGCGCTTGCCCATGACGGCGCCCATCGGGTAGCCGTTGGAAATACTCTTGGCAAACACCGACATGTCGGGCGTCACGCCCAGCCGGGCCTGCGCCCCGCCCGTCGAAAGCCGGAAGCCCGTGCTCACTTCGTCGAAGATGAGCGCGGCGCCGTGCTGGCTCGCCAGCCGGCCGACGGCGGCCAAATAACCTTCCGGCGGTTCCTGGCTGCGCAGCGGCTCCATAATCACCGCCGCCACCTGCCCGCGATGATCGTCGAGCAATTGGCCCAGCGCCGCCAGATCGCCATAGGGGAACGGGATCGCCGTGCCGGCCAGGGCCCGCGGCACGCCGATCGGTTCGATGCCGGAAAACAAGTGCTCGTTGAGATTCGCCTCGGCCGACAGGTTGGCCGCCAGATACCAGTCGTGCCAGCCGTGGTAGCCGCAAAACAGCACCTTGTCGCGCCCCGTCACGCCGCGGGCGATTCGGACCGCGATCGCGCACGCCTCGCCGCCGCACTTGGCATAGCGCACCATCTCGGCCGACGGGATCGTGCGCACCAGTTCTTCGGCCAGTTCGATCTCCAACTCGTGATTGATCGAAAAGTTCAAGCCCGAGCGAATCTGCTCGCACACAGCATCATCGACTACCGTGTCAGCGTAGCCCAGAATGATCGCCCCGATGCCGCTGACCCAGTCGATATATTCATTGCCGTCCACGTCCCAAAACCGCGCGCCTTTCGCTCGCTTGGCATACACCGGCGACACGCCGCACGCGAACCTCGTCGGCCGGCGGCTAATCAGTTGCGTCCCGCCGGGAATGAGTTCCAGCGCGCGGGAATAGAGTTGCATGGAGCGGGAAACGGAGTGTTTTGTCGATTCGGGCATTTGGAACTCATCGGGCGTTAGGCGTCAGGAGGCAAGCGTCAAGGCGAGCCGGATCAGGCCGGCGAGCCGGATCAGGCCGGCGAGCCGGAGGCGTCAGCCTCCGGGTAACGCCTGGCGGCATTTGACTGCGACGCATTTCTTTCGGTGAAGGCGTTGGACGCAATGTGCAAATTATGTACTACATCTCGCTAGGGCGCGTTTCGAGGTTGGCCGTTGCGCGGGGCCACCCGGAGGCTAACGCCTCCGGCTCGCCGCGCTGTTCATTCCGCCGCTCCTCGCATCCACAACCCCCCGTCGACCAGCAGCGAAGTTCCCGTGATGTAATCGGCGTCGTCCGAAGCGAGAAACGCGGCGGCTTTGCCGATGTCGGCGGGCGTGCCGAGCCGGCCCCAGGGAAGCGTCGGGGCAGCGTCGCTGATGGCGGCGTCGCCGAAGGCTTCGTGTTCGCCGGGCGTGTCGATCCAGCCGGGCTCGATCGCGTTCACGTTGATCCGGTGCGGCGCCAACTCGTTGGCGATCGTGAAAGCCAGGTTCACCAGACCGCTCTTGCCGGCGTTGTAGGCCGCGCTGCGGGCAAAGGGAATGCGGTTGTGGACGCTGGAAATGAACACGATCTTGCCGCCCCCGCCGCGCTCGACCATGTGCCGGGCGACCAACTGGCTCATGTGGAAGCCGCCGTAGAGCGTGCCCTGCAAAACCTGGTCGAACTTCTCGGGATCGAACTCCAAAAAAGGCGAGCGATATGAATACGCCGGGTTGCTGACGAAGATATCGATCCGGCCCAGGGCTTTGATCGCAGCCGCCACGACCTGCTCGCAACTCGCTCGCGCGAACACGTCGCCCGGCACGACATGCGCCTCGCGGCCGAGCGAACAGATCTCGGCGAATGTTTCTTCCAGGAGCGGGCCCGGCTGGCGGTCGTTCACCGCCACGTCGGCGCCCGCCCGAGCCAACTCCAGCGCGCAGCCTTTGCCGATGCCGCGCGCCGCGCCGGTGACCAGCGCCTTCTTACCTAAGAGTTTCATAAGTGCTGCCTGCTCGTTTCAGAAGTTACAAATGGCGACGTGCGGCAACCGTCTATCCGACGCCGACGCAACACGGAGGCTGACGCCTCCGGCTCGCCGGATTTCCTGTCGCCTGTCGCCTCCTCAATCACCACGCCGTCCAGCCGCCGTCGACCAGCAAGTTCTGCCCGGTCACATAACTGCCGGCATCGCTGGCCAGAAACACGATGGCGCCTTTCAGTTCGGCGGGGCGGCCCATCCGCTTCATCGGGCTTTTTTCGCACAATCGCTCGACGAGCCGCCTGTCGATCCGTTCGGGCGGAAACGGCCCCGGGCTGAGGCAATTCACGCGCACGCCGTCGCCGGCCCAATAGACCGCCAGGTGCCGCGTCATCTGGACGATGCCCCCCTTGAGCGCGTGATAGGCCACCGGGCTGGCCGCGCAGACGCCGGCATAGGCATCGGGATACGAAGCCACGACGCCGTACATCGAGCCGATCATGATTACGCTCGCCGCGGCGCCGCGCTCGACCGCATGCTGCCGCAGCAGCCGGGCCAGCACGAAGTAGCCGGTGGCGTTCGTCAACTGCCGATTGAACTCGTCGGCCGTGACGTTCGTCCAATCGGCGGCCTGGCCTTCGTGCCCGTTGTTGACCAGAATGTCGATCTTCCCCGCCGCGGCGAGCGCCGCTTGCCAGCCGCGCTCAATGGACTGCTGGTCCATCTGATCCAATTCGACGGCGAAGTGTGGTTGCGGGCCCGGCAGTCCCTCGGCCGCAGCCTCGCCGCGCGTCAGGTCTCGGCTGCTGACGACGACGCTGGCGCCCGCCTCGGCCAGCGCACGGCTCAAGGCCGATCCTAGATAACCGGTCGCACCCGAGACCAATGCCGTCTTACCCGTCAGATCGAACAACTGTTGAACCGTCGGTTCGCTGGCGGGGGCTGGGCACATGATCGGTTCTCAGCAGGGAGGAGTTGGAAAGCAGACGCACGGGGGCAGCGGCGAGATTGTACCGCGCCGGCGTAGAGGCGCCAAAACGCGGAATCCTGGCGAGTCGCTCACGATGTTCGGCATTGGCGCCCACAGCAAAGACTGGGATCGGAAGGCCGCGGCGCGAAGAGCCAATGAGTCCGCCGAAGTTTTGCATCGGCCCGGCTTTATGTATAATGGCGGATGCTTTCCCTGCCTTCCTTCGCCGCTTAAGGTCCCGCCATGAAGCAGTGTCGTTTGGAGTTCGGCCGCGCTTGGGCCGAATGTTTGTCGCTGGCCGTATCGCTCGCCCTTTGCTGGACGGCGCCGGCAGCGGCCGCCGAGAAGAAAATCGACTTCAACCGCGAGATCCGCCCGATCTTGTCGAACAACTGCTTCAAGTGTCACGGGCCCGACGAGAAAGAGCGGCAAGCCGGGCTGCGGCTCGACAGGCAAGAAGGCGCCGCGGCTGAGCTGCCCTCGGGCGCCAAGGCGGTTGTCGCCGGTCAAATCGCGGCGAGCGCTCTCGTCGAACGCATCACGACGGCCGACGCCGACGCCAAAATGCCGCCGCCGGCCAGCGGCAAAACGCTGAAACCCGAGGAGATCGAAAAGCTCAAACGCTGGATCGACGAAGGCGCCGAGTATCGCGGCCACTGGTCGTTCCTGCCGCCGGTGCGCGTCGAGCCGCCGCCGATCAACCACGAGCCGCTCGTTCGCACGCCGATCGACCGCTTCCTGCTCGCCCGGCTCGAAGCCGAAGGGCTCGAACCTTCGCCGCCGGCCGACCCGGTGACGCTGGTGCGCCGCGTCACGTTTGACTTGACCGGCTTGCCGCCGACGCCGGCCGAAGTCGACACGTTCGTCGCCGATCCATCACCGGCCGCCTACGAAGCCTTGGTCGATTGGCTTTTGAACTCGCCCCGCTACGGCGAGCACATGGCGCGCTACTGGCTCGACGCGGCCCGCTACGGCGATACGCACGGCTTGCACTTCGACAACGAGCGGGCGTTGTGGAAGTATCGCGACTGGGTGATCGACGCCTTCAATCGCAATCTGCCGTTCGACCGCTTCACCGTCGAGCAACTGGCCGGCGACCTGCTGCCCAATCCGACGCCCGAGCAGCGGATCGCCACGGGCTTCAACCGCTGCAACGTCTCGACGAGCGAAGGCGGCTCGATCAACGAAGAAGTGCTGGTGCGCTACGCGGTCGATCGGGTCGAAACCACGTCGACCGTGTTCATGGGGCTGACGATGGGCTGTTGCGTCTGCCACGATCACAAGTTCGACCCGTTCACGCAGAAGGATTTTTATCGGCTCTACGCCTTCTTCGGCAGCGTGGCCGAGAGCGCGATGGACGGCAACGCCCTGGCGCCGCCCCCGATCATCAAAGTCCCGACGCCCGAAGAGGAGACGCGGCAAAAGACGCTCAACGAGCAAATCGCCCAGGTCCGCGGCCAGATCGCCGCCGAGCTGGCCAAGGTCGAGTACGTCGAGCCGAATCAGCCGACCGTTTCGGCCGAGCCGCGGGAGTTCGTCTGGATCGACGACGACACGCCCGCCGGCGCCAAGCAAGAAGGAGGCTGGACGTTCGTCTCGGCGCCCTCGCCGGTGCTCAGCGGCAGCAAGGCATCGACGCGCAAGAGCGCCGGACTCAGCCAGCACTTCTTTACCGGCGCGAAAGACGGCCTGCGCGTGGGCGAAGGCGACAAGCTATTTGCCTACGTCTACCTCGATTCCGCCGACAAGCCGAAAGAGATCATGCTCCAGTTCAACGACGGCTCGTGGGAGCATCGCGCGACCTGGGGCGAGGACGTGATTCCCTGGGGCGCCGCGAATTCGCCTAGCCGGCAGCCGGTCGGGGCCTTGCCCGAGGCCGGTCAATGGGTGCGGCTGGAAGTCGACGCGGCCAAGGTCGGCCTGGCGCCGGGCGCGGTGATCAACGGCTGGGCCTTCACGCAGCACGACGGCACGTGCTTTTGGGATCAGGCCGGCATCGTCACCCGCACGCCGCAAGCCGGGCAGTCGTTCGACTCGCAATTGGCCTGGGAAACTTACGAGCGGGCCCAGTCGAAATCGACGCTCTCCGCTCCGCTGCAAGAGGCGCTCAAGGCCGATGCCGCGACCCGCAAGGATGAGCAAACGAAGCTGCTCCGCGATCACTTTTTGGAACACGTCTACGGCAAGACTCGCGAAGTGTTCGACCCGCTGCACAAGCAGGCCGACGAGTTGAACAAGCAGCTTGCGGCGCTCGACGCGGCGATCCCCACGACGATGGTCATGGCCGAAGCGCCGCAACCGCGCGAGACGTTCATCCTCGTCCGCGGCGCCTACGACAAGCATGGCGAAAAAGTGACGGCCGGCACGCCCGCCGTTTTGCCGCCGCTGCCCAAGGACGCGCCGCCGACCCGGCTGGGGCTGGCTCAGTGGCTGGTCGATCCGTCGCATCCGCTCACGGCCCGCGTGACCGTGAATCGCTTCTGGCAGCAGTATTTTGGTTCAGGCATCGTCAAGACGGCCGGCGATTTCGGCGCCCAAGGCGAGTGGCCGACGCACCCGGAACTGCTCGACTGGCTGGCCACCGAATTCGTCGGCTCGGGCTGGAACGTGAAACACATCCAGAAGCTGATCGTGATGTCGGCGAGCTATCAGCAATCGTCGCGATCGACGCCGCAACTGATCGAGCGCGATCCCGAAAACTTGCTCCTCGCCCGAGGTCCGCGGTTCCGCATGGACGCCGAAGCCGTGCGCGATTCGGCGCTAGCCGTGAGCGGGCTGTTGGTCGAGCGACTCGGCGGGCGCAGCGTGAAGCCGTATCAGCCCGAAGGGCTGTGGGAGGCGGTCGGCTTCTTGGGCAGCAACACGTCGATCTACAAGCAAGACCCGGGCGACGCCTTGTATCGCCGCAGCCTGTACACGTTCTGGAAGCGCACCAGCCCGCCCGCTTCGCTGACGACATTCGACGCTCCCTCGCGCGAAACCTGCACGGTGCGCCGCGCGCGGACCAACACGCCGCTTCAGGCGCTCGTGCTGATGAACGACGTGCAATACGTCGAAGCCGCTCGGCGTTTGGCCGAACGGATGATGACCGAAGGGGGCGCGACGCCGGAGGAGCAGATCGTCTACGCCTTCCGCCTGGCGACCGCCCGCCGTCCGGCGGCCGACGAGTTGGCCGTATTGGCCGGCGTCTACGGCGCTTACCTGGCCGATTATCAAGCCAAGCCCGATGCGGCGGCCAAGCTGTTGGCCGTCGGCGACTCGAAGCGCAACGCATTGCTCGACGCCAGCCAGCTCGCCGCCCGCACGATGGTCGCCAATTTGATCTTGAATCTCGACGAAACGATTACGAAAGAATAGAGAGGGTGGCATGCTTTCACGCTTGCGCCAGCAAGCGGGTAAGCATGCTGCCGGCCTAACATTCACATGCCTACGACGGCTGGCGCCGTCGAAGGCATGCCACCCAACATTCATCCCCACCTACCGCCTACCGACACCGCCATGGATCCTCGCCAAGAATACGCCCTGCTGGAAACTCGCCGCCATTTCTTCGGCCGCTGCGCCGCGGGCATCGGTACGGCGGCGCTGAGTTCGCTGCTGAACCCTTCGCTGCTCTCGGCCGATGCGCCGGCCGGCGACGACAAAACCTTCGGCGTGCTGCCAGCCTTGCACTTCGCCCCCAAGGCGAAGCGCGTGATCTGGCTGTTCATGGCCGACGCGCCGTCGCAGCTCGACTTGTACGACTACAAGCCGAAGATGCAGGACTGGTTCGACAAGGACCTGCCCGACTCGGTGCGCAACGGCCAGCGGATCACGACGATGACCTCGGGCCAGGCCCGGTTTCCGATCGCGCCTTCGCTGTTCAAGTTCCAGCAGTACGGCCGGCACGGGGCGTGGCTCAGCGAGCTGTTGCCGCACACCGGCTCGATCGCCGACGACATCACGATCGTCAAGTCGGTCCACACCGAGGCCATCAACCACGACCCGGCGATCACGTTCATTCAAACGGGCAGCCAGTTGCCCGGCCGGCCGAGCACGGGGGCTTGGCTCTCCTACGGCATCGGCAGCCCGAATCAGGATTTGCCGGCGTTCGTGGTGCTGCACTCGCGCTGGAGTTCGAAGGCCGGCAGCCAAGCGCTCTTCTCGCGGCTGTGGGGCGCCGGCTTCTTGCCGACCAAGCATCA
>DATKRK010000393.1:0-25211 GCA_035532215.1 Pirellulales bacterium | reverse complement strand
GCCGACTCATCGCCGCGTTCCGTCTCCTGGCCATTCCCTAAACACCGTGAAACATCCGCCATGAAGCACCCGCCGCAAGGCGAAACAATCACCCTTGACTGGTCCAACCATATCAGGGAACGCCCTCCGTGGCGTTCCGTGAGGCGGGATAGACGGTGAACACCAGGTTCATGGAACGCCACGGAGGGCGTTCCCTACAGTATCGGAGCGTTTATCCTTGACTCCCGTTCAAATGGTATCGCCGCCCAGCCAAGAGCGACGCCCCGAGGAACTTTTCCGCCGGCCGCCTCGTCCAAAAGCTAAGCTTGCGAAGAACTTGAACTTGCGTTCACGAAGGAGTTCCCGGAATCATGTATCATGTCATCGCCTGTCGCCCGAAATGGGTTGCGCCGCTCGCTGGCGCCGTGCTGTGGGCTTGCCTGGCGACCATCGCCCTTGCTGAGGATCACACGGTGAGTCAACTGCCACTCAAGAAAGTCGTGTTGTTCAATTCGGGCGTCGGCTTCTTCCAACACGACGGAGAAGTGACCGGCGACGCGCAGGTCGAAATGAAATTCAACGTCGACGACGTCAACGACTTGCTCAAGAGCCTGGTGCTCGAGGATCTGGGCGGCGGGCGGATCTCGACCGTGACCTACGGCTCGCGCGATCCGCTCGCCAAAACGCTCAAGACGTTCGCCATCGATCTGACCGACAACCCGACGCTGGCCAAGTTGCTCGACCAGGTGCGCGGCGAACGGGTGGAAATCGAGTCGCCCAACAAAATCGTCGGCGTGATTTTGGGCGTCGAGACTCGCAAGCAAAAGGCGGGCGAAAAGGAAACGATCGAAGTCGAGTACCTCAATCTGCTGACCGACGAAGGCTTGCGCAGCGCGCCGTTGGCCAGCATATCGCGAATCAAACTGCTCAACGAAGCGCTCGACCGCGAATTGCGCCAGGCGCTCGCCGTCTTGGCCCTGGGGCATGCGACGGATAAGAAGAGCGTGACGCTGCACTTCCTGGGCGACGGCAAGCGGGCGGTGCGCGTGGGCTATATCCAAGAGGCGCCGATCTGGAAGACCAGCTATCGGCTGGTGCTGGCCAGCGAAGGCCAGCCGCTGTTGCAAGGCTGGGCGCTGGTCGAGAACACGACCGAAGAAGACTGGAAGGACGTCTCGTTGAGCTTGGTCAGCGGCCGGCCGATCTCGTTCATCATGAACCTCTACGAGCCGCTGTACGTGCCGCGGCCGATCGTCGAGCCCGAACTGTTCGCCTCGCTGCGCCCGCAGACCTACGGTCAGGCGATGGAAGGGGAGGAGTTAGGGGTGGCGGAGGCGGATAAACCCGCCGGCGGCGCCTTGATGCGCAAGGCTGGCGCCGCTGCGGCGCCGGCGGCCCCGCAGCGCCGCGCCCGGATGCTGGCCGCCAAGCGCGGCGAGGCGTTCTTCGCCGGCGGCGAAAACGCCGCCGTGCGATCGGTCGCCCAGGCGGCGGAAGTGGGCGAGCTGTTTCAATATGCCATCGATACTCCGGTGGATCTGCCCCGGCAGCAATCGGCCATGCTGCCGATCGTCAACGGCAAGGTCGAAGGCGAAAAACTCTCGATCTACAATCCGATGGTGCAGCCCAAGCACCCGCTCAATGGCTTGCGGCTGAAGAACACGACCGACTTGCACTTGATGCAAGGGCCGATCACGGTCTTCGACGGCGGCAGCTACGCGGGCGATGCGCGAATCGAAGACCTTCCGCCCGGCGGCGAGCGGCTCATCAGCTACGCGCTCGATCTGGATACGGAAGTCGTCGCCGAGAGCAAGGGTCATCCCGACCAACTCGTTTCGGTCAGCCTGGCCAAGGGCGTGCTGCACGCCAGCCGCAAGCTCGTACGAGAACAGCTCTACACGGCGAAGAACTCATCGAAGCAGCCTAAGCGACTGCTCGTCGAATACCCGGTCGATCCGAGTTGGAAACTGGTCGCGCCGGTAAAGCCCGCCGAAAAGACTCGCGATCTGTATCGCTTTGCGCTGCAGGTCGAGCCCGGCAAACCGGCCAAGCTGACCGTGGAAGAGGAACAACTCGTCAGCCAGGAGGTGGGGGCGAGCAATCTCGACGGCGGTTCGATCCAGCTTTATTTGCGCTCGCCCGTCGTCAGCGAGGCGATCAAGCAGGCCCTGCAGGAGATCGTCAAGCGGAAGAGCGAAATCGAGCAATTGACCCAAAGGCAGCAGCAGGACGAGCAGCAGATCAACGCGATTACGCAAGAGCAAGCCCGCATTCGTGAGAACATGGCGCAGCTCGAACGCAACTCCGATCTTTACAACCGCTATGTCAAGAAGTTCGGCTCGCAGGAAGACGAAGTGGAAAAACTGCGGGCCGAAATCTCGAAACTCCAGCAGCAGGCCAACGAGAAACGGCGGAGCTTGAGCGAGTATTTGCTCGGACTGGATTCGAAGTAGCGCAGTCTCGAACCGGCGAGCGCGGCGGCCTACAATGCGGCTTCGCTCGTTGCCAGCCGCCGTTCGCCGGGGAAAGAGAATCGATGCCTTTCGAAATGCCGCTTCGCCGTCAGGGCCCCCCGGTCGGTCTGCTCGTCAGCGGCGGCTTGGATAGTTCGATTCTGTTAGGGCAGTTGCTCGAACGCGGTCGGACCGTGCAGCCGTTTTACATCGCCTCAGGGCTGCTCTGGCAGTCGGCCGAACTGCATTGGCTGCGCCGCTTTCTGGCCGCAATGGCTTGCAGCCGCTTACGGTCGTTGGTCGTATTGGAGCTGCCGTTGGCCGACGTTTACGAAAGCCATTGGAGCGTGACGGGCATTGGAGTACCGGAGGCCGAAACGCCGGACGAAGCGGTCTATCTGCCGGGCCGCAATGCGTTGTTGGTCATCAAGGCCGCCCTCTGGTGCCGACTCAACGGCATCCGCGAACTAGCGCTGGCGCCCTTGAGCTCGAATCCGTTCGCCGACGCCACGCCCGAGTTCTTTGCCGAGTTTCAGTCGGCCCTGAACCGCGCCACGCTGGGCGACGTGCGGCTGGTGCGGCCGTTCGATCGGATTTCCAAACGCGAAGTGATGCAACTCGGACGCGGCTATCCGCTCCAGTGGACCTTCTCCTGCATCCATCCTTCCGCTACGCTGCACTGCGGCCAGTGCAACAAATGCCGCGAGCGGCGAGAGGCCTTTCGCTTGATCGGCGCCGACGATCCGACGGCCTACGCCGAAAGCCTCGGCGCCTCCGCGGCGAGGAAGGCTTGATCGAGTCAGTTTTCAAGAGGGCATCACGCGGAGGCGCGGAGCCGCCGAGAGAAACAAGCTCAGTAGGTTATGCTTTAGCATATCTTGCGGCGAGTCTATGCACGCGACGACGAGTTCTCGGAGTTTCGAGAGCGATCGACAATGACATCGCCATTTTCATTTCGGATATGCTGAAGCATAACCTACGCCACTGAATTCCTTTTCCTAGCCAAATGCCACCCGCCAATGTTTCGAGTCACTCGCCAAATTGATTTTTGCTATGGCCATCGCTTGCTGAACTACGACGGCAAGTGCAAGCATCTGCACGGGCACAACGGGCGGGCCGTGATCGCCATCGAGGCCGCGGAACTCGACCGCCGCGGCATGGTGCTCGATTTCTCCGACATCAAGCGGGTGGTGAGCGACTGGATCGACCAGAACCTCGATCACCGGATGTTGCTGCACCGCGACGACCCGGCCGTGGCGCCCTTGCAGGCGATGGGCGAACCGATGTTTCTGATGGATGCCAACCCGACGGCTGAAAACATCGCCAAGCTGATCTTCGATTTCACCGCCGCGCAAGGCTTCCCGATCGTCGAGTGCCGGCTGTGGGAAACGCCAAATTGCTTTGCGACCTATGGGAAGTAGGCCGCGGCAGTAAACAAAAACAGTCCGGCAGGCCGCGAGGCCGTGCCGGACCGTTTTTTTTCCCTCCCGGGAATGCGGCGCCCCAAGCAGCGGCCTGGGCGCCGTAGGACGAGTTGGCTCGCGCACACTCAGAGTCTTGCGGGGCTGCGGGTGCGCGGCGACAGTCGAAATGCTCCTCCCCAAGGAACGCACGGTGACCGCGGCTGGCGGCGGCGCGTCAAAGGCGCGAGCTTGGGCAGGGCCGGAAGCTTGGGCAGGTCCCCCTGGTCCGCGAATGCCGTGCTTGGCATTTCCTTCCGGCGGCAGAAAGTGCTATCGGCTCGCCGCGAGCCGACACTTTCAGGCAGTTTCCGTCTTGTGCGGGTTTTGCACTTTGGAGAGACTACCCGCGTTTTTGCGCGGTTAGGTTGATAATTTCTAACGGTTAAGCCGATTTTTAGGACCAAGCACTCGCTCGCGGAGAAAGGAATTCGTCGTGTCGAAAGCCAATCGCATCTCGCTGGCCATCATGCGCTCGCCGCTGCTCTGGGGCCTGCTGGCCAGCGTGGCCTTCTTCGCTCCGATTCAAACGGGGCGTTGGAAGGACGAGTTCGTCCTGCGTTACTTCGCCGGCCACTGGGTCGAGTACGTCGAAACGGCGATGTTCTTCGTCGGGCTGGCGGGCTTGATCCTGAAGGCGTTCGACATCGTGAGGCAATCGGCCGGACTGAGCCGCGTGGCGTTGCCGCCTCCGGCGGCGGCCCCGCTGCCGCCCAGCGAGGCGGAGTCGATGCTGGCCTCGCTCGATTCCCTGCCGGAAAATCAACGCGATGATTACCTCCCTCGCCGGCTGCGCGAAGCCCTGCAATCGGTGCGCTTCGCGGGCTCGGCCGACAAGCTGGGCGACGAACTGAAATATCTTTCCGAGTCGGACGCCAGCCGCTCGCACGCCAGCTACGCGATGCTGCGGATCATCATTTGGGCGATTCCGATCTTGGGCTTTTTGGGCACGGTCATCGGCATCACGATGGCCATCGCGAGCCTGAATCCGCAGGCCCTGGAAGACTCGCTGCCGATGGTCACCGGCGGCTTGGGCACGGCCTTCGATACCACGGCGTTGGCCTTGGGGCTGTCGATGGTGCTGATGTTCACGCAGTTTTTCGTCGACCGCATGGAAAGCGGCTTGCTGTCGGCCGTCGACGTCCGCGCCGCGGATGAATTGAGCGGCCGTTTCGAGCAAATGGGCGCCATCGACGATCCGCAAGTGGCGGCCGTGCGGCGGATCGCCGACGCCGTGATCCGTTCGACCGAGGCGCTCGTCGAGCGGCAGGCCGAAGTCTGGCAACGATCGATCGACGCGGCCCAACAGCGTTGGAGCGAATTGGCGGCCGCCAGCGGCAAACAGCTCGAAGGGGCGCTTTCCGGGGCGCTGTCCCAAAGCATCGCGGCCCATGCCGAGCGCCTGGCCGCTTCCGCCGAAGCGTCGGCCGAACAGAACCGCCGCAATTGGAGCCGCTTGCAGCAGGCCCTGGCCGACAGCACCGAAAAGGCCAAAGTCCAGCAAACCGAGCTGACCCGGCAAGGCGATATTCTGCTGCGCGTGGTCGAAGCGACCGGGCACGTGACCAAATTGCAAGACGCGCTCAACGGCAACTTGGCGTCGCTGGCCGGCGCTCAGCACTTCGAAGAAACCGTGCTCAACCTGGCCGCGGCGATTCACTTGCTCAACGCCCGATTGGGCCAGGTCTCGTCGACGCCCCAGATCGATCTTAAAGAATCCTCATCCGTCGGCAGGGCCGCATGAGACGACGGTCACCGCCAAAATCGCAGGCCGGCGGAGTCTCGTTGTTTCCCTTTCTGGCGGTTCTGCTGTGTACGATGGGCGCCCTGATCGTGGTGCTGATCGTCATTGCGCGCCAAGCCCGCATCCAGGTGGCCGAAGACGACGACGACGCGCCGTTGCGAAAAGAACTGGAGACGCAAAAGGCCGATCTCCAGTGGCGCATCGACATGTTGCGCGAATCTCGCACGAAAACCTTGGCGCAGCTCGATGCCCAGCGCCAGGAGTTGAGCCACCTGGAAGACCACTCTCGGCGGTTGCGGAGCCAACTCGAAGAACTGGAGCAGGCGCGGCGCGAATTCGCGAAGCTCGCGGCCGGCGACGACGTCGAGACCGATCGGCTGCGGCGAGAAATCGACGAGGTCGGCGCAAAAATCGCCGCCAAAGAGCGGGAACTCGACGAAGCGATTCGCAGTGCGGGCCGCGGACCTTCCTATGCCATCGTGCCTTACCACGGGCCGAACGAGACGCGGCGGCGGCCGATCTATATCGAATGCCGCGCCGAGGGCGTGGTGCTTCAGCCCGAAGGGCTGTTGCTCACCGAAAAAGATTTCATGATCGATCTTGGGCCCAGCAACCCGCTGGTCTCGGCCTTGCGAGCGGCGCGTGAATACCTCTCCCGCAATCAACGGCCGGGCGAAGAAGGCGCGGCCTATCCGCTGGTGCTGGTGCGGCCGGACGGCGTCGACATCTATGAGATGGTGTACGCGGCCATGGAAGCTTGGAAGTCCGAATTCGGTTACGAGCTGATCGACGACGACTGGTCGCTGGAATTTCCTCCCGCCGATCCGAAATTGACGTTGGCCATGCGTCAGGCGATCGGGGAAGGACGCTTGCGGCAAGCCTACTTGGCGCATGCTGCGCCGCGTTTGCGCAGTTCGGGGCATCACTCGTTCCGGGCCTCGCCGACGGGCGGGATCATGCGCGACGACGGAATGCCGCTCGACGCCGAACAACAGATGGCCTCGCGCGGTGCCTTTGGGGCCCGACCGGACTTTGCCCGGACCCGCGGCGGCGGCGGCAGCGGCCAAGGCAAGGCAGCCATCCGCCGCAACGGCAATCCGTATGCAGCCGCGCTTGGTAAGTCGCCCAACGGCAACGGGGCGGGCGGAGGAGGTTCTGGCACGGCGCAAGGCTCGGGCGATGGTTCGCTGTTAGGCCTCGGCGCCGGCGACCTGGCCGGCGGGCAACTCAACGCCGAGCCGGGAAGTCCCACGGGAGTTCGCATCAGCGCGCCCAACGCTGGCCACGAACTGGGCGGCGGCCGCGGCGACTCGCTGCTAGGTTCCGGACAGGGTCCGTCGGCAATCGCTGCGGGCGGTTTATCCGCCGCGGGCGGCGCGGGATTCGGCGGTGCGACCGATTTGGGCGGCGCGCAGCCCGGAGCAGGCGGTGTTGGCGCCGCCGGACAGCGATACGCGGGACGCGGCGCCGGGCCATTCGGCGCTCCAGGCCGCGGAGGCGCGGGCGGCGCGGCGCCGGGAACTCGCGGCGTTCGCGGGCGGCGCGGTCGAGGATGGGGCGCCGCGCAAGACCAAATCGACGCCCTCGCCGCCAGTCTCGGCGCTGCACCGCGCGACGCCTTTTCTGCAACCGGGCGGGGCGATGGTTCTTCGTCGGGCCGCGGGTCGTCGGGCCGCGGGTCGTCGGGGCGGGCATCGTCGGGGCGGGCATCGTCGGGGCAGGCAGCAGCGGGGCAGGCAGCGACAGGGCAGGCAGCGACAGGGCAGGCATCTGCGGGGCGGGGCGCCGCGGGCAGTGCGACTGCGGCAAACGGCAATCTGGGCGCCGGAACCGGAACACAAAGCTCTGACCGGCGCGGAAGCGGGCCAGCCGGCAAGCCAGGCGACGCCGCCGCAGGCAAACGGGGCGCGCCCGGGACCGGCGCGCCTTCCGGTCAAGGCGGGCCAGGATCGGGCGACGGACGAGGCGAAGGCGACGCTCTGGCCGCTGATCTCGGCGCCGCCTCGGGCGCTGCCCTGGCGGCAAATGCGCCGGGCCGCAGTTCGCCGGGCCGCAGCGCGGCAGGCGGATCAGCGGGCCGCGGCGCGGCAGGCGATTCGAAAGCCGCAAGCGACCAACCCGGCGCCGGGGCGTCCGGCGACGGCGACGCCGAAAGCACAAGCGAGGGCGGTTCGGACGGCGCCGTCGCCGATACCAGCAACGGTGCGGGTCCCGGGGGCGCCTCGGGCAAACCCGGCGGCAAATCGGGCGGCAAATCGGGCAATGCCGCCTCGGGCAGCGAGGCCGGCTCGTCGGCAACCGCCGGCTCAAGCTTCGCCTCGGCCGGCTCGTCGTCGAAAGGCTCGTCGCTAAGCAGCGGCGGTTCGCCTGCGGGTCAAAGCGGCGGCGGCATGGCTGGGAATCAAAGCGGCGGCGGATCGGCTGGGAATCAAAGCGGCGGATCGGCTGGCGCTCAAGGGTCGCCCGGCGCGGCGAGTTCCAGTCCAGCAAGCAGTTTCGCTCAACCGCAGCAGGGGGGCATGCCCATGCCGATCCCGATGCCCAATATGACGCTCGGGCAAAACTCGCAGCAGAAGAGCATCGCCGAACAACGCGGCGAAAAGAATTGGGCGAATCCGGCGGCCAACCGCGCGGCGTCGCCGGTCACGCGGCCGATCAAAATCGTTTGCGACGCCGACCACTTGACGATGCTGCCCGAGGGGCGCAGCCGCCGCGGCTACAAGGTGATCGAACTCGGCGAAAACAACGAAGAAAACATGCGCGAACTCGTGACCTCGGTGTGGGATCGCATCGACAGTTGGGGCGTCGCGGGACAAGGCAACTATTGGCGGCCCGAGCTGATCATGGAGGTCGAGCCGGGCGCCGAAGCGCGATTCAACGAACTGAAGGCCCTGATGGCCGACAGCGGTCTCGACGTGCGCGGCCGGCCTCGCGCCACAGCCGCCGTTCGCTATCCTCGCACCAAGACCCCGAATTGACGGAAACCCTGCCGCTATGGCCCGTGCCAATCGTCAAGACGCCGAAGCCGTAGGCAGCGACTCGTTTCTCGACGTCGTCACGAACATCGTCGGCATTTTGATCATCCTGGTCATGGTGGTCGGCATTCGCATCAAGCACGCCCCGGCTCGTTCGCAGTCCGACTGGGATGAATCGCAGGCCCGTGCGGAACTGGAGAGTCTGTCGGCGGAAGCCGCGGGCCTGGAAGGCGATGTGCGCAAGACCGAAGTTCAAATTCGAATGCTGGGCGCCGCGGCGCAGGGGCAATTCGCCGAACGCGGCACGCTGGCTTACCTGATCGCCGAGCACGAGCGAGAATTGAACGAGGCCCGCAAAGCGCTTGACGGCAAAACGCAACAAGCGTTCGATCTGCGCCGCGCGCGAGCCAAGGCCGATCTCGACTTCTCGCGCGTTGAACTCGCAGCCTCCGAGGCGAAGTCGCAGGCGGAGAAGGCCAAGAAGCCCATCAAGATTCAAAGCCGACCGACGCCGATTAGCCACGAGGTATTCGGCAAGGAAATCCACTTTCGGCTGCAGGGCGGCCGCATCGCTTGGGTCCCGCTCGAGGAGATCGCAAAATCGTGCCTCGAAGACGCGGCGGAACGATTGCGCAACGGCGGCCAGGCGCACGGCGCCGCAGGGCCGATCGACGGATTCGTCGGAGAATATGCCGCCATGAGACACGATATGTCGGGGCAGATCATATTCAAAATGGACCTCGAACCGGTTTACGAAAACTTTGGCGAACCCGTGGATGAGGCCCTGCAAACGACTTCGCAATTTCGCGAAAGGCTAAGTGATTACAATCCGAGACATGCGACGGTGACCCTGTGGACCTACGCCGACAGCTTCGGCGATTATTCGAGAGTGAAAGAAGCCTTGTACCAGCTCGGCTTCTCGGTCGCGGGCCGGCCTTTGATGCCCGGCTGGCCCATCGGCGCGTCGACCAACGGCAGCCATTCCGCCGCCCAATGAACGCCCGAAGGCGGATTCGGTCCGGCCGTGATTGAGCCACTCTCGCGAAACCGCTGTTTACATTTTCGTCGCCTCGACGATCCCTTGCTCGACCGCCAACGCGATGCGGTCGATTTCCTCGATCGTCGCGGCCAAGGGCGGCATGACGACGATGACGTTGCCCAGCGGCCGCAGCAGCACGCCCAGCCGGCGGGCCGCGTCGCAAACTTGCTGCCCGCGCCGTTCGGCCCAAGGAAACGGCGCCTGCGTCGCGCGGTCCTGGACCAGTTCGATTCCGGCGATCAGCCCGCGTTGGCGGACGTCGCCCACGTGTGGATGTTGCGAGATGCGCTTGAGATGTTCGCCGAGCCGCTCGATTTTGGCCGGCAGATGATCGAACACGCGTTCTTCGTCGAATACTTCGAGCGAAGCCAAGGCCGCGGCGGCGCCGAGCGGATTGCCGCCGTAGGTGTGGCCGTGATAGAACTGCTTCGATTCGGCGTAGCGGCCCAGAAAAGCGTTCCAGACTTCGGTCGTGGTCAAGGTGGCGGCCAGCGGCAGATAGCCGCCCGTCAATCCCTTGGCCAGGCAGAGAAAGTCGGGCGCCACGTCTTCGTGCTCGCAGGCGAACATTCGCCCGGTGCGGCCGAAGCCGACGGCCACCTCGTCGGCGATTAGCAGCACGCCGTAGCGGCGCGTCAACTCGCGCACGCCGCGCAGATAGCCGGCCGGATGCGCGAGCATGCCGGCGGCGGCCTGTACCAGCGGCTCGACGATCATCGCCGCGATCCGCTCGTGCCGTTCGGCCAGCACTTGTTCGAGTTGACCGAGATAGTGCGGCAAGGCGCCCGCGACGTCGATGCCCGGCGGCAGGCGGTAGGTTTGCGGCGCCGGCAAACGCTCGACGGCGAACAGCAGGGGCGAAAACATCGCGTGAAACCGCTCGACGCCTCCCACGCTGACGCTGCCCAGCGTGTCGCCGTGGTAGGCGTCGCCTAGCGCCAGATAGGTCGTTTTTTCGGGCTGTGGGTCGGGCTTCTGCCGCCAGTGCTGAAAGGCCATTTTGAGCGCCACTTCGACCGCCGTGGCGCCGTCGTCGGAGAAGAACACGCGATTGAGTCCCGGCGGCGCCAACTCCACGAGCCGCCGCGCCAGCTTGATCGTCGTCGAATTCGAGGCGCCCAGCGAAGTCGTGTGGGCCACGCGATCCAACTGCGCCCGAATCGCCGCGTCGATCCGCGGATGCCGATGCCCGTGCAGGTTGCACCACAGGCTGCTCACTCCATCCAGATACTCGCGGCCGTCGAGATCGTACAGCTTGCAGCCGTCGCCGCGCTCGATCACCAGCGGCTCGTACTCGGCCATCTGCGTGAAGGCGTGCCAGACGTGTTCGCGGTCCCAACGCTCGAGTTCTTCGCGGGCAGTTTCAGGCATGATTGCTACGCGACGGTCACCACGCGACGGTGACTGCGGCGCCAGGCCCGATGCCGAGCATCGCGGCGGCGCTGTCGTCGACGATGGCTAATTCGAGTTGGCCGCTCGAGCCGATCAAGGCGATCAAGGTGCAGGCCGGCTGATCGGAATAAGCGCGAAAAATGCCTTGCGTCTCGTGCTCGTCGCAGACGATGCGCACCGTCTCGTCGCGCGGCGTCGCAGCCAGCATCGTTTCGGTGATGTCGGTGATCAAGTTGCCGAACGAATCGACGGAAAGCACCGAGCCTTGAATTTTTCCAGGCAAAACGAGGGCCTCTTTCCAGGAGAGTTGAACCAGCCGGTCGGTCGCAGGCCCCAACCGATCGGGCGCCAGACCCAGGCTGAGCCGGGCGGCCACCGGCGCCATGATGTCGCGACCGTGAAACGTGGCCGAAACTCGCGGCAGCCAATGCTCTGTTTCCCGAACCGCGACTATTTTAGTGGGCTTCGTCCGCTGAGCCAAGCGGCCGAGCAGCCCGTTATCGGGGGCCACGTACCGCTGGCCGCCGATTTCGGCATACACGATCTGCCGCAGGCTGCCGACGCCCGGATCGACCACCGCCACGTGGATCGTGCCCGGCGGAAACCAGCCGGTCGTCTCATCGAGCGTCAAGGCCCCTTGACGAATGTTTTGGGGCGCGATGGCGTGGGTCAGATCGACCACGTTGGCTTGCGGGTTGATCGACAGGATCACGCCGCGCATCGCCGCCGCGTAAGGGCTGCCGACGCCGAAATCGGTCGTCAGCGTGATAATCGTTCGAGCGTTTGGTTCGCAATTAGCTGCGGGCGAATTCATGGCAATCGAATGCGTGCGGCGCTCGAAAGTGTTTTCTTGCACGTAGCCTACCACAGCCGGCAGTTCTTGGCCCGAGCGTCGGTCTCTGCGGTTTTCACGACTTTGCCCGCGCCGAGGAGAAATGCTTTGCTCTGACAGGGATTCTTTTAGATGTCGGCAATTGGTATCACTACCCGGCGCGGCGCCGAATTGACGGCGCTCGCTCGCCCCCGGATACTGAAGGCGAAAACCGCGAACTGCAACGCTGCGTTTTGGCGAGCGCCTCAATCGAGATCAATGCCATGTCCTCCGCAGTGAATCAGACCATCCGCGTCGGCATCGTGGGCTTGGGCGGCAATGCGCGACTGCGGCACGTCGGCGGATTGCGGGCCTGCGAGAACGTGGAGATCCGCGCGGTCTGCAATCGGCGGCCCGAATCGACCTCGGCCGCCGCTCGCGAATTCGACATTCCCAAGACCTACGAGCACTGGCAAGACCTGGTCGCCGATCCGGAACTGGACGCGGTCTTGATCGGCGCCTGGCCGTATCTGCACTGCCCGGTGACGCTGGCCGCGTTGGAAGCAGGCAAACACGTGCTGACCGAAGCCCGGATGGCGATGAACGCCGCGGAAGCCCGGCGGATGTTCGAGGCCAGCCAGGAACATCCCGAATTAGTGTGCCAGATCGTGCCCAGCCCGTTCGGCTTCCGCGCGCATCGGGTGGTGAAGCGGATGATCGACTCGGGCTTTCTCGGGCAGTTGCGCGAGGTGCTGGCGACGGCGGCCAACGACAACCTGGCCGACGCCGCGCTCCCGCTGAACTGGCGGCAAGTCCGGGAGTTGAGCGGGCTGAACATGCTCACGCTGGGCATCGTCCACGAAACGCTGATGCGCTGGGTTCCGCAGCCGGTGCGCGTGTTCGCCCAGGCTCAGGCGTTCGTGCAGGAACGCTTCGATCCGGCGACCGGCATGCGCCGCCGCGTCGGAACGCCCGACAGCGTCCACGTGCTGGCCACGCTTGAGAACGGGGCGCACGCGATCTATCACGCGAGCGGCGTGACCCGGTTCGGCGCGGGGACGCGAATTGAACTCTACGGCAGCCAGGGGACGCTCAAGTACGAGTTGGCGCCGCAAGACCGCTTGTGGGCCGCGCGGCAGGGCGAAAGCGAGCTTCGCGAAGTCGAAGTGCCCGCTGACGAAGCCTTGGGCTGGCGCGTGGAAGCGGAATTCGTCGACGCCATTCGCGGCCGGGGCCGCATTGAATTCAGCGACTTCGCCGCCGGCGTGCGGTACATGGAATTCACCGAGGCCGTCGCCCGCAGCGCCGTCGCCGGCGAGCCGATCGGTTTGCCGCTGGATCGCGATTAGAGCAGCAGGCAGAGTGCCATGCCTTTGCCGTCGCCGAGCCGGAGTAGGCATGCATCTCCGCGAGAGTCGCATGCTTCGCAAGCGCGAAAGCGTGGCGCCGTGCATAGCATCAATCTTTGTTGACGGCGGGGCGCCTGGCGGCTGGTAGAGCAAAACTCTGCGAACTGGGGCTTCGCCAAGGCTCAGCCGCCAGCCACTCAACTCGCAAAGCGGCGTTAAGATTTGCGCTTCCCGACGGCAGCGATCGTGCGGTCGCACGGCAAGCGGCGGTCCGTTGATCTTGACCCGGCGCTGGCTTGGCTCTAAATAAGTCGCCCCCGCCGATTCGCAGTGAATCGCCTCAGACTATTTCCGCTGGGACGCCTCGCAGCCGATGCCGTCGATTTCCGAGCCCGAAACCACCGTTTATCGTTGTCCAGACGAAGCTTACGCGATTTCCCCGGCGATTCACCTGGGGCGGCTGGCGAGCTTCTATCCGAAGTGCCGCCAATGCCCTCATCGCGACGAGACGGGGACGCTTTCGACGGGCGTGGTCAAGATGCTGGCGCTGGCGCGGCGCCGGATCGTCGTCGGCTCGCTTTTCACTGAGGAAGGCGTCGCCGGCGTCTATTCGAACGAGCTATCGCCCGTCGAGACGCGGCAATTCGCCGCCTCTTTCGGCGTCTATCTTGCGCGGCGATCTGCGGACCCGCTCGGGGCCGTGGCGCTTGCCGGCGACGGCCGCGCGCTGGCGCCGGAACTGGTGGCCGCCGCGAGCGACGGCTTGCGATGGGCGGGGTGCAAAGTGGTCGATCTCGGCGCGGCCACGGCGGCTTCGCTCGCCTGGGCCATCGAGCATCTCCAGGCCGCCGGCGGCTTGCTCGTCGGCAATCCCAGCGGCGAAGCCAACACGGTCGGACTCAAGCTCTGGGGCGCCGCAGGCCGGCCGATTTCGGCAGGCGCCGAGTTGCAAGCCATCCAGGCCTTGTGCGAACGGGGCGTCGACCGGCCCACGCGAGCCTATGGCGCCTTAGCCCGGTTCCAGGCCGAACAGCTCTATTTGGCCGGGCTGCAGGAATTCTATCACGCCCTTCGCCCGTTGCGATTCGTGCTCGACACGGGCTGCCGGCCGCTGGTCGGCTATTTTCGGCGCCTGGCGACGGCGGTGGCCTGTCAAATGTTGCTCTGCCGCGAGGCGGCGCAAGGTCCGGCCGCCGGGGCATTGAATTTAGCCGACCGCGTCATCGCCGAGCGAGCGCATTTTGGCGTCTGGATCGATGGCGACGGCGAGGCGTGTCGCTTTGTCGACGAGCGCGGCGCGAACCTGACCGCCGAACAAATGCTGCTGCTCGCAGCCCGTAATCTGACGAGCCGGCAAGCCGGCGCCACGATCGTGCTCGAACAAGGCACTTCGCGAGCGACGGTCGAGCGACTGACGGCGGCCGGGGCTAGAGTCGTCGTCAGCGAGCCCTCTCGCGCGGCGATGGACGCTGCGATGCGCGAATCCCGGGCGATCTTCGGCGGCGGCGCCAGCGGCCGCTTCTGGCACGGCGGGCGACGGCCGATGGCCGATGGGCTGAAAACGCTGTCGCTCGTGCTGACTATTCTCAGTCAGAGCGATCGGCCGTTGTCTGCCGTACTGGCATAGGCGCCGCAAGATCGTGGGGCGGCCTTCCAGGCCGCCTGGTCTGTCACAGACGGCCTGGAAGGCCGCCCCACGAAGCGTCGGAACTTTGATCGTTTGCCGCCTGCCCTGCTCTATTCCCACTCGATCGTGGCGGGCGGCTTCGAGCTGATGTCGTAGACGACGCGGTTGACGCCTTTCACCTCGTTGATGATCCGCGTCGAAATCCGCGCCAGCAGATCGTAGGGCAAGCGGCTCCAATCGGCGGTCATGAAGTCCTCGGTGTTGATCGAGCGGACGGCGATCGCATCTTCATACGTGCGGGCGTCGCCCATCACGCCGACGCTTTGCACCGGCAGCAGCACGGCGAACGACTGCGCCGTTTCGCGGTACAAGCCTGCCGCCTTGATTTCGGCCACGACGATCGCGTCGGCCTCGCGCAGACGGTGCAGCCGCTCTTTGGTGACTTCGCCCAAGCAGCGCACCGCCAACCCCGGCCCAGGGAACGGATGACGCCAGACGATTTCCTCGGGCAGACCGAGTTGCAAGCCGAGCCGGCGGACTTCGTCCTTGAACAAATCTCGCAGCGGCTCGATCAGCTTGAAGCTCAGGTCTTCTGGCAAGCCGCCCACGTTGTGGTGCAGCTTGATCGTGGCGGCGGGCCCGTCGACCGCGGCGCCGCTTTCGATGACGTCGGGGTACAACGTGCCTTGGGCCAGGAACCCGGCGCCTTCGATCTTGGTTGCCTCGTCGGCAAAGCAATCGATGAACGCCCCGCCGATGCGGCGCCGCTTCTCTTGCGGATCGGTGACGCCTGCCAAGGCCGCCAGAAAGCGGTCTTCGGCCTTCACTACGTGCAAATCGGTCTGGAAGTGGGCGGAAAACTCGCGGATCACGGCTTCTTCTTCCGCCTGACGCAACAAGCCGTTGTCGACCAGGATACACGACAATTGCTTGCCGATCGCCTGATAGATCAGCGCCGCAACGACCGACGAATCGACGCCGCCCGACAGCCCGCAGATCACGCGGCGGCCTCCGACCTGCCGGCGGATCCGTTCGACCGCCTCGGCGGCGAAATCGCCCAAATGCCAGAGCCCGCGGCAGCCGCAGACGTTTTTCAGAAAATTCGCTAGCAGTTGGCCGCCTTGCGGCGTGTGCGTGACTTCAGGGTGAAATTGCAGCCCATAGACCGGCAGCGAGGCGTGCTTGACGGCGGCGATCGGACAGGTGGCCGTGGCGGCTAGCGGAGCGAAGTCGGCGGCCACTTGCGAAACCTGGTCGCCGTGGCTCATCCAGACTTCCATTTCCGGCGGCACGCCTTCGAACAACCCCCCCGGCGCCGTGACGCGAACCATTGCGCGGCCGTATTCGCGGGCCGGAGCGCTATCGACCTTGCCGCCCAGCACTTCGCACGCCAGTTGCATGCCGTAGCAAATGCCCAGCACTGGAATGCCGAGGCGAAAGATTTCCGGATCGCACTTGGGGGCGCCCGTTTCGTAGACGCTCGCCGGTCCGCCTGAAAGGATCAGCCCCTTGGGCGCCAATTCGCGGACGCGCTCGGCGGAGATATTGTGCCGGACGATCTCGCAATAGACGTTTTGCTCGCGCACCCGCCGGGCGATCAACTGCGCATATTGCGAGCCGAAGTCGAAAACGAGCACCTTTTCATCGGCGATGCGGCCGGGTTCGCTGCCGCAAGCTTCCGCGCTGGTCATGGCGACGCCAAGGAGAATCACAATAAAAAAGGCCCGTCCGCTTAAGGACGAGCGAAACCACGGATTATAGAATTCCGCGGGCGGCTCGGCTAGGCGGCGCCTGGCAATGCCTAGCTTCGGCCCTGGCCGAGGACGCGGGCTCAGTCGGCATTGCGGCGAGCTGCGTCAATCGCTACCTTTGCGGCTCATTTCGAGCGAAGGCGGCGCCGCGCGCCGCCCGGTTTTGACGGCTTTACCCGGATTGTCGGCAAAGATGTCGTCCGTCGCACGCCATTCGCAACTGAGTCGTGCCATCGCGGCCGCCGGCCGATCTGCACGGGTCGGACTGGCGATGATGGCGATTGCGTTTGGGCCGGATCGCCAGGCGCGGGCCCAGTTCGCCGAGTTACAGAACGCTGCGGACTCCGCCGCTTCCCGTTCGCAAGCCGAGGAGGAGTCGCTTCCGCCGGGACCGGTCGGACGGCTCTTGTCGGCCGAATTCGCCGCGAAGAGCGAGGAATTGAAGCTGCACGGTCAAGGAGACGCTCGGTGGACGCACGCCGCCCCCGATTGGCTAGGCGACGACCAAATGGTCACGCCCACCTTGTTCGACGGACAGCGGCCGCCGGAGCAGCCTTCGCTGGTTCCGCACATCGGCCAGATTCATACCGCGCGCGAGTGGCGGGCCTGGCGGCGGAAGCGAAGGCGTTGGAACGATAGCTGGCTGTTTTTCCCTTTCAGCATCACGAAATTCACCGGCATCCTGCGCACCCAAGACCCGATTCACGATAAGATCAACAATGGCAATGGCGCGCCGATTGGGGTTCGGCTCGGTTGGGATTTTGCCCCGCGGCTGGGCGTCGAAAGCCGCCTAGCCTTCTCGCGGCAGGCGCTCGGAGGCGTCGCGCAGCCCGGTTCGCTCGGCCACGAGAACTTCATCTTCTGGGACGCCGACTTGCTGGTCTATCCCTGGGGCGATCGGCCGTGGCGCCCTTTCTTGCTGGCCGGGCTGGGGGTGGCCAACGTGCAGTATATCGACAGCGCCAGCGTTTACTGGAATCAGACGCTGCTGGCCGCGCCCCTCGGCGCCGGGCTGCAATACCGTTTCAACAATCGCGCCGCACTGCGACTGGACGTCATCGACAACATGCTGTTGCGCAGCGCAGCCGGCGGCGGCACGCGGCATTTTCAACACGATCTGTCGATTACCTTCGGCTTCCAAGCCCGCTTCGGCGCCCACAAGCCCTATTTCACCTATCCTCACGGCAAGTTCGACCGCCTCAAGGCGTTTATGCCGTATCACGATTGATCGGAATGTCGTTGTGTCGGCGGCTTGCGGCGCCGTTGACTTTGCGGCCCGGATTGCACACGATCTGGGCATGAGCAAAATCAGCAATCTTTCGCGCGTCTTGGATTCGGGCATCGTGGCCATCATTCGCTCCGATGACGGCAGCCGCCTGGCCGACGTCGCCGAGGCGCTCGTCGCCGGCGGCGTCGAAGTGATGGAGGTCACCTTCACGGTGCCCAAGGCCCACCGGGTGCTGGAACAGGTGGCCGACCGGCTGGGCGACAAGATTTTGCTCGGCGCCGGCACCGTGCTCGATACCGAGACTGCCCGGATCGCGATGCTCGCCGGGGCCGAGTTCATCGTCTCGCCCGCTGTGAATCTCGACGTTATCCGCTGCTGCCGGCGCTACGACAAGCTGATCTTTCCCGGCGCCTTGACGCCCAGCGAAGTGCTCTCGGCGTGGGAGGCGGGCGCCGACGTCGTGAAAATCTTTCCCTCGGATGTGACCGGGCCGGGCTATCTCAAGGCCCTGGCCGGCCCCTTGCCGCAAATCCGGCTGATGCCCACCGGCGGCGTAAGCCTGGAAACGGCCGCGGCGTTTTTGCGGGCCGGCGCCTGCGCGCTGGGCATCGGCGGCTCGCTCGTCGAAGCCAATGCGGTCGCCGCCGGAGACATGGACCGCATCGCCTCGCTCGCCAAACAATACGTCAAGATCGTCAAGGACACGCGCCAATCAAAGCCGTAAGTCGGGCGAAACCTTCGCTTCGATCTTTTTGATCAAGGGTGCGAAGTCGAGTTCCGGACGCTCCCCCGGTTTGAGCCGGCTGGTTACGCCGACCAGACCGGCCAATTGGCTACTTGGCCAACTGCTTCTGCATGCTGGCACGGGCCTCTTCCAGCGCAGCGGGCAGTTTTTCGGGATGCTTGCCGCCGGCCTGGGCCATGTCCGCGCGGCCGCCGCCGCTGCCGCCGACGGCTTGGGCCGCCGAGCGAACCCACTCGCCGGCGTTCAGGCCCTTTTCTTGCAGATCCCGCGTGATGCCGGCCGCCAACACCACTTTGTCGTCGCCACGGCTGGCCAACAGCACCGCCGCCGAACCGGCCTTGCGACGCAGTTGATCGATCAGTTGACGCAAACCGTCGGGCGTGCCGCCGGGCGCCTCGGCCACGATTAGCTTGGCGCCGCCGACGTCGACGGCTTGCGACAGCAATTCGTCGGCCGAAACGCCGCCGGCCGAAACGCCGGCCGCATGCTGCTTCTTTAGTTCGCGGACTTCCTTGACCAGCGCCGCCACGCGCTCGGCCGCTTCGGCTGGCGGCACGCGGAGTACGCTGGCGATTTCGGCCAGCGCCTGCTCGTTGCGGCGCATGCGGGCCAGCGCCTCGGCGCCGGTCACGGCGATGATCCGCCGCGTGCCGGCCGCCACGCTTTCCTCGCCGATGATCTTGAACAGCCCCACCTGGCCGGTGCTCTCCAGGTGCGTGCCGCCGCACAACTCCTTGCTGAAGTCGCCCATCGAGACCATCCGCACCAGGTCGGGATATTTCTCGCCGAAGAGCATCATCGCGCCGGCCTTGCGGGCCTCGGCGATCGGCAGCGTGGTCCAGCTCACCGGCTCGGCCGCCGTAATGCGGGAATTAACCTCGTCCTCGATCTTGGCCAGCTCCTCGCGCGAAACCGAGTGCGGGTTGGTGAAGTCGAACCGCAACCAGTCGCGGTCGACCTTCGAGCCTTGCTGCTGGGCGTGGCGGCCCAATTGCTGCTGCAGGGCATAGTGCAAAATGTGCGTGGCCGAGTGGGCCCGGCGAATGCCTTGGCGCCGCTCGACGTTGACGTTGGCTGTGACCGCCGCGCCTTGCTTGATGACTCCCTTTCGCAGGTGGCCGAGGTGCAGGACGAAGCCGCCTTCCTTCTGGGCGTCGATGACTTCGAAGCGAAAGCCTTCGCCGACGATCTCGCCTGTATCGCCCACCTGGCCGCCGCTCTCGCCGTAGAAGGGGGTCTTGTCGAGCACGACGATGATCGGCTGTTCGTGATTCACTTCATCGACCTGGTCGCACAGCCGGTCGTGCGCGATCAGACCGACGACCTTGCCCGATGCGGTCGTCGTCTCGTAGCCGAGGAACTCGCTGCCGTGCATGGCTTTCTTCAAGCCGTCGAGGGGGCCGGACTTGAACAGTTCCATTTTTCGGTCCGATCCCGACTCGCGGCCATGCTCTTCCATCGCGCGGGCGTAACCGGCCCAGTCGAAGGTGAAATTGTGTTCGGCGGCCATCGTTTCGAACAACTCGGGCGGAAAGCCGTGCGTGGTGTACATGTCGGCCGCTTCGGCGCCGGCGACCATCACGCGGCCGTCGCGCCGCATGACCTGGAAAATCTTTTCGATCCGCTCCAGGCCGCCGTCGATGGTCGAGAAGAAGTTGTCTTCTTCCTGTTCGATCACCTGGCTGACGCGCTCGACCGTTTGGCCCAATTCGGGATAAGGCTGCTTCATGGCCGCGGCCACCGCCGGAACCAACAGGTGCAAGAACGGCTGCCGCAAACCCATCTGATGACCGTCGAGCACGGCCCGCCGCAACAACCGCTTGATGACGTATTTTTCCTTCTTGGCCCCCGGATAGACTTCTTCGTGAATGGCGAAAGTGCAGGCCCGCACGTGGTCGGTGATCCGCCTCAGCCGGCGGCCGTCGTCGCTGGCCGGGGCGTATTTCCGCCTGGCGACCTGGGCGGCGGCCTCGACGATCGGCCGCAAAATGTCGATATGGAAGTTGCTGTCGACCCCTTGCAGCACCGCCGCGGTGCGCTCGAGGCCCATGCCGGTGTCGATGTTCTTGCTGGGCAGCGGCCGCAAATTATTCGGCGGATCGCCGACGCGATTGAATTGCGTGAACACCAAGTTCCAGATTTCGACCGAACCGCCCTCGTCGGGATGGAAGAAAATCTCGCTGCACGGGCCGCAGACGCCATCGGGGCCTTGGCTGGGGGCGCCGGCCGGCCAGAAATTGTCGTCCTCCCCCATCCGTTCGATGCGGTCGGCCGGCAGCTTGATCTCGTTGGCCCAAATGTCGGCCGCTTCGTCGTCGTCCAGGTAGACCGAAACGGTCAGCCGCTCCCCAGGCAGGCCCAGCCATTTCTTGCTGGTCAGAAATTCCCAGGCCCAGTGGATCGCTTCGCGCTTGAAGTAATCGCCGAAGCTGAAATTGCCGAGCATCTCGAAGAACGTATGGTGATAGGCCGTGCGGCCCACGTTGTCGATGTCACCCGTGCGCAGACATTTCTGGCAGCTCGTGGCGCGCGTGAAATCGAGCTTGCACTTGCCGAGGAAGTGGTCCTTGAACTGGTTCATGCCGGCGGGCGTGAACAGCACCGAAGGATCCCAGCGCGGCACGAGCACGTCGCTGGGCCGGCGCACGCAGCCCTTCGACTCGAAAAAGGAGAGATATTTTTCGCGGAGTTCGTCCGTTTTCATAGACTCTTGTGCAAGCCCGAAGGAGACAAAAAGAGGGCCTTTCAAGCCCGATCAAACCGCTGATGATAACGGGCCGCCCGCCGGGCGACTAGCCGATCCGTCCGCGGCCAAGCGATCCTGCCGCGGCCAGGCGATGCGGCGACCTCACCCACGAATTTCGCGTCGCAGGCGGCAATCGAGAGAGCCGCCGCAGCCCGCCGGGCGGCCTTCATTCCGGCGGCACGCTGACGACCTTCACTTCTCCGTTGGCGCCGATGACGCCCAATTGCACGGGGCCCGGCTTATCGGCCACGGCGCGGCGAAACTCCTCGGGCGTCTCCACCGGATTGGCGCCTACGCGGCTGATGCGGGCGCCGGGGCGCAGGCCCGCCTGCCAGGCCGGGCTTTCCGCGTCGACCTCGCGGGCCGAGACGCAAACCGAGCCCAATCCCAGGGGGTCGGTAAAGTCGGGGAACTCGAATTGGCTCCGCGTCATCGTCGAATAGTCGACGTGCAGTCCCCGCCACGGCGGCGGGCGGTTCGTCACCACCTGCGGCAAGGCGAGCGGATACTTGCTCAACACGACCCGTTTTTGCAGTGTTTGCCCGCCCCGGAGAATGGTAAGCGTGGTCGTCGCCGAGGGAGGCAGCTTGCCTACGTGCAGCCGCAAGCCGTCCGCGTCGAAGATCGGCTTGCCGTCGACGTGCGTGATGATGTCGCCGATCTCGACCCCCGCCCGCGCGGCCGGATCGCCCGGCACCACCAGATCGACGCGCGAGCCGTGCAATCCGCGAATCACGTCGCCCGCGTCGAGGTGCAAGGGGCGGATGCCGAGCAAGCCGTATTCGACTTCCTGGCCCTTTTTCAACGTCTCGACGACGCGGCGGAAGGTTTCGTCCACCGGAATGGCATAGCCGGCCGGCTGCTCGAACCCGGCGGTCGCAGCCAGCGACGTCGTCAGGCCGATCATTTCCCCGCGCAGGTTCAACAAGGCGCCGCCGCTGGTGCCCAGGTTCAGCTTGGCGTCGGTCTGAATCAACGTGCCGAAATGGTGCAGCATCTTCATGTCGTCATGCACCAAACCGTCCTGCTCGCGCCGCGGCGGCGAACCGGCTTTGCGAGCCAGGTTGGAGATGATCCCCCAACTGGCGCTCGCCTGACCGTCGCGGGCGATCGCATAGGGATTGCCCAGGGCGACGACGATTTGCCCTTTTTTCAGGCTCGAAGCGTCGCCCAGCGCAATCGGCGTGAAATCGTTCTCGCCGCGCAGCCGCGGCAATTTCAGTTCCAACACGGCCAAGTCGCTGCGCGGATCGCTGGCCTTGATCTTCATCTCGAAGACCTTGCGATCGATCGTGGTGACGAAATGATCGCTTTCGACGTCGACCACGTGCGCGTTGGTCAATACCAGCCCGCTGGCGTCGATGACGACGCCCGTGGCGAACTCGTTCGGCACGAAATCGGGATCGCGCGGATCGACGGGAGGAGTTCCTAGACGGCGCGAGGAAAGGCCCAGCAGATCGGGCTGTGCGTCGCCCCGCGCGTAATCCGCCGATTTGTTGCGCCGGGCGATGCTGACCACCGATCGCTCCGCCCGTGCGATCGCCCGCGCCAACACGCGCTCCATCGTCGAGACGAATTCCAGATCGGCTTCGGCCTGCGCGTCGTCGTCGGGCAAAGAGCGATCGCGTTGCGGGCCTTTGCCGGGGGATTGCGCCTGCGTCGCGCCGGCAACGATCAAGATGGCCAGCAGCGCAGGGGTCGCCTGCCAAAGCGTCCTGACCCTAACCCTCTCCCACAGAGAGAGGGGATGTTCGTCGTTGCTCATGGACACGCGCTCTCGCCGTTGCCAGGGAAAGGCGTCGCATCGCGTGGCCAACGGCCGCAGGCGTTCGGCCTGCCGGGCTTGCGCGCTTTCCGGGTTCTTATTCTTCCGCAGTTGCGGCGCCACCATCGTCGCTTTCGGCCGCCGCCGCCGCTGGGGCGCCCGAGGAAAGGATCTTGGTCCTCAACTCTTCCAACAGCGCCGGGTTCTCTTCGAGATAGCTCTTGGTCTTTTCGCGGCCTTGGCCCAATTGCAAATCGCCGTACCGGAACCAAGCTCCTGAACGCACGACCAGCTTCTGGGCGATCGCCAGATCGAGCACGTCGCCCGAATAACTGATTCCGTTAGTATGCATCATATCAAACTCGGCGACCCGGAAGGGCGGCGCGACCTTGTTTTTTACCACTTTGGCCCGCACTCGCTGGCCCACAACCTCTTCTCCCTCCTTGAGTTGCCCAATTCGCCGCACGTCGATTCGGCACGAGGAGTAGAATTTCAAGGCCCGGCCGCCGGGGGTGGTTTCCGGGCTGCCGAACATCACGCCGATCTTCTCGCGAATTTGGTTGATGAAGATTACCGTGGTCTTGCTCTTGGCGATCGCTCCCGTCAGTTTTCGCATCGACTGGCTCATCAGCCGGGCCTGCAAGCCGACGTGCGAATCGCCGATATCGCCGTCCAGTTCCTTTTGCGGAACCAGGGCCGCCACCGAGTCGACGACGATTACGTCGACCGCGTTCGACTTGATCAGCATTTCGGTGATATTCATCGCTTCTTCGCCGCTGCTGGGTTGGCTGACCAGCAGCGTTTCCAGTTCGACGCCCAGCTTTTTGGCCCAGCTTGGGTCGAGCGCGTGTTCTGCGTCGATAAAGGCGGCAATGCCGTTGGCCTGCTGGGCGCGGGCCACCACGTGCAAGGCCAGCGTGGTTTTGCCGCTCGATTCCGGCCCGTAAATCTCCACGATTCTGCCGCGCGGCACGCCAAAGCCACCCAAGGCCAGGTCGAGCGACAGGCTGCCGGTCGGAATGCCTTCGATCCGGGCGCCGTGCTCGACGCCCAGCGGCATGATGGCCCCTTCGCCGAACTGCTTTTCGATCTGGGCCAGCGTGTTCTTGAGCGTCGGGTTTCCGTCCAGCATGGAATTCGCGGCGACTTGCCCTTCGGACTTCTTGCCGCTGGGCTTTCCGGCGGTTCTTGCCATCGGAACTTCCTTCTTGGCCATACGATGATTGGACTTTTCGGCGGCGACCATGAGCATCTTCCTTTGAACTTGAGGGCCTGGAAAAGAAACGGCCTGCTTCACGCGAGTAAGTGAACTAATGAATACTATATCGGTGTTCACTAATCGGTTCAAGATTGTTTGCTCGAAGTTTTTTCGCCGCTCGTCCTCCTGGTTATTTAGAGAAACTTTCAACGCGCCATTTGACGCCGGCCAACTTCCATTCCGCTTCGCCGGAACTCGCCGCTCGTGCTTGCACCATCTTTCAAGGGGACGCGAGGGCGGGGTCTCGCTGTCCAAGGGAGTGGCCGAGTAAAAAACCTGCAAGTCCTTGCGCCCGAACCACAAAATTCAATCCTTCGCCGCCGCCCAAACCCAGCGAACAGGAATTGTCCGCCAGCCACTTCCCGAGAATTTCAAGCCTTGGCTGATCGAGGCGCGCCGGCCCAACGAGAGACGCTGCGGGCGGTTTCGGCCCAATGTTTTTGCTCGGGAAAAACCACACTTCATCGAATCCGAAGAATATTGGATTGCTCGATTCGGTTTCGAGTAACAACTTCGTGGGCAAAAGCAAACCGTTTCCCAATATCTTCAGCTTACTTGCGATCGGCTTCAATTCAGGGCTCGTGTTTCGCAGCGAAGCCGGGTTCGGATTGCTGTCAAGGCAGGTAATTAGCGCATACTTCGTGCTGGCGTCGCGAGGCGGCAGGACTTCGAGGAAATCGTGAATCGAGCTATCAAGCCAACCGGCGACATAACCTCGAACGGACACGATCCTTGCACTCACCTTTAGCTCCAATACCGTTCAATTAGTCAAAACGACGGACTGCATAAAGGTTTTCGTCGGCGGACGGGGGCCGCGATGCTGGGGCCGTTTTTTTGGCCACTTCGAGACTTTTTGTTTGATGACGCGCGGGTTGATTCGATTGCGTCG
>DATKRK010000392.1:0-8140 GCA_035532215.1 Pirellulales bacterium | reverse complement strand
GGCCACGGTCGGCAACCCCACGAGCGTAATCGTGTCGCTGGCGCCGGGGGCCAGATCGCCAAGATTGGCGGTCACGATGCCGCCCGAAGCGGAGACCGAGCCGGCGGTCGAAGTGGCGGATACGAACGTCAAGCCCAAAGGCAGGGCGTCGGTCAGCGTGGAGGCGGTGGCCGTGTTCGTTGCGCTGTCGTTGGTCACCGTGATGGTGTACGTCAAATCCGAGCCGACCGTGCCACTGGCCGCCGCGGTTTTCGTCACCGCCAGATCGGCCGCCGCCGACCCGGCGGGGTCGATCGTCGTCGATGCGGTCGCCGAATTATTCGCCGTGTTCGAATCTCCCGAACTGGTGGTCGCCGTCGCCGTCTCGTTGACCGAGCCGGGAGCGGCGGCCAATTCAACGAGAGTCACCGTCGCGCTGCCGCCCGGCGCCAACGTGCCAAGATTCGCCGTTAGCAGACCATTGTTCTCAGTGACCGTTCCCGAGCCGCTCGCGCTCGCCGAAAGCAGGGAAACGCCCGAGGGCAACATTCCCATCAGTTGCACGTTCGACGCCGAATTCGCGCTGATGTTCGTCACGGTCAGCGTCAACGTCCCTTGTTGTCCGACGGTCATCGAAGCGGGCAGGCCCGAGGCCCCGAGCGACAAGTCGGCGGCGGTCCCCGCTGCGGCGCTCGCAGTCACGTCGGCGGTGGCGGAATTGTTCGCCGTGTTCGTGTCGTCAGGGCTGCTTACCGAAACATTATTCGCCAGCAGGCCCGTCGTACCCGTATCGACGCTGGCAAACACGTGGACCGTGGCGGCGCCGGCGGCGGCGATCGTGCCCAGATCGCCGCTCACCGTTCCCCCGGACGCCGTCACGCTGCCCGTGTCGGTCGAGGCGGCGATCAGAGTCATCCCGGCGGGCAGCGAATCGGTCACAGTGGAAGCCGAGGCCGCCGTCGTGCCGACATTCTGCACGCTAATCGTGTAGTCGATCACTTGCCCCGGAACGGGGTTGGCCACGTCGGCCGTCTTGGTCACGGTTAGATCGGCGGCAAGCAAAACGCGTTTTTCAAGCGCCTCCAATCCAGCTCGAAACGCCGGCCGGCGGAAAGAGTCTGAAGGACGGCGTCGACTCCGCCGTGGCGTTGATTCCATTTCATTCTGCGGCGAACGTTGCAGCCAACTGCGCATGGGTACTCTCCAACTTGATCCAAAAATGGGCCGGACCCGCCGCTCAATCAGAACGGCCCGCTTTCCACGGAAAGCGTTGTCCCAGAGAAAGAAAAAGATCGGAACCGGCTGTCCGCACTTTATGCGCCAATCGCTTCTTTTTACGCGAAGCCGCTATTTTGCCGCGAAGCTGGGTACGGTGCATGCGGCTCGAAGGCCTCGGGCATGGCTGCGCTGAGTACAGGCTGATCGAGAGCTAACCGCATCGGGCGGCGGACGACCAACCCCGCCGTCGGGGAAACGAGTATCCGATCGCATATTTCAGGCCGTTTTCTTCGAGGAATTCGTACGCGGCCGAACGTCGAAGCGCATTTCAGAACCGCACGGCGAGGAACTGTGATTGCGAAACGGTTGCGAACCGCAGGGCGCTCGAACGGCGCCGCCGCATCCCCTGGTTGACGGGGGACTCCGTGCGCCTGCGTGCGCATAGAATACTACTAGGAAGTCATAATGGGCGCCTTCGCAGCTAAGAGGCCTTGCCATGCATGCGAGCCTAATCCGCCGCGACCGGCACGTCCGGCCGCCAAAGCCATCGGCGCGTAGCGCGACTGCCCGTCTCAATCCGCGCAATTCGCTGTTGGTCAAGCATGTTTTGTTTTTGACGCTGGCCATCCTGGCGGTCACCGGAGCGATCGGTCATGTCGCCTATCTGCTTGCCCAAGGCATGCTTCTGGACGACGTCCACGAACGGCTCAAGCTGATTGCTCGAGCGAGAGCCGGTCTCTTGGAAGCATCTGCGTCAGAAGAATTGCGCGACGTGGCGCTCGTTGCCAGCCGCACGCGGATGGGCCGGCTGATGGCGGATCGCGAGGCGGGCAACATCGACGAGCCTTTCTTCCGCCAGGAGATCGAGAGTCTGCTGGCCGCCGCCCGAGGAGAGGCCGGCGGGTTTCGCCAGCTTTGGATCGCCGACCTGCAAGGCAAAGTGATCGCGGCCACTCAAGGGCGATTGTTCGGGCAAGCCGTCTCCGATCGCGCGCTCTTCGAGCAAGGGATGCGCCGAGGCTTTTTGGGCTCCCCGCAACGGCGCGGCGGCCGGTATTGGACCGAAGTGGCCGCGCCCGTGCTGACGAAAGAGGGTGTCGCGACGGGCGTTTTGATGGGCGAACTTGACGTCACTTCCCTAATGCACGCCGTCTTCGACGAGGACGGATTGGGTGAAACCGGAGCCGTTTCGTTCGGCACGTGCACGCCAAACAAGCTCGACGGCGTACTCGTTTCGAACGAGCCGCAAGCGCGCTCTCTGCAGGCCGAACCGAATCCGGCTCTGGAGGCGGCCTGCCAAGGCAAGGCGGGCGCCGAGATCCTAACCGACCGGGGCCAGCCCGTGCTGGCTGCTTACCGGCCCGTTGTCTATGGCCCGCCGGGCGGAAAGCCCTGGGGATTGGTCGTCGAAATGAGCCTGGCCGAAGCCTATGCGCCCACGGGTCGCTTGCGGCGGATTCTTTGGATTGCCCAAGCGGCTTTTGTCTTGGCGGGCGGCCTCGCCGCTTATGGGCTGGCGAGCCGTTTGACTCGCCCGATCGTGAAGTTGACGGACGCTGCCGCGTCGCTGGCGTCAGGCAACTTGGATGCGCGCGTGAACGTAGCCTCGACCGACGAATTGGGCTTGCTCGGGGCGTCGTTCAACCACATGGCCGAGCAATTGGCCAAATCGCGGAGTTGGCTGGAACGGCGCATTGCGCTGGGCGCCGCCGAATTAAACCAGTCGCAGCTAGAATCGTACCGCCAAACGCGGATTTTGAAGAGCGTGCTGGAAAGCATGAGCGAGGCCGTAATCGTCGTCGACGAAGCTGGAAAGGTCCTCCTTTTCAATCCGGCGGCCCGACGCATCCTCGGCACGGAGCCGCTGGACGTGCCCCCCAGCGAATGGTCCGAAACCTATGGGTGCTACCTTCTCGACGGCGAAACGCTGTTCCCTTCGCAAGAGCTTCCGTTGGCCCGCGCGATGCGAGGGGAATCCGTCGACACCGACGAGTTCGTGCTGCGTCGCGCCGATTCTCCGGAACTCCGCTGGCTTCACGTGAACGCTCGTCCGTTGAAAGACGATTCGGGCGAGGTGTGCGGGGGCGTGGTCGTCTTCCGCGACGTCACCGAATCTCATCGCGCCAAGCAAGAGTTGCAACGCGCCAAGCAACTCGCCGAGTCGGCCAGCCGGGCAAAAAGCGAGTTTCTCGCCAACATGAGTCACGAAATCCGCACTCCGATGAACGCCGTGATCGGACTGACGGAATTGACGCTGGATACGGCCTTGACGGACGTGCAGCGGGAATACTTGAAAATGGTCAAGGATTCGGCCGAATCGCTGCTCTCGCTGATCAATGACATCCTCGACTTCTCCAAGATCGAAGCAGGCCGGCTCGACCTGGAGCAGGTTGCCTTCGATCATGCCGAGACGGTTGGCGACACGATGAAGGCGCTCGGGCTGCGTGCCCACGGCAAGGGCCTGGAATTGCTCTGCCGCATCGCTCCCGACGTGCCTGCGACGCTCATCGGCGATCCTTCGAGACTGCGGCAAGTTCTGGTGAATCTGGCGGGAAACGCGATCAAGTTCACGGAACGGGGCGAAGTGGAGGTGAGCGTCGAGGTCGAGGAGCGTCCGAGGAGTTCGTCGAGTGCATCCGTTCGGGTTGACGGCGAACGGGCTGCTCCGAACGGCTCTCCGGCGCCGATCATCCTGCACTATCGCGTGCGCGATACGGGGATCGGCATCCCCAACGAAAAGTTGAATAGGATGTTCGAAGCGTTCGAACAGGCCGATGCGTCCACCGCGCGGCATTTTGGAGGGACCGGCTTGGGGCTGGCGATTTCCTCGCGGCTGGCGGATTTGATGGGAGGACGCATCTGGGCCGAAAGCGAGGTGAATCGCGGGAGCGTCTTCCATTTCCTCGCGCGGTTCGGAGTGCCGCCCGATGCGAGCGCTGTACGGCGTCCCGCCGAGACGAAGGTTCTTTGCAACTTGCCGGTACTCATCGTCGACGACAATGCGACGAATCTACAGATTCTGAACGAGATGCTGACCAGTTGGGGCGCGTCGCCTGCGACGGCCGATGGCGCCGAGCCCGCTCTACAACAGATGCGCATCAGGCGGCAGACAGGCAGGCCGATCCAGCTCGTGATTACGGATGCCCATATGCCGGGGACGGATGGATTCGAGCTGGCGCGCCGAATCAAGCAGGATCCTCAACTGTCAGCGGGCACGATCATCTTGATGCTCAGTTCAGGCGACCGCATGGGCGACATTCCCCGTTGCCGCGAACTCGATATCGCCCGGTATCTGACCAAGCCGATCAAGCAATCGGAACTGTTCGATGCCGTCCTGCTCGCAATGGGCGCGCGGCCGCAGGGGACGGACGCGGAGGAGCCTTCGACGGCAGGCGACCGCACCGCCGAGCATCGGCCCCTCCGCCCGCTGAAGATTCTGTTGGCGGAAGACAGCCTTGTGAATCAAAAGCTCGCAGTCGGGCTATTGAGCAAATACGGTCACCGCGTCGACGTGGCCGACAACGGCCGCGATGCGGTCGAGCTGTGCCGCCGCAACCAGCCTGACCTAGTTTTGATGGACGTGCAGATGCCCACGATGGACGGTCTGCAGGCGACAAGGATCCTCCGCGATCAGGAGCAGCAAAGCGGCCGGCACACTCCGATCATCGCCATGACGGCTAACGCGATGAAAGGCGACCGCGAGCGCTGCCTGGCGGCGGGGATGGACGATTATGTCTCCAAACCGATTCGTCCGCGCGAGCTGTTCGCGGCCATCAGCCGGATCCTGGGCCAGGATGCCCTTCCCGGCGCCGGGGAAGGGAAGTCGCCAGAGGACGTAGCGAGTCAATCGCGGCTCGGCCGGGCTCAGGGAGAAATGGTGAATTGGTCGGCCGCACTGGAAGCGGTTCAGGGCGATCGGACGCTGCTCCGCAAGCTCGTTAAAACCTCCTTGTCGGAATCGTCTGCATTGATGACTCAGATGCGACGCGCGTTTGGCAAAAATGATTTCGCCGAACTACATCGTGCCGCGCACTCGCTCAAGGGTCAATTCCGCATTTTTGGGGTCGCAGTTGCGGAGCACGTTGCCTTTCACATCGAGAACACGGCGGCCGACGGCAGTTTGGACATCGCCGAGTCGCTTGCCATCCTTGAGCGACAAGTCAAGTTGATGCAAGCCGAATTGCTGGAGTTTCTAGGCGGTCGTACGTCGCTTGACACTGCCCAAGATACTTCGCATTCCCAAAACCAGCGACGCTGAAAACTCGGACCAGCGAGGAACCAAGCGGGGCCTTTGAGATTCGACCTTGGGGATCGACCGGCAAGGAGAACAACATGACAACCAAAATACTCGTCGTGGATGATTCGCTCGTGGAACGGCTGCTCGTCAAAGGCATCCTCGGCCGAGATCCGAGCTTTAGAATTGAACTGGCGGAGAACGGTCAAGAAGCCTTGGAAAAGATCGCCGAATCGCCGCCTGATCTCGTGGTGACCGATCTGGTGATGCCGCGCCTCAACGGCCTCGAGCTGGTTCGCGCGGTTCGCCTTCGTGACCCAACGATCCCCGTCATCTTAATGACTGCGTATGGGGATGAATCGACCGCCGTGCAGGCATTGGAAGCAGGCGCCGCCAGCTACGTGCCGAAGGCCCAAAGGGCGGAACGCCTGATCGAGACGGTTCGCCGCGTGGCGGAGGTTGCGGCTGCTGACCGTTGCCGCCAGCGACTCAGCCAGTGTCTGCTGGTATATCACTGTCGATTTTCCTTGGACAACGACCCCGATCTGATTCGCGAGCTTGGACGCCTGGTCCGGCAAATCATGGCGGGCGTGGGATTTGCCAGCCTGGTGGAACGCATTCGCGTCGGAGAAGCGCTGGAAGAGGCGCTCCTGAGTGCAATGTACCAAGGGAACCTGGAAATCGACGAACAGGAGCTGGCGAAAGTCCGCAGGGAACTTGACGACTTTTTCATCCAGAGACTGCTGGAAGAACGGCGACGCGAGCCTCGGATCCGCGAGCGTAGAATCGGCGTCAACGTCCGCATCTTGGCGAACGAAGCCACCTTCAAGATTTGCGATCAAGGACGCGGCTTCGGCGCGCTCCTTGGGGGCGACGACGACATGGAACAGTTCGAAGCCGGCTACAAGCGCGGCCGGACGCTCATTCACGCGCTCATGGACGAGGTCGGCTACGACGAAGCCAATCATGAGTTGAGGATGTCGAAATTCGTCGCCGAGACTGAATCTTCCCACGCTGGCGCTTGACTTGAGTTTGACGACGCGACTTTTTCACGCGGTGGCGAGGCGCCTTCTTCGCCGGGAGGACGGATTTATGAACCACATGCTGATCGTGGACGACTCAGCAGTAGACCGCCAACTTGCAGGGGGCATGCTGGAGCACATGGGAAAGTTTCACGTCGAATATGCCTCCGACGGCGCCGAAGCGCTCGAGCATCTCGAAGTGCGCCTCCCGCTCGCCGTCGTGACGGATTTGCAAATGCCCGGCATGGACGGGCTGGAGCTGGTGCAAAGAGTCTCTCGCCAGTTCCCTCATGTCCCCGTGATTCTGATGACCGCGCATGGCAGCGAAGAGATCGCATTGGAGGCGTTGATCCAAGGCGCGGTGGACTACGTTCCCAAGAGCCGCTTGGCGATTGATTTGCCCCCCGCAGTGCAAAGCGTTCTGGCATTGTCCGACGGCGGCAGTCAGGAACGGCTGCTTTCCTGCCTGCAATTCGAAGAGTTTCGCTATGTGCTTGAAAACGATCCCCGGCTAATCGGAGATGTAGCCGCTCACGCCCGAGCGACTGCGTGCGATATCAAGATCACCGACCAACAAAACGGCAGGCGGTTGGCGAAGGCCGTGGGGGAAGCCATCCGCAATGCCATGTTCCACGGCAACTTGGAATTCGGGTCGCACGGGCCACGGTTGCCCGACGTCGACGCTGCGATCGATCGCTCTTGGCAGGCGCGCTCGGAACAGCCCCCCTACAATGAACGCCGAGTTCACGTGGACGCGGAGTTCTCGCACGATGCCGCCCGCATAACGATTCAAGACGATGGCCGGGGCTTCAATTATGCAGCCTTGCCGGATGCGAAGCTCGATCCCTCCTGCTTGGCCGCTGGTGCGGCACATGGGCTCGTCTTGATCCGCGTGTTCATGGACGAGGTGCATTTCAACGATGCTGGCAATGCGATCACGTTGGTCAAGCGGCGAAGCGTCAACTGACGTTCATGCGTGATGTCGACGGCCGGCGAGCAGCTGCGGTGATCGGCAGGATGGGGCGACCAGCAGCCAACCGGCGGCGCCGAGCAACAACAGGTCGCCGTCGAAGTAAAAAGCCTGGGCCCATCGTGCCCGACCAACATAGCCGAACGTTGTTGCCTTTACCAAATTTTTGTCCGCTAGCCCGACGTAATTAGTTAGAGGAAGAGCGATCGATCGCCGAGCGGGGCCACGCGCGAGACCCAAATTCGGATCGTCGACCGCCGTCGAGCCAAGCGATCTTTTGAGCGTCAGGGGCCGGCGCCAAGGATTCGCGACCGAAACTCTACCGGTCGGGACGTCGATCAGTCGCCTGCGTTCGCTTGCGCCGCAGCGCATGACAACGCCCCTGGCGCCCGAAGGCCGCCAGGGGCGTTTGTCGCTTCAACCTTGCACTACAGCAGGTTCACGACCCGCTCGGCCAATCCCTTCTCGCCGAGCACGACGTTGAGCTTGCTGCTGGCGGCGACCTTTTCGAGGATCTCTAGCTCGCGCAGCCGCATGAGCGTCGGGTTGTCCTCGAGCAGCTTGGCCGTCGGGCGGCGGAACGTAACGCTCGCTCACACGGCCTTCCGCGGAGTGACGTTTGAGCAGCCGCTGGCCGCGGGCCTTGGCAAGCCAAGCTCGGTTCATCGCGTCGGGCGAAGAGCCCAACGCAAACTCTCCTTGCTTCGCTGCCGCGGC
>DATKRK010000391.1:0-18864 GCA_035532215.1 Pirellulales bacterium | reverse complement strand
ACGGCAACTCTAGCAGGGGTTCGCGCCGCGGTCAAGTTCGCCGCTCGGCGGGCGCAAGTAGATCGGTCGGAGTGGAGACTGTAGGGAACACCCTCCGCGGCGTTCCGGGAAGCGCGAGTCGACGCAGTTTCCGCTTTTCTCGGAACGCCGCGGAGGGCGTGTTCCCTACCGAATCAACCGAACGCACCCCTACTTACGCCCGCTGGCGTCGACAGCTTCGGGCCAGCGAGCTGATTGACTTGAGCAAACGCTAACGCACCTGGCTGAAAGCCGCTATGCTGAAGCCACAGAGCGCGACTTTTGGCAGCCAACATCCTTTCCGCTTCCGCAAGCGAGATGCCTCGATCACTCGCCACGAGATGCGTTTCTTGGGCGCCTTTCCGGCGGCGCTGGACGCAATTCAGCCTGGGCACGCTGCTGCTCGCAGTCACAGCGATCTGCGTTTGGCTGGCGCTGCAAGTGAACCGGGCTCGCGCTCAACGCGAGGCCGTGGCCGCCGTCGTGGCGCGTCATGGCGCCGTGGGCTATGAGGAGAGCAGTCTGCTGCCTGCCGGTCGGTTTCCGGTCGATCTTTTCCGAAACTCGTTGGGGATAGATTACTTCGATCGCGTCGTCTCGGTGAACCTCAGGAGGCGGATGGCTGGCGACAGCGACGTGGCGAAACTCAAGTCGCTGACATACCTGACTGAATTGGATCTCTACAACACGGACGTAACCGACGCCGGAATGCGTTTTCTCGGTAGTTTGACCACGCTGAAAAAGTTAGACCTTGGCTACACCAAGATCGGCGACGCGGGCGTTGCGGAACTTGAAGGATTGACCGGCCTGGAGGAGTTGTCGTTGATGGGCACTCGCATCACCAACGTCGGCTTGGAGCATCTGGAAAAAATGACGCGATTGAGATCGCTGAACATCAGCGGCACGAAAGTGACCGATCGCGCCCTGGCCCGGCTTGCAGGTCTGCAATCGATTGAATCGCTGGATCTGGGCGTCACGGCGGTGACGGACGCCGGCTTGGCAAGTCTCAAGCCTGTGCAGCAGATCAAACAATTGAATCTATACAACACGCGCGTGACCGACGCCGGCCTCGTGCATTTGGCCGAGTTCGAATCGCTTCAGTTCCTGAATTTGACCGCGCTTCCTCTGACCAGCTCCGCAGTGACAAAACTCAAGACCGCCTTGCCCAAGTGCAGGATCGAATATTGGGCGTTGACCCGTCCGAGCCGCTAGGCGGCCAGGGCAGGCCGCCCCACGTCGGCGCCTACCTCAATGGTTCGCTAGAACAACCGCCCTTGCTCGCCTTCTGCTTCCGGGTCGAAGCCCAAATGCTCGTACGCGGCCGCCGTCGCTCGCCGGCCGCGAGGGGTGCGGACGACGAGATTGGTGCGCAGCAGATACGGCTCGACCTCGTCGACCAGCGTGTCGGGTGCGGTGTTCATGGTGTGGGCCACCGCCTCGACGCCGACCGGCCCGCCGTGGAAGGCGCGGATGATCGTCTCCAGGTACTTGCGGTCCTGGCCGTCGAGGCCGCGGGGGTCGATGCCTTGCATGTCGAGCGCGGCGCGGGCCGTCTTGAGCGTAATTTGACCATTGGCCTTGGCCGTGGCGTAATCGCGGACCCAGCGGAGGCGGTTGTTGGCCAGCCGCGGCGTGCCCCGGCTGCGCGAGGCGATTTCAGTCGCCGATTCGTCGTCGATCGCCACGTCGAGCTTGGCGGCGTTGCGGCGCACGATCTCCGAGAGCTCCGCGACCGTGTAGAAATCCAAGTGCTCGCGCATCACGAACCGGTCGCGCAGCGGCGCCGAAAGCAGCCCGGTGCGCGTGGTGGCGCCGATCAGCGTGAACGGCCGCAGGCTCATGTTGATCGTACGTGCGTTCACGCCTTCGCCCAGCGTCAGGTCGATGCGAAAGTCTTCCATCGCCGGGTAGAGAAACTCCTCGACGGCCTTCGGCATGCGGTGGATTTCGTCGATGAACAGCACCGAGCCCTCTTCGGCGTTGGTCAGATAAGGAATCAAGTCCTTGGGCGCTTGCAGCGTCGCTCCGCTGGCGATCTGCAAGGTCACGCCCATTTCGCGGGGAAGCACGGTGGCGAACGTGGTTTTGCCCAGGCCCGGCGGCCCGTCGAAGAGGATGTGCCCGAGCGACTCGCGGCGCTTGCGGGCCGCATTGAGCGCGATCTCGAGCCGATCGAACACTTCGCGCTGGCCGACCATGTCGCGCATCCGCTGCGGCCGCAGATCGCGTTCGTTCTCCGCGGGAGGAGCCGAGAGGCGGTCGTCTTCCGGCTCGTCGTCGGAATTGCTCAAAATGGTTTCGCGGACCAAGAGTCCTCCGGGCGGCTATCCGTCGCCGGGTTGGTGAACGTGCGTTGACTACTACCGGGTCAATATATCAAATCGGCCAGCCGGTGGGTTAGAGCAGTCAGGTATGGAGGCTCGGGCACCCTCGCCCGAGTTCTGACAATGGAGGTCCGGGCGCCCTCGCCCGTGTCTCGAACGGAGTCTCGGGCGCCCTCGCCCGCTTAAAGAATGCCGGGCGAGGGCGCCCGGCCCTCCATGTATTTCGGGCGGGGGCGCCCGGACCTCCGTGGCGCGCCTGGCCCTATTGCCTAACTGTCGCCGCAAGACCCAGGCAAAGCAAAAACGCGGCGAACGCGACCAGCGCGATGCCGATCACGGCCAGGATCTTGCAGTGCGAGATCGGCGCCTGGCCAGCGGCCTTGCCGCTCTGGCCGTTGACCAGGAAACGAAACACCTGGTTGCGATAGCGGTAGGCCATGATCCAGACGGGCAACAACACCGCCTCGCTGGCCAGCCCTTCCAACAGCACGTTGACCTTCAGGTTGCGGCAGCGGCCGGGCACGTAGTGCTGCTGGCAGACGGTCGCTTCGAGAGTTTCCAAGCCTTGCCTCGCCAAAGGGCGGGCGTATTTGCGGCCGACGGAAAACTGTTCGACGGTGATGTTGTCGAGATCGACCGCTTGCGGCTCGACGCCGGTCGCCAGGTCGAACGGCGAGATCTCGGCCAGCTCGTTCGGCGCCAGCGCGCTGCTGGCGCCGACCAGCAGCCCGGCATGATCGCCCCGATGTTCGCCGAACAGCGGAAACCAAGCGGCCCGGGCGCCGGGCGGCGTTTCGCTCGTGTCGGCGGTCCAGAACGTGTGCGTCTTGGCGCTGAACACCCAGGCCGGCACGTACACGGCCGTCATCGAGACGACCAGCGCCTGCTGGGAAAGATCGCCGGGCCGCCAAAAGCCCTGCCCCAGCCAACTCCGCATCTTCGCCACCGCCGCGTCGCGCGCCAGTACGAACGGCACAACGCGCTCCGGCGAAAGGATTTTCGCATCAGGCCGCGAGGCGAGCTTCTCCGAGCCGCAAAAAGGACATCGCAAGGCGCCGGCCGAGGCGTCGTAGCTCATCGAGGCCCCGCAGCCGGAGCACTCGAAGTTATAGGTGGCGACGCGCGTCTGGTCGCCTTTCCGACCGGCGCGTGGCGGCGCTTCGGTTCCGCGGTTGCTGCAAAACAGGTCTTCCTCGTCGAGCAGGGCCTGGCAGACGGGGCACTTGGTCGCCGGTTCGTTCATCACCGCCCGCCCGACAGCCAACCGAATAGCGCGAAGGCCAGCACCACTAGCAGCATGACCGCCAGAATCGCCGCAACCAGCCCCGCTATGCGCCCGGCCGAAAGGGGCTTTTGGCCGCTGGCTTTGCCCGTCTGCCCGTTCAGCAAGAAGCGATACAATCGGCCGCCGCACGTTTTGCACTGAAACCGCCGTTTGACGAGCGCGGCCGTCACCGGTTCGGCCGCCACGGCGCCGGGCTGCGGCGTTCCGCAGGCGTTGCAGAAGCGATCGCCGACCTCGACCGGCGCCCCGCACGACCCGCAGACTTTGCTGCGCGGCGCGATCGGGGCGGTCGCCAGCTTGCTCGCGTCGAATTTGGCGGGCCGTGGAACGCTTGCGGTCGTCATGCGTCGTGCCGGGGCGTTGATGCCGATGAACGCCGATTGAGGATAGCGTACCCTAGGCGCGTACTCGATTCCACCGCCGCTAGCGCTTTGTCACAACAAAGAATTTGCGTTGACGCTTTCGTGCAGATCAAGCAGCATCAGCCACCGATGAAACACGGATCGAACACGGATGATAGATAGACAACCGTTGGTTTGGAGTCCGCTTTCGTCCGGTTGAAGGCGAAGTTCCATGTGGTTTTATCTGCGTTCGATCCGTGTTCCATCCGTGGCTCGTTCTTGCCCGGCGAGCGTGCAGAGGAGGGACGCGCGATGCAACCTCAAGCCGTGACAAAGCGCCAGGCTGCCTCTGGCTCTGGTTGAGAATTCCAGAGACTGCCGACAGAAAAGCCGTCCGCGGCGCTATTCCGCATGCCGCGTTTGATAGACGGCCTGCAATAGCGATTCGACGTCGGGATACTTTTTCTTGGCCTTTAGCGCCGCGTCGAGCAGCCGCCGGGCTTCGCTTTCGGTATGGCCCAGCGAGCGCAGGACTTCGAACGTCTCGTCGACCACGTCGCGCTCGACTTGGGCCGCCGCCGGCTGCTCGCGGGCGACCATCAAGGCGAACTTGGGCGCCTTGCGGCGGAGCTTGGCGATAATCCGCTCGGCCAGCGCGGCGCCCACGCCAGGCAGGGCCGAAAGCGACTTGGCGTCTTGCTCTTCGATGGCCGTGGCCACTTCCGACACCGGCCGGACCATCGCCCGCAGCGCCTTCTTCACGCCGACGCCGTCGACCGAGCAGATCAGTTCGAAGAATTCTCGCTCGATCTCGCTCAAAAAGCCCAAGAGCCGCGGCGTCAACCGTCCGTGGGCCGGGTTGCCTTCCAGGTAGTCGATCGTGTGCAGGCTGACCGACTGGCCCAATTGGTGCTGCAACTGCCGCCGCGTGAACTCCGGGATCCGCACTTCATATTCGAACGCGTCGACGCCCAGCGTGGCGAAGTCTTCGCCTAAGGTCAGCAGCTTGCCGGTGATCTTGGTGATCAAGAGAAATCCTTTTCGCGAAGCTGGTGCATTGTGAGGTCTAACTCGTTGGATATCCGTACGCGTATGCCGGGGGCTGAGCCTAGGCGAAGCCCCAAATCAACTCTGCGAGTTCCCTGCGGCATCGCTGCGCTCTGCCGCCAGCCACCCGCATTGCTGGCAGGCCTCACTTTCCATGCAAACATTGAATGCCCACTAAGCTCTCTTGCGCCGCGCGAGCGCGGCCCACTCGGGCTGAAGATAATAATGACACAGGGCGATGGCCAGGGCGTCGGCCACGTCGGGCGGCTCGGGCAGCGTCTTGAGCCGCAGTTCTTGCTGCACGGCCCGTTGCACCTGCGCTTTGCCAGCGCGGCCGGCGCCCGTGAGGATCTTTTTGACTTGCGTCGCACTGTACGAGACCACGGGGATGCCCGCTTGCGCCGCCGCCAGGCAGATCACGCCGCGCGCGTGGCCCATCAAGATCGAGGTGCGCGGCCGCTGATAGTGCGAGTAAAGTTGTTCCAACGCCAATACCGCAGGCTTGAAATTCGCGATCACGTCGGCCACGCCGGCAAAGATTTCCGCCACGCGGGCCGGCAGCGAGGTTTTATCTCGGCCCCGGACCACGCCCGCCTCGCACAACCGCGGCCCGCCCACGGCCACTTCCAGCACGCCGTAGCCGGTCGTATTCAAACCCGGATCGATGCCGAGAACGCGGGTCGTCATGGGGGGCCCATGCGGAATTTCACTTCGTCCTCGTCCATTCGGTGCCGCTGGGCCGGTCTTCCAGCGTGATCCCCAGCGCCGTCAGCCGCTCGCGAATCTTGTCGGCCATGGCGAAGTTCTTGCTCTTGCGGGCATCGGCCCGCATTTCGATGGCCAGCGCCATCAACTGGCCGACCAGTTCGTCGCCGCCGGCCGCAGTCTTAGCGGGCGGCTGGCGGAACAGGCCGAGCGTGGCGGCCAGTTCGCGAAGCACCTTGGCGCCAAGTTTGAGCGTGGCCAGCTTTTCCGCGTCGGGCTCTTTCACGGCTTCCAGGCCGGCGTCGTCGACGAACTTGTTGAGCGCCCGCACCAACTCGAACAGCACGCCGATGCCGCCGCCCGTGTTGAAGTCGTCGTCCATCGACTCGAGGAACTGGCTGCGCAGCTCGTGGACTTGCCGCCGCATCGGCTCGTCGCCGGGTTTGAATTCGCCCTGGCCGCGCGTGGCGGCCGGCGCGATCTTATAAAAACTTTCGCCGGCGACGCGCTCGTAGCGTTTGAAGAAGCGATAGAACGTGTCGAGTCCCTTTTCGACTTCTTCGATTCGCTCTTCGCTGAAGTCGATCGGGCGGCGGTAGTGGGTCGAGAGCAGGAAAAAGCGGATCGTTTCACCGGCGTATTTTGCGAGCAGTTCGCGGAACGGGCTGGCGCCTTTCGACTTGCCCATCTTGCCTGCCTCTTGAGCGGCCTGATCGGAAGCAAGATCACTCGCCCCCAACTCGCGCGTGTGGCGGCCGCCGACCTTGCCGACTTCGTTCGAGGCCTGCATCAGCCCGTTGTGCAGCCAATACTTGGCCTGCGGCTTGCCGTGGCAGCACTCGCTCTGGGCGATTTCGTTTTCGTGGTGCGGGAAGACCAGGTCGAGCCCGCCGCCGTGGATGTCGAAAGTTTCGCCGAGCAGCTTGCGGCTCATGGCCGAGCACTCGATGTGCCAGCCCGGCCGGCCTTTGCCCCAGGGGCTGTCCCACGAAGGCTCGCCCGGCTTGGCGCTTTTCCAGAGCGCGAAGTCGGCCGCCGAGCGTTTGCGTTCGGCCGTGCCGCCCCCCTCGCCTTGCAACGCGGCCACGTCGCGATGGCTGAGCTTGCCGTACTGCGGGTCGCGATCGACCTGGAAGTAGACGTCGCCTTCCGACTCGTAGGCGAAGCCGCGCTCGATCAATTGGCGGCAGAATTCGACGATTTCGCCCATGTGGTCGGTGGCCTTGGGGAAATGGTCGATCGTGTCGATCTGCATTTCGGCCAGGTTGCGATGGTAGTCGGCCGTCATCTCTTCGGCCAAGGCGGCCATCGACATGCCGCGCTTCTGCGACTCGGCGATCAGCTTGTCGTCGACGTCGGTGATGTTCACCACCAGCGTCACCTCGTAGCCCGAGTAAACCAGGTACCGCTTGATGGCATCGAAGATCACCGGGCCGACCATGTGGCCGATATGGCTGGGCTTGTAGACGGTCGGGCCGCAGAGGTAAATGCCGACCTTGCCCGGCGTGACAGGCTCGAACGGCTCTTTGGTTTTGGACAACGTGTTGTAAACGCGAATCGACATGGCGGGGCTAATCGGGCGGAAGGCTTGCGGACGTTGTTTCAGTTTCTCGGCGGCAGGCAACTCGGCGACTCCGTTCGCAGGATCAAGATCTAATGTAGTGCCGGGCGCCCTCGCCCGGCGGAGTATGACTAACGTTTCATCGGGCGGGGGCGCTCGGGCCTCCATATATTCGGGCGGGGGCGCCCGGGCCTCCGTTTATCGAAGGGCGCCCTGGGGCTCCCTATGTGCGGGCGAGGGCGCCCGGGCCTCCACGACCGCTCTATTCATCCTTCATCCCTTATCTTTTCGATCAGCACGACGGCTTCGGCCATCATCGCTTCCTGGCGTCCGACCGGGCCGACGCGTTCGCCGGTCTTGGCCTTGAAGCCGACCCGGTCGACGCTGATCCCGAGCAGCTCGGCCATCCGCTCGCGGATCGCCGTCTTGTAGGCCGACAGTTTCGGCCGTTCGGCAAACACGATCGAGTCGACATTCACCAGCCGAAAGCCGGCTTCGGTCACTTTGGCCAAAGCTAGGCAAAGCATGTCGGCCGAGTCCCGGTCTTTGTTGGCCGGGTCGGTATCGGGAAACAGTTCGCCGATATCGCCCAAGGCGGCGGCGCCCAACAGCGCGTCGGTGACGGCGTGCAGCAAGACATCAGCGTCGCTATGGCCGACAAGCCCTTGATCGTGAGGGATTTGCACCCCCCCGAGCACGAGCTGCCTGTCGGGGCCTAGACGGTGGGTATCGTGGCCAATGCCAACACGTGCGGCGAGCGTCGCAAAATCTCCTTGATCAGTCGCGGGGCGCCGAATCGGCGGATCGTCCTAACTCCTGTCAGGCTGCGGATTATAGCGAATCCATTGAAACTCTACAACGAGCCTTTGGGTCTGCTGCTATGGTCTGGCTTTTTGGAAAGGGGATAGGGGGATGCGGAGGAGATGAGGAGATGAATAGGAGTTTCAAATCCTCGATTGGATTGCGGGGCTTTCAACTCAACACGAAACAGGGAACCACTGCGCTAACTTCCGGTAATTAGTGAAGATTAGCGCAGATGAGTGGTTCCTATATCCGTGTCTTCGCTGTCGCACTTCCGCCAGTCGCCCGACCAAACTCGCCGCTGATCTCCTCATCTCCTCCGCATCCCCCCATTCCCTTCAAAAAAAACGTGGCCAGATAGAGCGCCTTCTCCCTTGCAGAGGCCGGTCCTATAATCAACCCGGCATGGCCATCATCGAAATCTCCGCACTCGCGAAGTCGTACTGCATCTATCAAAAGCAGGAAGGCTTGCTGGCCTCGGTCCGCGGGCTGTTCCATCGTCAATATCGCACGGTCGAGGCCGTGCGGGGCATCGACTTGCAGGTGGAACAGGGCGAATTCGTGGCCTTTCTCGGCCCCAACGGCGCCGGCAAGACGACCACGCTCAAGTTGCTCTCCGGAGTGATTACGCCTAGTGGCGGCGAGGCGACCGTGATGGGCTACGTGCCTTGGAAACGCGAAAACGCCTATCGCCGCCGCTTTGCCTTGGTGATGGGGCAAAAGAACCAGCTTTGGTGGGATTTGCCCGCCCAGGAATCGTTCCGGCTGCATCAGCAGATTTATCGGATTGAACCAGAACGGTTCGAGCGCACGCGCGACGAACTGGTTGATCTGCTCGACGTCCGCGGGCTGCTCGGCCAGCCGGTTCGCGAGCTGTCGCTGGGCGAGCGGATGAAGATGGAATTGATCGCGGCGCTGCTGCACTCGCCCGAAGTGCTGTTTCTGGACGAGCCGACGATCGGGCTCGACGTGATCGCCCAGCATAATATTCAGGTCTTTTTGCGGCACTACCAGCAGTTGCGGAGGATCACCATTCTGCTGACGAGCCACTACATGAAAGACGTGGCGGCCTTGTGCAAACGGGTCGTGATCATCGCCCAGGGACGGATCGTGTACGACGGTTCGCTGGCCGGCATCATCGACCGTTTCAGCGGGTACAAGGTCGTGAGCCTGTTGTTTCCGGCCGATTCCGAGCCGCCGCGCGAGCTGTCGCGGTTCGGCGAAGTGCTGGAGGAGCAATTTCCCAAGGTCAAGCTGCGCATCAACCGCCGCACGGTGCCCGACGTGTTGGCCGGCATTCTAGCGGCTCATACGATCGAGGACGTGAGCGTCGAAGATCCGCCGCTGGAGGAAGTGATCGCCGAGATGTTTTCGCTGGCCGGCGAGCAAATCGCCGCCAACGAACGGGCCGAACGGATCGCGTCGGGGTGACGAGGGGCCATTCATGTACGCCAAAGCGCACACCTGGTGGACGATCCTGCGGATCAGCCTCGAAGAGCGGCTGGTCTATCGCGGCGATTTCGCGCTCGGCACTTTGATGCGGTTCCTGCCGATCGTGACCCAGGTTTTCCTGTGGAAGGCGATTTTCGAGGCCATCGAATTCAGCCGTGGCGGAGCGAGCGCGGCCGGCGGCGAAGCGATCGCCGGCTACAGCTATCAAGACTTCATCGCCTATTACCTGCTGACGATGATCGGTCGCGCGTTTTCCAGCATGCCGGGCCTGGCCTCGGGCATCGCCCAGCAAATTCGCAACGGCGAAATCAAAAAATTTCTAGTGCAGCCGATTGATCTGGTCGGTTTTTTGCTCGTCAATCGCCTGGCCCACAAGCTGGTCTATTACAGCGTGGCGATCGGGCCGTTTGCGCTGGTGTTCTTTCTCTGCCGCGGCTTCTTTCCCGGCTGGCCTGATGCAACCACGGTGCTGGCCTTTTTGGCTTCGCTCGTGATGGGCTTTTTACTCGGATTCTTTCTCGAAGCGACGCTGGGCATGATCGGCTTCTGGTTTTTGGAAGTCAGCTCGCTCTTGTTCGTCTACATGCTGTTCAGCTTCTTCTTCTCCGGACACATGTTCCCGATCGATATGCTGCCGGGCGTGTGGGAAGTGATCGTCGAGCACTTGCCGCTGAAGTACCTGGCCTATTTTCCGGCCGCGGTGTTCTTGGGCAAGGTGCAAGGCCCTGAACTGGCGCGGGCCTTGTGGGTCGAGCTGGCCTGGATCTTGTTTTTCATCGTCGCCAGCCGCGTCGCCTTGAGCCGCGGCTATCGTCGCTACAGCGGGTTCGGAGGTTGAAAACCGCAATGAGCGACCGGCCGAATTACCTGCTCGTGTTCGCCACGTTCGCGCGGAACAGCCTGGTCCGCGACATGACGTTTCGGGCCAATTTTTTGATCGACGCCGTGTCGTCGCTGTCGTGGATGCTGATGAACCTCGGCTTTTACGAGCTGATCTTCATGAGCACGGCTGAAATCGGCGCCCAGAGCGGCTGGCACAAGTACCAATTCTTCATCTTTCTGTCGACGACGCTGTTCATCAACAGCGTGGTGCAGGCTTTCTTCATGCCCAACGCCAGCGAACTGAGCGAATTGATTCGCACGGGCAATCTCGATTTCGCCCTGCTCAAGCCGATCGATACGCAGTTTTTGGTTTCTTTGGCCAAGATCGAATGGTCGTCGCTGGCGAATTTCCTGTTCGCCTGCGGGCTGGTCGGCTACTCGCTGTGGCGGCTCGACTTTACGCCGCAGCCGATCCAGTTCGTGCTTTATCCGATCTATCTGGCTTGCGGCGTGGCGATGCTCTACAGTCTGATGATCGCGCTGTCGAGCGCGAGCATCTGGCTGGGGCGGAATCAAAGCTTGTACGATTTTTGGTTCTATATCACCAATTTTTCGCGCTACCCGATGGAAATTTACCGGGGACCGCTGGGCACGCCGCTGCGCTGGGCGTTCACGTTCGTGATCCCCGTGCTGATTGTCGTCAACGTGCCGGCCCGGTTGCTGGCGAAGCCGTTATCGGCCGAGAACTGGTCGCTGGCCGGTTTCGCCTTGGTTGCGACCGCCGCCAGTCTCTGGGCTTCGCGCTGGGTCTTTCAGCGAGCGCTGGCCAGCTATCGCAGCGCGAGCAGTTGAACGTCGAGCAAAATCGCAATTCTTGTTTGACAAGCGCCAGACGCCTGCCTAAGATCGTCATCTGAGGAGCGAGCCGCAGAACTGTACGAATCGTCGCCCCGGCGAGAAATTGCCTAGGCGCTCTCACCCTGACGCGCGCGGCTAAAGTCGATGAGCTTTCCTGCCTGGCTCCGCCTGCGAAGCGTGCCCGCCGGTCGACTATCGATCGTGGCGGCCGCGCTTGCGGCGTATATCGTTGCCGCCGTCGGCGTGCCGTTGCCGACGTTTCGGGCGAAAGACCGCAGCCAGCCGTTTCCGTGCATGGACCGTCCTTGCGGTTGCAAGAGCGCCGCCGCCTGTTGGACGAGTTGCTGTTGCACGACGCCCGAGGAGCGATTGCACTGGGCGCACGAGCATGGGGTCGAGCCGCCCAGCGCTCTCTTGGCGGCCGTTTCCCAGGTAGCCGAACCCGACCATCAATCCGCTCGCGCTTGCTGCGCCCATCGTTCGTCGCCTGCTGGCGAACCCGTAGGGTGGGGCGCAGCCCCACGCGCTACGGCGCGTACCACAGCAAGCGCTCTTTGCGCGAAGCACGCTGCCAAAGCGGCGAGCGCGCATTGCACCAAACCGCACTGCGTTAAACCCTGCTGTGCCGACCACGGCTCTCATCACCCTGCCACGGCCGATCGCGAACCGACCGACGACGAAGCCGACTTCGTCGTGATTTCGGCGATGCGCCAGTGCAAGGGGCTTTCGCCCTTGTGGAGTTCTTTGTCGGCGGCGACTCCGCCGCCGCTGCCCGTCCGCTACGAGTTCGAATGGCGGCCCGCCGGCCGGGTCGAACTCGTCTCCGATTCGGCGCCTTCCGCCAACTTTTCTCCCGCGGTTCCTCCGCCCAAGGCCTGACCCGGCCGCATGCCGCGAATCTGCCCCGTCGCTTTGAGCGCGCCGCTGTTGCGCGCTGGAAGCCGGCCGCCGGTTACGTCGGCTCTTCGCGAAAAGCGCCACCCGCGGCGTCGTGCGACCGGCATGGTCTTGCGCGCTTAAGTTGTTCGCTGGATGGCTCGCTCCTCAAAGTGAAACTATCTGCGGCGACTTAGGCGCGCCAGGCCAGAGCCGATAAGCGGCGAATTGCCGCGGCCATGGCCGCCCTGGCTCGCGCTCGCGATCGTCGGGCGTCTGAGAACAACATGCCTCGGCTGGGACCGCAAGCGAGGGTGCTTCCGAGGGCTCAGGCAAAGAGAATCGAAAGGGCCGAGCGAACGACCCTGAGTCGTCCAGCGGACGACAAAACGGCCCGCCTTCGAACCGCTGAATCAACTTTCGAGAATGCACGGGGCCAGGGAGCTTATGATGAACCCGCGGAAGGGCTTTACGCTCGTCGAATTGCTGGTGGTCATCGCCATCATCGGCATTCTCGTGGCGCTGCTGCTGCCGGCCGTGCAGGCCGCACGCGAATCGGCGCGGCGCACGCAGTGCAAAAACCAGCTCAAGCAGATCGGGCTGGCGATGCAGAATTACCACGACCTGAACCGCGCCTTCCCCGCGGGCTATTACTCGCAGTTCGACGGCAATGGGGACGAGTTGGGGCCCGGTTGGGGCTGGGGCGCGGCGCTATTGGCGGAGTTGGAACAGACCAATCTCGCCTCGCGGATCAACTTGAATCTCGGCATCGGCGACGCGCAGAACGCCGCGCTGCGAACCACGGCATTGCCTGTGTTCCTTTGTCCGAGCGAAGTCCACGGCCCGCAATTCACCGTCGCCAACACCTCGGTGACTGTGGCCTACGGCAACTATGTGGCCATCAATGGCAACGGCGGCGTCAGCGACTTTGCCGGCTCCAACGACGGCGCTTTCTTGCGCAACCGCTGGTTCCGCATGGCCGATATCGCCGACGGCCTGAGCAACACGCTGTTCGTCGGCGAACGCTGCTCGCACATGTCGTTCACCACTTGGACCGGCGGCGTGACGGGCGGCGAAGTGGTTTCTCAACTCGATCCCGCGGGCATCGAAACCGACGCTGCCTTGGTGCTCAGCCACGCCGGCCCCCACGTGCCGAACAACCCGGAAGTGACCGACGCCGACGCAACGGCCAGCTTTCACCCGATCGGCGTCAACTTTTTGTTTGGCGACGGCTCGGTGCATGTGATCAACAACACGATCGACGTGCCGATCTACGACGCCCTGGCCACGCGGCACGGCGGCGAGGCGGCCAGCGGCGACGACTATTGACGACTCGTTGTGGGGCAGGCGTCCCGCCGGCAGCGGCAGCAGGCGAGACGCCTGCGCCGCGAAACGTGCGATTTTGCGTGGTTGCAACTCGCCCGCGATCCTTGTCGAGGCTGATGGCGGCGAGTATTCTGTCGAGGTCGGCCGGCTCTGGCGCCAGGGGAAGAGTTCGTTGCGTAGGGCGCGTGTTGCCTACTGGGCTAGTCGGCGCATTTTCTCGGAGCTATGCGCCCCATGCCCGCCGATCGCAGAAACGTTTCGCTCGCTCCCCCGAAACGCTGGCGGTTCCTGAAGCTGCTGGCGGCGTTGGCGGCACTGATAGCAATTGCGGGCTTTGCCGGCTGGAAGCTGATGATTGAAATGCCCGGCCGCAGCTATCACGGCCCTCTTCAGCCGCTGCCGCCGGCCGAATTGTCGCTACGCGACGAATTGCGTGAAGACGTCGAACATCTGGCTGTGACGATCGGCGAGCGGAACCTGGAACGATACGGCGCCTTGTGCGATGCGGCCAAGTTCGTCGAATCGCAATTTTTGGCGGTCGGCTACGAAGTCGACCGCCAGAGCTACGAAGCCCGCGAATGCGAGTGTTTCAACCTGGAAGTCGAAATCGAGGGCGCCAAGCGCCCCGAGGAAATCGTGATCGTCGGCGCGCACTACGACTCCGCCGTCGGCGCGCCCGGCGCGAACGACAACGCCAGCGGCACGGCGGCGCTGTTGGCCTTGGCCCGGCGTTTCGCCAAATCGCAGCCCGAACGCACGCTGCGGTTCGTCGCCTTCACGAACGAAGAGCCGCCGTATTTTCAGCGCCGGGAAATGGGCTCGTGGATTTACGCCAACCAGTGCAGCCAGCGCAACGAAAAACTCGTCTGCGTGTTGAGCCTGGAAACGATGGGCTATTACACGGACGAGCCCGACAGCCAGCAGTACCCGCCGCCCTTTGGGGCGGCGTATCCGAGCGTGGGTAATTTTATCGCGGTGATTGGCGACGTCGGCTCGCGCAAACTGGTTCACGAGGTCGTTGCGTCGTTCCGCCGGCACGCCGAGTTTCCGTCAGAAGGAGGCGCGGTGCCGTCGGCTGTGCCCGGCGCGGGCTGGTCCGATCATTGGTCGTTCTGGCAGGTCGGCTACCCGGCGGTGATGATCACCGACACGGCGCCGTTTCGCTACCCTTACTATCACATGCCCGAAGACACGCCCGATAAGCTCGACTTCGATCGCATGGCGCGCGTGGTCGCCGCCCTCGAAGCGGTCGTTGGCGAGTTCGCGGGCGCCAAGCCCGGCCCAAAGTAATGCATGCGCCTGGTTGATGGTCTACGGCCGCGCGGCGAAGCCGCGCTCGCCGAGCCAGAACTCGCAGGCCTGTGTCCAGGGATGCAGCTTGCTGCGATCGTAGTTCCTCGTCCCCAGGCCGATGCCGTGGCGTCCGTTTTCGTAGAGGTGCAGATCGAACGGCACGCCGGCTTGCCGCAATGCTTCGGCCATCACCAGCGCGTTTTCGACCGGCACGGCGGCGTCTTCGACCGTTTGCCAAATGAAACAGGGGGGCGTTTTCGAAGTCACGTTCAAGGCCGGCGCGAAAGCGCGAATCTGTTCGGCCGACGGCTTTGGCCCCAGAAACCGCTCGTGCCGGTCGGGCTTGTCGCCGCGGTCGAAGAGGATGAAGGCGTAGCACAAGATCGTTGCGTCGGGCCGCGAACTGGCGCGCTCGATCGGGTCGTCGTGTTCGGGCCGCCCGGCATCGAACCGCGTGCTCAACGTCGCCGAAAGATGCCCCCCGGCCGACGAGCCCATGATGCCGATCCGCGCCGGATCGAGCTTCCAGTCTGCGGCGTTGGCCCGCACCGTGCGCACGGCCCGCGCTGCGTCTCCCAAGATCGCCGGGATGCGGTAGCCGTCCTTCATCAGCCGGTACTTGAGTACGAACGCCGCAATGCCCAGGTCGTTCAGCCAGCGGGCGTAAGCCTCGCCCTCGTGCGGCGCGAGCACGTTATAGCCGCCGCCCGGGCAGACGACGATCGCCGCGCCGGTCGCCTTGTCGGCGGCGGGCCAATAGGGCGTCAATTGCGGAAGGTCCTTTTCCGCGCGGCCGAGCGCATCCGGCACGTCGTTGGCCCACAGCGGAAACGCGTTCGTCGGGCGTTCTGCCGCCGACAAGAGCGAGGGGAACCCCAAGATTGCAAACAGGATCGCAGCAGCACATTTCTCCGCGGTCATTTCGCTTCTCCTCGATTCGCGATTACCAGCGCAGCCGTCCGGGCAGGTACTTGTCCACGAGCCCCGAGTAATACGGCGCCAGCCGCGGCCAATCGGGCCGCTCGGGGCATTTCGAATAAAGATCGTAGGGGTTGAACTTCTGCACCCAGGGAAGCATCTCGCGATCGTGCTCATCGAGCAGTTGCTCGTATTGGCCTTCGCGATGCCAAGGGTAGAACGAGTGGTAGCGGATCATGTAGAGCGCCGGCTCGGGCAAGGTGCAGCCCGCCTGCGCGACCACGTGGTACAGGTATTCGTCATGCCCCCACGATATGTGTACGTTGCGCAGCCCGCAGCCCGCATCGTAAACGCCCAACGGCGTGTTGTACCGCGAATCGGCCGAATCGGGATTTTGCTTGAGAAACTCAGGATACACGATCCGCTCGCTGAACGCGCAGCCCACCGGGTACGTGTCTCCGACGACGGCCCACTGCGGCTCGCCGAACAGGCACAGCAGCTTGCCCAGGTCGTGCAGGAACCCGACCAGCACGAACCACTCTTCGTGGCCGTCGGCGCGAATTGCTTCCGAGGTTTGCAGCAGGTGCTCGCGCTGCGACAAGTCGATATCGGGGTCGGAGTCGTCGACGAGCGTATTCAGATATTCGACCGCCTCGAAGACGCTCATCTCGGCCCGCTCGAGCGAGAGAAACTCCCGCCGCTTTTGCAGGACGAGCTCATAGGCCTGCCGCTCGTGGTGCAGCCGGTAGAACTCGCGGACCGTCTCGCGGGCCGGATTGTCGTAGTTGCGATAATCTTGCTTCGCCTTTTCGCCCGGCTGCGGGTAGCTCGCCTGCGAGACGAAGTCCTCCCAGTCCGCGAGCCGTTCGAGCGGCTGATCGGAGTTTGATCGTTCGGACATGACATGCCTTTCGGTTACTTGTCAGCGGGCATCCGGCATGAGTTTACCACGGAGGCACAGTGAGCACGGAGGGAAAAGTCAGTCAAGAAAAATGAGGCGACGTTTGGTCCGGCGTTTCCGTTCGTCGGCGCGATCATCCGTAGCCCCAATTCTTTGTCCTGTGTCCCCCGTGCCTCCGTGGTGCATCTCCCGTTACGATGCCGCAGGGCGTTCGATCGTCTGCGGCTGCGGCGTGTCGTCGGTGATGATTTTCCAACTGGCGCCCATCTCGCGCATCGCGCGGAAATCGATCGGCTGATAGGCGAACTCGAGTTGCGGCGTGGCGACCGGCTTGCTCGAGCGGAAGCGCGAATCCATCGCGGCGTCGAGCGCGCCGGTCACGAGCAGCGTGCGTTCGACTGCGTACTGCGCGCGGCGTTCGCGGAAGAACGTCTGAATGGCGTGGGCCAGGGCCTTGAACAGATTGCGGTTGTTCCAGGGCCCGTTGTACAGTCTCGTGGCTCGCGGCTGCTTCTCTCCGGCTAACTGACAGGCGAAGTTCCAGCGGCTGCCGCTTTCGCCCAGGCCCAGCGCGATCGCACGCAAGCCATCGCGGTAGTTCACCAGAATGCCATGCGCCTGGTTCGCGTCGTCGAGCTTGTAGGCCAGTTCGCCGAGCGGCGGCTGGCCGGGCCCGAGTTCGGCGGCCATCGCCGTTTCGGCCAGTTTCACCGACCACCGGCCTTCGTCGGCCGCTTTCCACAGCGCGTCGCCTTCGAGGAACTGCACCTGCGAAATGCCCGTCTCGCGGCCTGCGCGGAACTCGACGAACGACTGGAGCACTTCCAGGGCGTGAAAGCCGTATCGCTCGGGCGGCCCGCCGTGGATCGAGACGGCTTCGACGATCTTCGCCCCCTCGGGCAGTTCCAGCGGCGGCCGCCGCTCGGCCAGCGGCACGGAGCTGCCGGCCATGAACGGAATCTTGAGCTGCCGGGCCGTGTCGACCATCTCCTTGGCCCAGTCCCAGCGATAGGAGAGGTGCTTGTCGTTGAACACCGGCGTCACGCGGCCGCTGCGCCGAAAGACCGCCACCGTCTGGTCGAAGAACTGCTTGCGCGGATACTGCGTCTGCCCTTTTTCGTTGTCCGGGTAATCGCCGTGCTCGCCGATCAACAGCACCGCATCGACCGCCAGCTTCTCGCCGCCGCGGCAGAGGGCCTTGTCGATCGTCGGATAAATCGGAATCTCGAAATCCTTCGCCACCTTTCGCGACATATCGTTGGCCGGGAACTGGTCGCCGTAAAAGCTGACCACCTCGACTCCCGGATCGGTCAATTGGCCGTTGAACAAATACGGCAGCAGAAAGTTTTCGACGATCACGTGCGCATGGCTGCGATAGGTGAACTCGGTGAAGGCGATCGCCACCTTCGGGCGATTGGGCTTTTCTTCCGCGGCCGTTGCTTCCAGCGCCCGCCCGAGCCACGGCGCCGCGGCCAAGGCGCCGCCGGCGGCCAGAAAATGGCGGCGAGAGAGCGACAAGGAACGGTCGGCGTCGAACATCTTCGAACTCCATGCAAACTCGCGCTTTTGCGATGCCGGCAGGCTCCACCGTCCGGCACAATCCAACGATTGATACTGTACTCTCGGAATTAGAGTAGGTACAGCATCGATGGCGTCTCGCTCCGCTTTCATCTCAAGATCCCCTGCAGGCAGCCCCAGCTACCGGCGCTGGCCAGGTAGATGAAGAACATTCCGGGAAGCGACCTTAGCGCCAGACCGCTCCAGGCGGACGCCTTTTCGCCACGCGCCAGCCGTACGCGAAACGTGAGATACGCCTGCAGAATCATCCACACGCCTGATGCGCCGAAGACGCACACGGAGCAATAAATGCCCAGCGTCAAAAACAAGATCGGCGCCAGCTTAGAGAGCCCGGCAAGTTCGCCAAGGACGAGTGTGGCGATGGCGGCTGGAATCAACGCGAGGAGAGACTTCCAAACGTAGTCGCCGAATCGTTTGAGCGCGTCGCTCCATCGCGATGCGCGACTGGCCGCGATCCGCTTGAGTTCCGCCTGTAGCTCGGCGGCTTCCTGCGCCGCCACAGCACGGTCCCAGGGCGCCGCCAGTTCGGGCGCGTCTTGAGCCAGCTTCTCGACGCCCGCTCGCAAAACGATCGCCTCCTCGGCGGAAACGTGCTCGGCGGCTTCGATTTGATCGATGATGGCGTAACCGTTCACGCCCCGGCGTAGCCGGGGCGAAAACTGCTCTTCGCGCATGAGGCGAAATCGGCGAAATAGTCGGTATGTTGCCGCCGCAAGCGCCGATTACGCCCGAACAACTGCAGGCATTGCCGCCCGAAA
>DATKRK010000390.1:0-2071 GCA_035532215.1 Pirellulales bacterium | reverse complement strand
CGTCAAACGCCGACGGCCTGGAAGGCCGCCCCACAAGACATCGTCCACAGCCTCGTTGCCGCTCGCGGGCAGAGTATAGCCAACCGTCCCATTTCGCGTAATTGCGACTTTGTCGAACCGCTCAATCGTTCATTATGGATTGAATGGTGCTGCCTGGCTTGTCGGGCCTTCGATACACTGCCGCACCTTGAGCGCGGGATAACGGACGCAGGGCGAGCCGGCGCGATAAGCGACGTTCTCCACCGCCATTCACTCGCTTTTCGCACGCGACCCCAAGTAATGCCGCAACTACGCCGAACACGAGGTCCGGCAGTTTTTCGCCCAGCGCGACAACGCCTACCTCATCACGCGCGCCGAATGTCTCGAGCAAATCCAAGCGGCGTTGCCGCCGGGGGTGGCGGAATTGGCTCGCCAGCCGCGGTTCCTGCGCCAGGGAGAAGAATTAGTCGTGCTCGGTCGGCCCGCGAGAGTGGCGCGGACGCGAAGCGAGAAGCCGTTTTAGGGCGAAATCCATGCAGCTTTCGATCGTCGTTCCGGTTTACAACGAGCGCGAAAACATTGCGCTGCTCTACGACTCGCTGTCCAAGACGCTGGCGCCGCTTGCGCTCGATTACGAAATCGTTCTCGTCGACGATGGTTCGACAGACGGTTCGAGCCGCGAATTGGACGCCTTGGCCAGCCGCGATCCGGCGGTCAAGATCTTCCATTTTCGCCGCAACTTCGGGCAGACCGCCGCCATGAACGCAGGGCTGCACCTGGCGGCCGGCGACGTCGTCGTCGCGCTCGACGCCGACTTGCAAAACGATCCGGCCGATATCCCTCTGCTCTTGGCCAAGCTTGACGAAGGCTTCGACCTGGTCCACGGCTGGCGCAAAAACCGGCAAGACGCCTTCGTCAACCGCAAGCTCCCCTCGAAGATCGCCAACTGGATCATCTCCAAGACGACCGGTTTTCATGTGCACGATCTGGGCTGTACGCTGAAGGCCATGCGCCGCGAAATCGCCCAAGACTTGCAGCTCTACGGCGAGATGCACCGCTTTATCCCGATCCTGGCCCATTGGCGAGGGGCGCGCTGCGCCGAGGTCGTCACGCGGCGCCATCCCCGCAAGTTCGGAACGTCGAAATACGGCATCTCGCGGACGTTTCGCGTGATTCTCGACCTGATCACGGTCAAGTACATGATTCAGTATTTGACGAGCCCGATGAAACTTTTCGGCGGGATGGGCCTGGCGAGCTGCTTGCTCGGCGGGCTTTCCGGCCTGGCGACGGCGGGCATGAAGCTAACCGGCGGCGTCGACATGACCGGCAATCCGCTCCTGATGCTGACCGTGTTCTCGAGTCTGGCCGGGCTGCAATTCTTCGAGCTCGGCATGCTGGGCGACGTCTGCGTACGGACCTATTACGAGAGCCAGAACAAGCAGCCCTACGCCATTCGCGAACTGGTCAACTTTGAGGCGCCAGCTCAAAGCCGTCGCCGAGCAGCGTAAAAGACACAAGAGAATGCTTGCGCATCGACTGCAGGGAGCGCCCTCCGCGGCAATCCTGTTCGGCACGATATTTGCGCCTCCGGATGACCGGGCGATTGGTCGGTCATTTTGGCAGGCACAGGCATGGTCGGGCAATAAATGACGGGTACGAGCAGCGTGAAAGGAGACGTCCTGGTCCGGGACGGCGGACCAGGCAACGGCCTCTCAATTGTCCGCAATTGTCGTTTTTCGCTCCGCGAAAAAACGCTGTTTCGCGGAGCGAAACGCGACAATGCGCTACAATGAACGCTCTTCTCGCTCCAGCGAAAGGCGAGACCGAACCTGTTCCGGAGACTCCGTATGGCAGACATCAATCCCTATGCCGCGCCGCAACACGAAGTCGTCGTCGACGCCCTGTTGGCAGAACCGGGCGACGGCGTCTGGCGAGACGGCGCCGTTCTGGCGATGCACAAGCGGGCGGTGCTGCCCGATCGCTGCGTCAAGTGCAACCGGCCGGCCGGCGGCGGGCGACTGAAACGCAGTCTCTCCTGGCATCACCCGGCCTGGTTCTTGCTGATCCTGATTAGCCTCTGGATTTACCTCAT
>DATKRK010000389.1:0-11703 GCA_035532215.1 Pirellulales bacterium | reverse complement strand
CGAATGGTCGTGGGAATAAGGACGCAGCAATAAAGATGGTCGAAGAAATCGCGGCTGACGCCCCTCTTGACGAAAAGCTGGAACTGTGGAAGGTACTCGATGCCGTGCAGAATGGTTTAGAAGCCAACCTCAAGCAGTTAGCGGAGTTGAGGGATAAGGAACGGTGATGGGCTATCTGTCGAATAGAGTCCATCTGTAACGATTAAGCCGCCCCATCCGGGGCGGCTTTTATTTTGCGCACTGCTGAAAACGAGAACCCCTGCATAGTTGTATCATGACTATGCAGATTCTTACCGCACCCCACCCGATGCTGAAGACGGTCTGTCGGCCGGACTTCACGATCAGCTTCGACCTCTTCGCCGATAGGTTCTGCCTGCTCCGGAAGCACCGCGGGCGTGCGGCGCGGCGGCTCGACGAACCGGGGCGGACGCGGCGCCTGAAATGGGCGAGGATCGGCGATGCGTCATCGTCGGCGCAACGCCGCTTGAAACCCTCGGCGTCCGACCGGCGGCCGCTTTGAGCGTTACGACTCGCGGGCTGCGTCTGCGGCCTGTTGCAAGTCGCGAATCTCGGCCAGCAGCGCCAGATCGGCTTCGTCTTGCGGATCGAGGTCGTCTTGCGAGAATTCTCCGAACGGCTCGTCGTCCGCGGCCCATGATTCCAGGTCCGCAAGAGCGGGCTTCGTCGAGGTCGGATGAGCGGCAGACGGGTTGGCCGTTTGCGAAGAACCCATTGACAACGACAAGCTGCCCGACGGGTCGGATGAAGGATATGCGTCCTGGCGGGCGAGGAATGGGGTCAAGTTGGCGTTCAACGGCGCGAAGGCGCCAAAGCCGCTCGCGTCCTCTTCACCCCAGCCGTCGAAGACCTGCGAGTACGAGGCGAAATCGCCGCTCGTCGGCGCGAAGCCGCCGCCGCCGACGCCGGCGTCGTTCGACGGTTCGAGCGACAGATTGCCGAGGCCCAGCCCGCTGGCGCCGGCGGCGCGGTCGTAGAATTCTTGCGAGGCCAAGAGCGCCTGAGCCGCCGACGGCAAGCTCAACCAGCCGCCGTCGACCAGCGTGGCCCAGCTTTGCTTTTCGCCCGCGCCGGCCGAGCGGCCGAGGAACTGTTGATAGTAACCGCCGATCTCGTCCACGTTGCGTTCGTTCGAGTGCAGCACGAGATCGGCGAGCTGGCCGCGGCTGACCACGCCCCGATCGAGCGCCGAAGTCCACGTGGCCAGTCCCGAGGGATCGGCCGCGCGGCCCAGAATGTCGTTGAACAGCTTCTGCACGAAGGCGGAATTGCTGGCGTCCGACCAGAGGTATTCCGGCGAGTGCAAGAAGGCGTCGGCCACTTGATCCTCGCTGACGCCGGCCTGAAACGCCGTGACCCACTGGGCGATTTCGCCGGGGCTGGCGGCGCGGTGCAAGAAGGCCTGATAGTCTTCGGCGACCTGCCTGGCCCGATGTTCGGCCGAGGTCCAGAGAAAATCGATCAGTTGCTGCCGCGACATGCCCGCATTCAGCCGGTCGACCCAGGCGACCAGCCCGGCCGTGTCGACCTGCCGTCCCAGGATGCTTTCGTACAACGACGCCACGAAGGCGGCATTCGGGCTGAGATGGCTGACGGGCGGCGTGTAGTTGCCAGGCGATTGGCTGGGCGGCGTGTAGTTGGCGCCCAGCACCGACTCGAGCGCGGCGTACACGTCGAGCCGCTTGAACGTGAGCCACGTATGATTGACGTTGTCTTGCCCGTAGGCGCCGTCGACGATGCTGACGCCCGTGGCTTTCAAGATCGACAGAATATTGCTTTCGTTCGCCAATGAACTTTCGCCCTTGAGATCGAGGGCCTCGTGGACCAGCGCGGCGGCGGCGGCGACCATCGGACTGGCCATCGAGGTGCCGGCCATGCTGGCGTAAGAGTTGTTCAGGTAGGTCGAGGTGACATAGGCGCCCGGCGCCAGAATGTCGAGCGAGCTGCTGCGCTGGGTGAAGCTCGCGATTTGGTCGGCCGCCGTCGTGTAGTCCTGGGCGCCGTTGGCCCACGAGGCGGCGCCGAAGCTGCCGTCCCAAACCGCCCCCACCGAAACGACCGAGTTGTCGATGGCCGGAAAGGCCAGGCCCGGCTGGCTGCCGTACGAAAAATAACTGTTACCCGACGCGGCGGCGATGAACACGCCCTCGTTGACCAGCGTTTGCAAGTCGGCGTCGAGAAACGTGTACGGGTTCGTCGCGTAATTGCCCGCGCCCAGCGACATGTTCACGGCCGCGATGTGATACTGCTGCTGGTGCGCGGCCACCCATTGCAGTGCGGCGTCGACGTTGCCGAACGTACCGCTGCCGGAATTGTCGAGCACCTTCAGCGAGATGATGCCCACGCCCGGAGCAATGCCGGGCAGCAAAGGATCGGCGCTGCCGATGATGCCCGCTACGTGCGTGCCGTGGCCGTTGTAGTCCATCGTGTTCGAATTGTTGTCGACGAAATTCCAGCCGCCGAGGTAACGTCCGGCGAAGGCCGGGTTGTTGTAGTCGATGCCCGTGTCGAGAATCGCCACCGAGTAGCCGGCGCCGTCGAGGCCGTATTGCTGCTGGGCTTGGATAGCGCCGGTCATCGCGATGCCGGCGTTGGCCTCGGCCGAGACCATGCCGCCCGCGAAGGAGGCATCGTTCGCCTGCAAGTCGAGCTGGTCGAGCGAGAAGGTCTGTTGCCGCCAATCGGCCGCCGTCAACTCGGCCGGCGACACGCTGAACAGCAGAAGCTCCTCCAATTGCTCGATCGCCAGCCGCACGCGGCGTTCGGGCGAGTTCTGGGGCGAAGCGCCTAGGGACCGGGACTGCCTAGAGCGGGGCTGCCTAGAGGTCGACATCGAACGCGTCTCCGCCGCCGGCCTTGAAACGGGCCGGCGTTTGAATTGCCGCAGGGACCGGCCCGGCCGCCTTTTGCGAAGTGTTGTGCGGCGGTCGGGCTCGACGAGAGAAATCTCGAACAACTCTAGGTTGCAACGGCGCATCGGGAGCGGCTGGCGGAATTGACTTTCGCAAGTCGTTGAAAATCCTGCGGAAGCGACCGCGAACAAGCGACACAATTGCTACAAGCGGTTGCGGTGCAGGCGCCCCGGCGGCAACACAAAAAAGAGGCAGGCGAGTCCCTGCGCCACCAAGAAGAAACTGGCGGAACGCCTGCTCAGCTCGGCTGGTTCCAGCCGGTCGGGGGCTTGGGCAGAACCTTGACGGCCTTCAGCATCCAATACCGCTCGTTCGTGCCGTATTCTATATTCCGCGTCCAGAGCAACTCGACGAAGCACGAGGTGGTTTGCCCCTCGTGCCGCACGCTGACCGCGTAGATGTCGATCACGGCAGGCTGCGCGGCCAAGGCATCCGTGACGTCGTTGGCAAAGTACCGCACTTGTGCATACTTGCCCAACGACAACAACATGCGGATGGCGGGCTCTTCCAGGTATTCCGACAGGTGGTGGCGCTCCTCCCGCTCGGCGTAGCGAGCGAGCAGATCGTCGTCCGGCTGAACTCGCGCGGAGGGCGATCTCGTGAATTGATCGGCCAGGTACGGATTTCCGTCGCGCAGGGCCTCGAACCACTGCTTGGCGAGCTGCCTGGTTTCGACGCGCATTTGCCAATGGAAGATCGTCAGCCGCGTCACGGCCGCGGCGCCGAACAACAGCGACAGCGTCAACCCGACCAAGGCGGCTTTGCGGCCCACCTGCTCCGTGGCGGCGGTCGCCAGGCTGCGCAAGGCCCATAAGCAGATCACGACTCCCAGCACCGGCAGCAGCCACAGTAGCGGATGCGCGAACGCCAGGACCGAGGCCAGCCCGGCAATCAGTCCGATGACCGCTAGCGGATTGACCGGGCGATACTCCAACAAATCGTCGCGCTCGTCGGTCGCCACTTGGTTGCCGGCGGAATTCGGTTCAGACATGACGAACACACGCTCGTGTAATGAGTCGATGGCGCCGGCAGACGCCGGCGCAGCTCTCCAACCCTTTCCAAACCGAAACTACTTGCTTGCCCAAGCCTTGTCAACGGTCGCCCCTTGATGCTTCGCGCGGCCAATGGGACAATTCGGTACGCTGCCCCCTCAGCCTGATTCTCGGTTTTCCGCCCCCCATGTTCAAGTTCATCCACGCCGCCGACATCCATCTCGACAGCCCGCTCAAGGGGCTCGAGCGCTACGAAGGCGCCCCGGTCGACGAGCTGCGCGGCGCCACGCGCCAGGCGCTCGAAAACCTGGTGCAACTGGCCCTCGACGAAGAAGCGGCCTTCGTGCTGATCGCCGGCGACGTGTACGACGGCGATTGGCACGACCACAATACGGGGCTATTTTTCGTCAAACAGATGACGCAGTTGCGCGAGGCGGGCATTCGCGTCTGCTTGATCTCGGGCAATCACGACGCGGCCAACCGCATGACCCGCTCGCTGCAACTGCCCGACAACGTGGTCAAGCTCTCGGCCAAAAAGCCGCAGACCGAGCGTTGGGAGGAGTTTGGCGTCTCGATCCACGGCCAGGGCTTCGCCAACGCGGCCGTAATGGAGAACCTGGCCTCGGCCTACCCCACGGCCACGCCGGGCCATTTCAATATCGGCCTGTTGCACACCTGCGCCACGGGCCACGAAGGGCACGAACGCTACGCCCCTTGCACGCTCGACGATCTGCGCACCAAGGGCTACGACTATTGGGCGCTGGGCCATATTCACCAGCGCGGCAAGCTGGCGAGCGATGCCGAGATTCATTTCTCCGGCAATATTCAGGGCCGCCATATTCGCGAAGCCGGCGCCAAGGGTTGCCTGGTCGTCTCGGTCGACGATCGGCAAACGGCCGCCGTGCGCTTCGAACCGCTCGACGTTGTCCGCTGGGAGGTCGCCGCGGTCGACGCCGCCGCGGCCGCCGACGGTTACGACGTCGTCGAACGCTGCGGCCAGCGCTTGCGCGATTTGCTCTCGCAGGGCGATGGCCGTTTGCTGGCCGCAAGGGTCGACGTCCGCGGCGCCTGCGGCGCGCACGAAGCCCTGGCCGCCGAGCCGCTCAAGTGGACCAACGAGCTGCGCGCGGCGGCGCACGACGTCGGCGCCGGCCGCGTCTGGCTGGAAAAGATCAAACTCCGCACCTCGCCCGAAGCCGAACTCGACGACTCGCGGCTCGGCGAAGGCCCGCTCGGCGAGTTGGTCGAATATCTCGGCGAGCTGCGCGGCCGGCCCGAGGAACTGGGCTGGCTGGCCGACGAGTTGGCCGAACTGAAGCGCAAGCTGCCGGCCGAATTGCTCCAAGGCGACGATCCGCTGCGCTTGGACAACCCCCACTGGCTGGCCGAGCAATTGCAGCACGTCGAGCCGATCCTGCTCAGCCGGCTGCTTTCTCGGGCAGGAAATTCATGAAGATTGCACGGCTCGAATTGCGGGCCTTCGGTCCGTTCACCGACCTGACGCTCGACCTGGACGCGGGCCGCGAAGGCTTGCACCTGATTTACGGCCCGAACGAGGCCGGCAAAACCTCGACGCTTCGCGCGCTCAAGCAGTTTTTGTACGGCATTCCCAACCGCTCGACCGACAACTTCCTGCACGCCTACGGCGACTTGCGGATCGGCGCCGCTTTGCGCAACGGCGACGGCGACGTGCTCGAGTGCATTCGCCGCAAAGCGACCAAAAACGATTTGCGCTTGGCCGACGACGCCACCGCGCTCGACCCTGCCCGGCTGACGCGGCTCTTGGGCGGGCTCGACCGCGAAGCCTTCGAGACGATGTTCGGCATCGACCATCCGACGCTCGTCGCTGGCGGCCGCGAGATCGTCAAAGGGGGCGGCGGGTTGGGGCAGATCCTGTTCGCCGCCGGCTCGGGCATCGCCGAATTGCGGGCCGTGCAAAAGAATCTCGACGACGCGGCCGCCGCGCTGTTCGTCCCCCGCGGCTCGGTCCCCAAGATCAACAAGAACCTTTCCGAGTTCGACAAGGCCCGCAAGGCGGTCAAAGAAGCCCAGTTGCCCAGCTCGGAATGGGAGAAGCACGACAAGCAACTACGGCAAGCACGCGAGCGGCTGGGCGAACTCGAAGCCCAACTGCAAATCGTGCAGCACGAACGGCGCCGGCTGGAGCGCCAGCGCGACGCACTGCCGCTGGCCGCCCAGCGCGCGGAGTTGGCCCGCCGACTAGTGGAATTGGGCGAGGTGCAACTGCTGCCCGACGATTTCGCCGACAAGCGGCGCGAGGCGGTCGGCAGGCTGACGGCGGCCGAAGCCCAGGCCCGCGAGGCCGAAGAGGCGCTTCGCGAGCTCGACGCCCAACTGGCGGCTTTGGGGCCGGCGGATGAAGTCGGCGGCCAGCATGAGGCCATCGAACGCCTGCAAAACGATCTGGGCGGCTATCGCAAGGCGCAGCGCGACCTGCCCGGCCTGCACGCGGCTCGCAAGCAGCGCGAGGCCGACGCCCAGGCGATCCTGGCCGAGTTGCGTCCCGAGTTGGCGCTCGACGACGTCGAATCGTTGCGGCTCAACCGGCGGCAACAGATTGCGTTGCAGAACCTGGGCAACCGCTTCGAGGCGCTGGCCTCGCGCAGCGAGCAAACGAGCGAGCAGCTCGCCGCCCGCAGCCGCCGCCATGCAGCGGCGCAGGGCGAGCGGCAAGCGCTCGATGCGCCGCGCGACGCGCAGCCATTGGCGGCCGCGCTGCGGCGCGTGCAAGGGCTGGGGCGCCTGGAAGAAGACCGCACAACGGCCGCCGCCGAACTGGCCGATCTCGAGGCCCAGGCCGAAACTGCGCTGGCGCGGCTCGGGCTATGGCAAGGCAGCCTGGAAGAATTGAAAACCCTGCCGGCGCCGACGGCCGAAACCATCGACCGCTTCGAGAACGCCTTGAACGACGCCGCAGCCCGGCTCAAAACGCTCGAGGAGCAAATCGCCAAGGCCGAGGCGCTCCGGGCGGAACTCGAGCGGCGGATCGAGCAACTGCAACTGGTCGGCGACGTGCCCGGCGAAGCGGATCTCGACGACGCCCGGCGGCGCCGCGAGAGCGGCTGGCGGCTGGTCCGCGAGGCCTGGCTGGTTGGCAAGACCGACTCGAAGTCGCAGTCCGAATTCGTCGCGGCGGCCGGCGGCGGCGATCTGGCGGCGGCGTACGAACAAAGCGTGCGACAGGCCGACGACGCAGCCGATCGCCTCCGCCGCGAAGCCGACCGGGTCGCTCAGCGGGCCGAACTGGCGGCCGGCCGCGCCGCGGCCGCGGCCGATGCGGAAAAGCTGGCCGCCGAGCGCGAGCGGGCCGCGGCCGAACAGTCGCGCGTCGAAGCCGACTGGGCCGAACTATGGCGCCCCTTTACCGCGTCGCCGTGGTCGCCGCGCGAGATGCGGTCCTGGGATGCGCGGCGCCAGTGGCTCGTCGGGCAGAGCGAAGCGATCCGCAAGCAGCGCGGCGCGCTGGCCGCGCTCGACGAGCGGATCGAGCGCTCGCGCGGCGAACTGAGCCAATCGCTCGTCGAGCTGGGCGAGCCCGCCGCGGCACAACGCGAAAGCCTGGCGGCGCTGGTCGAGCGAGCCCAAACCGCGGTCGAGCGCATCGCGGCGGCGGCGACTTCTCGCCAAAAGTTGGAACAGGAAATCGCCGCGCTCGGCCGCGATCTGGAAGACGACCGGCGGCAGGCCGACGAAGCCCAGCGCGAGCTGGCCGCCTGGCGCCGCGAATGGCAAGCGGCGGTCGAGCCGCTCGGTTTGCCGGCCGACGCCACGCCGGCGCAGACTAACGAGGTCTTGGCGCAGCTTCAGCAGTTGTTCGTCAGGCTGCAAGAGGCGGCAAGCTATCGCGAACGAATCGAAGGCATCGACCGCGAAGGCCAGCAGTTCGTCGACGAGGTTCGGCTGCTCGTCGCGGCGCTGGCGCCCGAGTGGCAAACGCTCTCGCCCGAGGCGGCGGCCGACAAGCTGATCGCCCGGCAGCGGCAGGCGGTGGCCGACCAGGGGCGCTCGGAAACGCTCCGCAAGCAGCGCCAGCGACAGGCCGGGCAGCTCGAGCGCGCCAAGCAGGCCGCCGCCGAGGCCCGCGGCCTGCTCGAAGCGTTGTGCCAAGAGGCCCGCTGCTCAAGCGCCGAAGAGCTGCCCGAACTGGAACGCGCTTCGGCCGACGCCCGCGAGCTGCGGCGCGAATTGCACGGCCTCGACGAACGGTTGCTGGCGCTGGCCGGCGGGGCGGCGCTCGAGGAGTTTTTGCGCGAGGTCGAAGCGCTCGACGCCGACGGCGTGCCGGGCCGGCTCGAACAATTGGCCGGGCAGATCGAGCAGTTGGAGAGCGAGCGCACCGAGGCCAACCGCACGATCGGCGCCGAGACCGCCGAACTGTCCCGCATGGATGCCAGCGGCGCGGCGGCCGATGCGGCCGAGCGGGCCCAGAACCTGCTGGCCGAACTCAACACAGACGTCGAGCAATACGCCCGGCTGCGGCTGGCGGCGGCCGTGCTGCGCGAAGCGATCGAACGCTACCGCGCGAAGAACCAAGGCCCCGTGCTCACCCGGGCCAGCACGCTCTTCGCGCAGTTGACGGCCGGTTCGTTCTCCGCGTTGCGGGCCGACTACAACGAGCAGGGCGAGGCCGTATTGGTCGGCATTCGCGGCGGCGCCGACGGCAAGCCCGTGGCCGTCGAGAGCATGAGCGACGGCACGGCCGACCAGCTCTACCTGGCCTTGCGTCTGGCCAGTCTCGAAACCTATCTCGACGAAAAAGAGCCGATCCCCTTCATCGTCGACGACATCCTGATCCGCTTCGACAACGACCGCTCCGCCGCCACCCTCGCCGCCCTCGCCGCCCTTTCCCGCCGCACCCAAGTCATCTTCTTCACCCACCACGAGCATTTGCTCGACCTCGCCGAGCAGCGGCTCAAGCCCGGCGAGTTTTTCGTGCATCGGCTGCCGCGGGCGAGGTGACGATCAGAGTTTGCAATTTGGAAGTCGGAGTAAGGACAAGATGGAAATCGACCAAGAATCCGCGGTTGCTCAATTCCTGGAAATTTCCCGCGCGTGCCAGGCGCAACAGCTAACCGCAGCCGAGGTGATGCGCGAAATAATCCGCTTCTACAAGGAGGTGCGTGTATCAGGCGCCAACTTCGACGTCGATGGCGACATGCTTCTTTTCCAATGGGGCGCCGGCAAACACCCGATCCTTCCTGAGCCCAAGGATCTCCGCGGAATCGACGACGACGAGGTGCAGTTCGACTCCACCGAATCGCAGTACTTGGACTTCACCCGACAAGTGTTCGCGGCTGGGGACGAGGATGACGCCGATTTTGACGACTCGGCAATCCAAATGAGCATCACTTGCATCTACGGGCCAGCCCGCGGCGACGAAGAGTCCGGCGATCTTTGGATCCCTTCGCCAACGCGAATCGAATATGACGTGAAGAAACACGCGTCACAGCCGCTTGTGTCTCAACTTCTCGATCAACGTTGGACCCGAATCATCGCGACGGTTGGTTTCTGCGGCTAAGGGCGACCTTACGTTCCTTTCCTCCTCCGTCGATTGCGTCCGCGGCCTCGTGCCGATGTGCCCAAGCGGCGATCCTGGAACTTAAGTTCATGCGGTGATGCCAGCGTTCGGCAGGGGAAGGGGAGGCGGCGTCGAGCACCAATCCGACGACGAAGGCAAGTTCGTCGCAGGGGTTAATTTGGCGTTCGCTCCGATGCGTATAAACTGGCTACATCTACAGCGCTCGCGACGCACCGTCTTTCAAAATCGGCACCCGACTTGAGGTTACGCACTTGGCTGGGGAACAAGCACGACGACTCATACCTTGGGTTGAGTTTCACGATTCGACTGTGCTGTCGCTGATTCCGATTGCATCCGACGTCGAAATCTGCCTGGACGCATATGTGCATCGGTGGGAGAAACGCCGAGACGCCTGGTTCGGAACAGGGTGGAGTCAGCCCATCTGGGTGCTGATCAAAAATGTTATCAACCGAACGGTCACGCTTAATGCCCCCGTCAATACCCGCGATGGACATTTGACGATTGGCACTAATAAGCACGAAAACGGAGTGGAGTTGCCTTACAAATCATCGGAGCCAGTAAGCCTACGGCTGGAGTTGGTCTGCGGCCATGACTTTGAAATTGCCGGTCGTGGCATCCTCGTCGAGGCGACGGGTGAACCGCGCTTTATCGAAGATTTACTGCCGGATCTTCGGCCCCAAAATGCCGACTGATCGGGTAGGTCCGGCCAGGCCAAAAGCTTTAGGGCTCCTCAGTAGAATCCGTGGGTTGTTTTGGGCGATGCCCGGCCATTCCTCGGTAAACGCAACTCCAACCCGGCTAACCGGCGTTAAACCGCCAACAGAATCGCCCCGCGCGCCGCGGACAGGAGGAAAATTAGGCTAGTCCGGCGCCATTTGGCGCCGACCTGCTTCGCAATCCACTCGATCAGCCGCGCCTTTCCGTGGAGCTTGGCGATCGCAAGCGGCGTGCGGCAGTCGTGGTCGCGGGCGGAAAGGCCGGCGTGGCCGAGGGACAAAAAGTAAGGCGGCATTGGTTGGCCATCTTGGCCGGCACTCCTTTCATGCTCGCGCGAGAGCTGGCGTTCCAACCGACCAAGGCGGCGAAGGTCGGCCAAGAATCCCCGCGCGGTTGGCCATCTTGGCATTTGATCCAGCCGTTGCCGGCCGATCTCGGGCCGTGCCGGGCGTCGAAGTTGGCCATCTTGGGAAGAACACCCGGCGCGGTTGGCCATCTTCGGGCGTGCGCCGGTCGCGGCTGCCGCATCGCGGGCGTTGTCGGCTGCCGAAGGCGGCCAGGGCTGGCCAAGGAGTTCAATGAAGTTGGCCAACTTGGGATGGGTTCCTGTCATTTCTTCCGGCGTCCCGCCCGTTTCGGGTTCTAAGACAGTTCGCTTGCCAAGGTTGAGGCTCACGAATGGCCATCTTGGACCGCTTCCGTCTGCCGGCGTTTGATCGGTCCGCCGCGCGCAGCTTCGTTCACAGTAGCGGCGAACTGGCTTGGGCGCCGAGGCGATTCGGCACATTTCCCAAGAGCCTTCGGATTTCTGAAATGATACGCGATCGCCCCTAGACGACGTGAAGGTGAGGAGATCGGCGCCCGGAAAAAAATGCAGGCATCCGCGTTCAGCGATATACTTGATACCATCCTTTAATTAGGGCCAGCGACCATCCGAACCAGGGGAGCGGGGGATGTCGAGTTCTGCCGAGCTTGAGGCCAAGATCAAGCTGATCGCCGACTGGGACGGCCTCCGCGGCCTGTGGGCGGAAGTCAAGGCCGGAACGCCTGGCGGTTGGGAGGATGGGAAGGCGCTCGAGTATTTGGTGATCCGCGCATTCGAACTTGATCCAGACGAAAAGCCGATCGTGCGCTACCCATACGTGGTGCCGCTCTTCGGCGAGAAGGTAGAAGAAATCGACGGTGCGGTCCACCTGCCAGGGCTCTCGTGTTTGGTCGAAACCAAAGATTGGAGCAAGAAGGTCGCGATTGAGCCGATCGTGAAGATGCGGAGCCAATTGTTGCGACGACCTGCTGGGACGATTGGAATCGTGTTCTCCAAAGAGGGCTTTACCGATCCGGCGAGGTGTCTCGCGCACTTCGCGATGGCGTAACCGTTCACGCCCCGGCGTAGCCGGGGCGAAAACTGCTCTTCGCGCATGAGGCGAAATCGGCGAAATAGTCGGTATGTTGCCGCCGCAAGCGCCGATTACGCCCGAACAACTGCAGGCATTGCCGCCCGAAA
>DATKRK010000388.1:0-11920 GCA_035532215.1 Pirellulales bacterium | reverse complement strand
CCGTCGCAGCCGTTCGCTCCACGCCCGCCGCTTCGCGCCATCCACGCTTCGTGCCATCGATCCCTCCCTTGCAAAAAGTCCGTGCCCGCAAACTCTGCAAGTTACCGGGGGCGTCAACTATGGCCGTGGAGTACGGTTACGTTACAAGTTATCTCGACCGATTCTTGGAACCGATGACCGACGTCCTCACGCCGGAGGTTGCCGGCGCGTTGGTCGCTCTGCGGGCCGATCCGGAGTTGGAGGCTCATATCGACGACCTGCGGAAAAAAGCTAACGCAGGCACATTGACGCCTGAAGAAGACGCGGAGTAAAAGGACTTCGTCGAAGCGGTCGACGTCATTTCGATCAACCAATCCAAGGCCCGGCGGTGACGCGCCAGGCCCGCCGATTAGCATGGATGCCGCCGTGCGGACTGCCGAAGGCAATTTCAGGGCGACGCCGGTTGGCGCGGAAAGTGCGCTTTATGCGCTTCACTCGTCGAAGTAGTGTTCGTCGAATTGCCGCGACATTCGGCGAAAGTAGCCCCGCACGTATCGCTTGTGAACCCAATTCGAAAGACGTTCAAGGTCCGGGTTCGCCGAACCGCCATTTTCCGCGGCGTTCAAGGCAAGTTGCACCGTGCGGACGAGTTGCTGAGAATCTTCATCCTCGCATATGAGGCGTTCGATTGCGTCTCGGCACGGCGAAACGTGCGTCTGTAGGTGTGCGCCGGAGCCATCGATGAGATCCCAGGCCATCGCCAGAATCATGACCAAGCACCCGTCACGCAGAAACTCGCGGTCGTCTTGGGTCAGGCCGGGAAGGTCAAGGAATTCCCAATATGGCAACGCGAAGACTCGCCCGTAAGCCAAGTCACCCATGATGAAGGAATACTGCGCAAGCTCGTGGTACAGATAGCAGACATCTCGCTCGATATTTTGTACCAGCACCCAGTTGATCGAGTCGCCGACATAGAAATCGTAATTCAAGTCGTCGTCGTTCGTCATTTTCTCGACGCCTTATCCGAACCCTCAAAACTGCGACAGCGTCGGCAGCTTCGCCGCCGCTTCCGCCCGGCCGGGCTGTTGGTGGAAGCGGTTGATGATCTCCCAGGCTTCCTGCGGACTCTCGGCGTAGCTGATCAGTTCCAGGTGCTCGTCGTGGATCGCCCCTTCGTCGGCCAGGAACTGAAAGTCGACCACCTGCTCCCAATAGTCGCGGCCGAACAGCACGATCGGAATCTCTTGCATGCGGTGCGTCTGCCGCAAGGTCAAGGCCTCGAATAGTTCGTCCATCGTGCCGAAGCCGCCGGGAAAGGCGATCAACGCCCGGGCCCGCAGCAGAAAGTGCAGCTTGCGCATCGCGAAGTAGCGAAACTGAAAGCACAGGTTCGGCGTGATGTAGGGGTTGGGCGCCTGTTCGGCCGGCAGCGAGATGTTCAGCCCGATCGACTTGCCGCCCGCCTCGTAAGCGCCGCGGTTGCCGGCCTCCATGATGCCCGGTCCGCCGCCGGTGACGATCACGTAGTGAATATGACTGTCGGGCTGGCAGCTCATCGTCACCAGCCGGGCGAACTCGCGCGCCGCGTCGTAATAGTGCGACTTGGCCAGCAGTTTCCCGGCCCGCTCGGCCTCGCGGGCCAGCTTCGCATCGCCCGGCGCCGCGGCCGCCGCTTGTTCGGCCTGCTCCAGCCTCAGCTTCGCCTCGCTGGGCGCGATGATCTGCGTGCTGCCGAACAGCACGATCGTCGAGCTGACGTGATGCTCCTCCAGCAACATTTCCGGCTTCAGCAATTCGAGCTGCATCCGCACCGGCCGCAGCTCGGGCTGCGACAGGAATTCGCTGTCTTCCTCCACAGGCCGATAACTGCGCGAATGAAGGATCGCGTCGAGGTTCGAGTTCAACTCAGGCCGATTTGGCGGCAGACTCATGGGGCGTCTCGAGTTCGAAGGTTTGTCCCAATCGCGGCACGACCGTGTTCCAGCCGCGCGTGGCGTGCAACTCTTCGGCCAGGGCGGTCGCGGCCTCCTTTTCGCCGTGCGTCAGGAAGGCGCGCCGCGGCGCCGGCAGAGGACTCAGCCAGCGCAACAGTTCGCTGTGCCCGGCGTGCCCGCTGAGGCCGGAGACTTCGACGACGGCCGCCCGCACGGGGACGTTGTAGTTGTGGATTCGCAGCGACTTGGCGCCGCTTTGCAACAGCCGGCCGCGCGTGCCGGCGGCCATGAAGCCGCCGAGCATGATCGTGTTTCGCGCGTCGGGCAGGCGATGCCGCAAGTGGTGCAGAATGCGGCCGCCGGTCATCATGCCCGACGAGGAGATGATTACGCCAGGGCCTTCCAGATCGTTGACGCGCTTCGAGTCCTCGACCGTTCGCGCCAAGTGAACCTGCCGCGCGGCCAGCTTGGCCGACAGGGCGGCGATCTTGGCTTCGCTCAGGTCCTGCTCGGCGGCGTGCGCCGCGTAAATCCGCGAGGCGTCGATCGCCATCGGGCTGTCGAGATAGATCGGCAACTCGGGAATTTCTTTCCGTGCCGTAAGCACTTGCAGCAGGTAAATCAACTGCTGGGCGCGGCCGACGGCGAAGGCGGCGAACAGCATCATCCCGCCGCGTTCGAGCGCCGCATGAACGGCGGCGGCCAACTCGTCGAGCACGTCGACCGTCGGATGTTCGCGGTTGCCGTAGGTGCTCTCGCAGATCAGGTAATCGCACTCGGGCGGCGGCGCCGGGTCGTGGTACAGCGGAGCGTCGTAGCGGCCGACGTCGCCGGAAAACAAGATTCGCAACGGCGGCTCTTCGCTGTGCTTGCCGTTGCGCACCTCGACTTCGATCATCGACGAACCCAGCAGATGACCCGCGTCGTGATAGCGGCACCAGATGTGGCCGGCCGGATTAAACCATTCTTCGCGGTCGGTCGGCTTCAACAGCCGCAGCGCGCGCTCGACGTCGCGGCCGTCGTACAGCGGCAAGGCCGGCTTGTGCTTGGTGAAGCCCTTGCGGTTGGCGTATTCGGCGTCGTTCTCTTGGTTGTGGGCCGAGTCGTACAAGATGATGTCGGCCAGGTCCTCGGTGGCCGGAGTACACCAGGCCCGCCCGCGAAAGCCGAGCTTGACGAAGCGGGGAAAAAAGCCGATGTGGTCGATGTGGGCGTGCGTCAGTACCACGGCGTCGACCGTGCCGGGCTTGAATTCCAGCGGACCCCAATTCTTGATCCGCAGTTCCTTTTCGCCCTGGAACAGCCCGCAATCGAAGAGCACCTTCGCCCCGCCGGCTTCGAGCAGATACTTCGAACCCGTGACCGTCTCGGCGGCGCCGTAGAATGTGAGCTGAACCATATTTCCAGTGTAGTTGCTACCGGACCCATTTGCCTATCGCCCACGACAGGCCCGCCGTAACGGCCAGCGCAGCCGCGAAAGCGCCGAATTCGCCCGCGGCGCCGTCAAACGCAAGTTTTGCGGCGATCGCTTGCCAGCCGACGATCCAGGCGAGCACAAGCGGCGCCAGGCAGCCGATCCAACCGACTCGCGCCGTCGATGGCCAAATTCGCCCGATAACGCTCAGAGCAAGCTTCGCCGCCGCCGTCGCCAGCGCCAAGGCGCCGATCGCTTGCCAGCCGAGAAACAGTCCGCTCCAGGCCATCGCCGCGCCGGCGTTGACGGCGGAACGAAACGGCCGGGCGCCCGACTGCACAGGTTCGCGCGACGCGCCAAGTCGTATCGCCAGGCCCGCGAGCGCTCCGGCCGCGACGCCCAGCAAACCGTCGACCAGGCCCGCGGCCCAGGGAAACTCGGCCAGCGCGTCGCTCGACAGCAGCCCGCTGGCCACCGGCCGCAATTCGGGCCCAAACAGCGGCGCGGCGGCGCCGACGAAGCACATCGGCAGCGACAGCCGCGGTCCGATCGGCTGGCCGTCGTATTCCATCAGCACGGCGCAGATCAACCCGCTCAGCAGAAACACATGGTATGCGAACAGCACCCACAACATGGCGAATGTCGAAAGGTCACTGTCGGCGATCGCGCTCGTCGCCGGCAGGTTCGCGGCGCCGGAAAGCGGTTCGACGCAGGCCACGAGCGCAAACACGCAGGCCGTGAGCAATTCGACGGCCGGATAGCGCGGCGAAATTCGCACGCCGCAATAACGGCAGCGGCCGCGCAGCCAGAGCCAGCCAAAGATGGGAATATTGTCGCGGGCGGCAAGCGGCGTCTTGCACTTCGGGCAGTGCGACCCCGGGCGAACGAGGCTTAGCCCGGCGGGCAGGCGATAGACCACCACGTTCAAGAAGCTGCCGATCGAGGCGCCAAGCGTAAACATCCACACGACCGCCAGCCACCAGACGGGCGTCGGCAAGTTGGCGGCGAGATGTTGGGCGAAGAGCGGCACGGCGGCTCAGTTACCGTAGGTCAGGCTTTCAAGCCTGACTTTCGCGGCCTTGTTCGGTTCATCGGGCGTTTCGGCATCTTCGTTTCGTCAGGCTGGAAAGCCCGACCTACGTATTAGCGGCCTTAAATAATACCGTGCAACGGCCCGCCGCGGACCGCCAGCGCATCGACGCGGCGCGTAATCTCGGCATCTTCCACCAGCGGCGGCGCGTGCTGCGGCTTGCGGCGAGCGTCGATCACCAGCGAACCGCGGCAGCCCCAGTGCTTTTGCTCGATGAAGCTCGCGATGCCGTGTACGTCGGCTGCTGGATTCGACCGGGTGAACGTCGTCCATAAGAAGTTGTTGAGCGAGCGCGCCGCGAACTCGCTATCGTCCGCCACGACGACCAGCGGATAGCGGTTGATCGCGTCCTGCTCGCCGAAATGCTCGCAAAACGCCCGGATCGCCGCATCCTCGCCCCGCGCCTTGGCGGCGGATGGCCGGTCCGCGACGACGGGCGAGGGCGCCCGTCCGTGCAGCGCGGATGCGACGGGCGAGGGCGCCCGTCCCTCCACCGCGGATGCGCCCTGCGCCTGGGCGGCAAACGGCGGGCCGGCGACGAGCAACACGCCCGGCAGCGCCAGCCGCGGTTCGCGAACGCCCTCGGGCAGCCGCAACTCGCCGGAGAGTTCTCGCGGCAATTCGCGCTTCGCGGCGCCAACGGCGGCGATCACGAGTTTCGAGCCGGCGTTCAGTTCGTCGCCCGAATAGTCCAAGGTGTCGATCGTGGTCCGCGTCTGAAAGTGCAGATCGCGCGTCCAATCGACGCGCTCGAGCAAATGCCGCAAGAAAGCCGCGATGTCGTGAATGTCCAACGCGGGGCAATCTTCGTGGGCGATCATCAATAAGTATTTAGCCAGCGACATCTGCCCCTGGCCGAGGATGGCGTTGGCCTGGGTCAGCAATTCTTGCGGCCGCCGGCGCTCGGCGTAAGGGACGTAACGCTCGCTGCCGATCGCCAGCAGCAGCGGATGCACGCCCGCCGCATCAACCGCATGCACGGCCCGCACGCCCGGCACGACGGTCGGAATCACCGGGCCGGTCAACTCGTGAACGAACTGCCCGAAAGCCGTGTCTTCCTGCGGCGGGCGGCCGACGACCGTAAACGGCCAGATAGCGCCCGCGCGATGATAGACCCGCTCGACCACGAGCACCGGAAAATCGTGGGCCAGCGAATAATAACCCAAGTGATCGCCGAACGGGCCTTCCGGCAGCAACCGCTCGGGATCGACGTAACCGGTGATGCAGAAATCGGCGTCGGCGTGAATCGGGGCCAGTTCTGCTCCTCTCCCTCTGGGAGACCTTGGGTGAGGGCTGCGTCGCACTGGGTTGGCCCTCACCCAGAGGGAGAGGGGGATTTGCCGCTCGATGAGCCGAATCCGCCGCCCGCCCAGCGCCCCGGCGAAGGCAATTTCCGGCAAGCCCTCGGGCAGCGGCATCATGGCGGCCAGGGTCATGGCCGGCGGCCCGCCGACGAACACGCTGACCTTCAGCTTCTCGCCGCGCGCAATCGCCGCGGCATGATGCACGCCGATGCCGCGATGGATTTGATAGTGCAGCCCGGCTTCTTGATCCGCCCGGTACTGATTGCCCGCCAACTGCACGCGGTACATGCCCAGGTTCGAGTGCTTCCAGCCCGGCTGGTTCACATCTTCGGTATAAACTTGCGGCAACGTGATAAACGGCCCGCCGTCTTGCGGCCAGCAGACGATCTGCGGCAGCGCGGATAGCTTTGTTTCATGTTCGAGCACCGGCCCGGTTCGCACGCGGCGCGGCAATGCGTGCCACGCGGCCCGAGCGGCGCCCAGGTATCGCCAAGGCCGCCGGGCGAACTGGCCGGGGTCGATCTTCAGTTCGACCAGCTTCCGCACGTCGTCGAGCGTATCGCGAAACATATATCGCACGCGCTCGATCGCGCCGAACAGGTTGCTGACCAGCGGAAACGCGCAGCCCCGCACGTTCGTATACAAAACCGCCGGCCCGCCGGCCTGGTACACGCGCCGCTGAATTTCGGCGACTTCCAAATACGGATCGACCAGCGCATCGATCCGCACCAGCCGCTTCGACGCTTCGAGATCTGCAACGCAAGCTTGTAACGAGCGGTAACTCATCCGCCTTCGGTTCTATCCGGGATTGATATCTATCTGGCCGACCAAGCGGACGGTTCGGGCGCCACGAGTTTGGTCCTTTTTTCAAAGGAGATAGGGGGATGAGGAGGAGATAAGGAGATAAAAAGAGATGATTTTTCAGGGATGAATTCTTTGTTTCATCCCCACTATCTCCTCCGTATCCCCCTATCTCCTTTCCAGAACGAATGCATCGGCTTCCCGGCTTCGATCCCCCTTCCGGCTCGCCTTAGTAACCTACCTTTGCGACGGGATTTGCGGTAGGACGGCCGGCGGCATTTGACAGCCCATTTCGAGCGGCGGATGATGGAGGGCGCCAAAGCCTCTTTTTTCCGCCAAGATCCGCCCGTCTCCGACGAAATCCTATCAACGCGGTCCGTTGCGACCGCATAAGGAGCTGACGGCGATGAGTATTGTCTATATCGTTTGCGCCGCCTTGGGCGGCACGGTGCTGGTTTTTCAGTTCGCGATGGCCTTGATCGGCCTGGAACACGGCGACATGCCCGACGACCTGCCGCACGACATCGGCCACGATTTCGCCCACGACGTGCAATCGCATGACGGCGACGCTGCGCACGACGGCGAGACCGCGCACGACGCCCATCACTCGTCGTCGTTTTTGAGCATTCTAACCTTTCGCACGGTTGTTGCGGCCTTGACGTTTTTTGGGCTGGCGGGCATGGGCGGCGGTTCGGCTAATCTGCCGCTGCCGCTGACCTTGGCGATGGCCGTCGCGGCCGGCTTATCGGCGATGTACATCATACATTGGCTCATGCAGTCGCTGCACCGGCTCAAGGCCGACGGCACCGCCCGCATCGAGCGCTCGGTGGGCAAGTCGGGCACGGTCTACCTGCGCATCCCGGCACACAAAGGCGGCGTGGGCAAGATCCAGATCAATCTGCAAAACCGCACCATGGAATACGAAGCCATGACTTCCCAAAACGATCTGCCCGTGGGGGCCAAGGTCGTCGTCGTCGGCGTGATCGGCCCCGACACGGTCGAAGTCGAACTCGTTCCCGAACCACAGAGGTCTGCTCATGTTTAACGCCGCCACGTTCATTCCCGTGCTGCTGGCTCAGGTCCAGTCGAACACCGGCCTCATCGCCGCCGTCAGCGCAATCGTGCTGATGATCATCGTCATGATGTTCTTGCTGCAATTGGCCACGCGCTACAAGCGCTGTCCGAGCAACCGCGTGCTGGTGATCTACGGCAAGTCGGGCAGCGGCGAAGCGTCGAAGTGCATCCACGGCGGCGCCGCATTCGTCATCCCGCTGATTCAAGATTACGCCTGGTTAAGCCTCGAACCAATCCAGATCGAAATCCCGCTGCGCGGCGCGCTGTCGGCCGAGAATATCCGCGTCAACGTGCCCAGCGTGTTCACGGTGGCCATCGGCACCACGCCCGAGGTGATGCAAAACGCGGCCATCCGCTTGCTGGGCCTGAACACGCAACAGGTCAAGGAGCAGGCCGAGGAAATCATCTTCGGCCAGTTGCGGCAGGTGATCGCTTCGATGCGGATCGAAGACATCAACCGCGACCGCGACACGTTTTTGGAACACGTCCAGCGCTCGTTGGAGCCGGAGTTGAAGAAGGTCGGCCTGGTGCTGATCAACGTCAACATCACCGACATTACGGACGAATCGGGCTATATCGACGCCATCGGCCAGAAGGCCGCTTCGCAAGCCATCCAGCAAGCCCGCGGCGACGTGGCCGAGCAGGAAAAGCTCGGCGAGACGCGCGTGGCCGAGGCCGAGCGCGACAAGGTAATTCAAGTCGCGGCGGCCACCAAGCTCCGCGAGATCGGCACCCGCGACGCGCAGCGCGAGCAGGCCGTGCGGATCGCCGAGTTGCAAAAGGCGCAAGCCATCGGCGAACAGACCGCCGGTTTCGAGCGCGAAGCCCAGGTGAAAGACGCCGAACGGGCGATGCGCATCAAACTGGCCGACGCCAACGCCAAGGCCGTGGCGGGCGAAAACGCTTCGCAGGCCGAGATCGCCGCTTCGCAAGCCGCATTGCTGGTCAAGAAGGCCGACGCTTACGCCTTGGGCGAAACGCGCAAGCGCGAGGCCGAAGCCGCCGTGCTCGAAGCCCAGAACCGGGCGATGGCCAAAGCGGCGCTGGCCGAAGCCGAGCGCGTCGAAGCCGAACGCCGCGCGGCGCTTGAAGCGCCGGCCAAGGCCGAAAAGGCCAAGGTGATCGTGCAGGCCGAAGCCGAAGCCGAACGACGCCGCATCGAGGCCGAAGGCGAAGCCAAGGCGATCTTCGCCAAGCTCGAAGCCGAAGCCCGCGGCCAATACGAAATCCTGGCCAAGAAGGGCGAAGGCTTGCAGCAGATCATTTCGGCCTGCGGCGGCGCCCAGCAAGCCTTCCAGATGTTGATGCTCGAGCACCTGGACAACCTGGCCCATGCCTCGGCACAGGCCATTTCGAACATCAAGTTCGACAAGGTCGTGGTCTGGGAGAACGGCGGGCAGAACGGCACGAGCAACACGGCCAGCTTTCTGCAAGGCATGGCCCACTCGCTGCCGCCGATGATGCAGGTGCTCAAAGACATTGGCGGCATCGAACTGCCCGAGTCGCTGGTCAAGCTCGGCGCCGCCGACGGCGCCGCGGCGAGTACAGCCTCGAACGGGCTGCACGCCAAGGACGACAGCGGGCCGGTCGCCGCCAAAGGATAAGCGGGCGGCGGCGAGCGACACGAACCCGAAGCGACGGCGAGGAAGCGTGGCGCGGTTCCTCGCTCGCGCTTCGGGTTGGTAGCGGCCGAGTCGACAAACGATGCGTGCGAACCGCAGGCTGCGGCGTGCCGGCTGCGATTTTGCAAACGGCTCGGCTTACTTCTTCGCCACGCCCAGCTCTTTCAGCTTGGCGACGACGTCTTTGCCGTGCTCGGCGGCCTTGACCTCTTTATCGATATAGAGAATCTTGCCGTCCTCGCCGATGTAGAAGGTCCAGCGGAAAGGAAGACTGTTCTTGGGATTGAGCACCCCAAAAGATTTGGCGACTTCTTTCGACGGGTCGCTCAAGATGGGGTAATCGAGATCGAGCGACTTGGCGAACTTGGCGTTCGTTTCTTCGTCGTCGCAACTGGCCGTGAAATAAGCCACGTCGAAAGAGCGGATCTGATTGCCGTTCGCACGGAACGACTTGCACTCCGCCGTTCAGCCCCCGGTGAACGCCTTGGGGAACCAGGCCACCACGACGACCTGCTTGCCGCGGTAATCGTCGAGCTTGTACGTTTTGCCGTCGCTGCCTTTCAACTCGAACGCCGGCGCCTCGTCGCCGACTTTCAACTCATCGGCCGACGCCGCATGCGCCGCCATCGCCGCTCCGGCGACGGTCAGCCCATAAAAAAACCTTCTCAACAACCGTTTCATGCTACACTCCTCAAAGGTGAAAAAAACCGGGCCGCTCGCCCCTTTCGACCGACCCCGAGCCACCTTACCACGCCGGGTGAGAGGAGTCCAATTTTCGTGCAAGGCGCCGCAGCCGATCGGCCGGGCATGAAAAAAACCGCAGCCTGAACCGGCCCGGCGGGGTCGTTCAGGCTGCGGCAAAATCACGCTGTACGAGCGGACGGCCCGCTCGCCTCGGGCAACCGCCGCTTGCGCGTGCTGTTTTTCGCGAGCCAGCGATCACAAATCGCTTTCGTCCTCGCCCTCGTCGTCCATGTCCTCGGTGAATTCCTGTTTCACCTCCAGGACCGCCCCGGTCTGGGCGTCGACGAATACCTCTTTGATCTCCGAGCCGTCGAGCAGTTCAACCTCGATGGCCAGCAATCCGTTGTGACGCGCGAAGCTGGCTTCGAACGGCTTGCCGCCTTCGACTTCCTTCGAGGCCGTGCGGATCGCGTGCAACAGACTGATCTTCGAGGTCGCGGCGGCCTCGTTTTCCAATTGTTCGTCGTCCGGTTTCTTCTCGCCTTTGCGGGCTTCCTCTTCCTCCTCGACCTCCTCTTCGACGCCGAGGATGTCGCCGTTGTCAGCATCGACTTTCACTTCCAAATGCTTCGTTCCGCTGACGACCTCGACCTCGAACGCCGCGCCGCCCGCTTCGGTTTCGATTTCCGCTTCGACCGCCTTGCCGTCGGGAACCTTCTTAGAAGCCGCCTCGACCGCTTCCGCCAGCGTCAGCTTGGCTTTCTCCAGTCCAGCCTTGGCCCGTTCGAACTCTTGCTGTTTATCTTCGCCCGCGCGCGTCACGGCGGCCAGCGAGCACGCCAGCGCCACGGCCCCGGCAATTGCTAAAGAGCGATACTTCATCGGTTTCTCCTCTCTCTTATCGAGTTTGCCAACCGCCCTTGCGGGCGAAATTGCCCGCCAGGCGTCAGCCCCACCCAGGCCGCAACCCCCGTGCCGCCGTCGCCGCCGCGGGCAGCTTGTTGGCGATTGCGCAAGGCGAGTGGCGAAAAGCGCAGGGGGGGAGGAAAGAAGGCGGATGACGAGGCTTTGAGCCCGGCGGCGTCGAGCCAGGGCAGACGAGCGTCAAGTCTATGGTCGCCGCGCCGTTCTAGCTCGTGAGGGAGCGTGGGAAGGCCAGCCCAATCTGTTGAGCGCTATGCTAGCGCATAAAGGCCAGCGGCCACGAATTCTTTGGATAATCGTCCCGGCACTGCTTGTTGAGCTTGTCCGGTGTTCAGGCGTGGAATTGTGCTTCGATGTGCCGAGGAGGCCACGGATGCCCACGTCGTCAGCAGGTTTGGGGGTCAAAGACAAGTATTCGCGCGCCACTAGCGCTTTCGGAAGCATTGGCACATGGTTTGCCTGCTTGATAAAATACAACAAGGTTGTATTTTGTCCCGCATGGGTTCGACCTTTTCAGCTCGCGAGGCGCGATCAATTACTGGAGTGTCGCAGCGATGCCTTGATTATTGGGACGAGCTTGGCGTCGTCCAATCAACTCGGCGGCGAGGGCAGGAAGGCAGGCGAGGCTCAGCTAGGGTTTACGAGTTTGACGACCTCCTCCAAATCAAGATCGTCAAGCAACTGCGAGCAACTGGACTCAGTCTTCAGAAAATTCAAAAGGCCCTGAAAACCGTTAAACGGCGGACTGGCGAAAAGCGGCCTTTTGTCGAGGTGCTCGTCACCGACGGCCGACGTTTTGAGTGGAAGAGGGCCGACGGGAAGGTCGAAGACTTACTCCGGTCGGGGCAGTTGGTCTTTGCTGGGTTTGCGATTGGCGCAATTGAGGCCGATCTGAAGACGCAAATCGTAAAACTTGAAAAGCGATCGAAGCGGAAAGAAAATGGCGCGTACGCTAGCTAGTGCCTGTCGGGAAACCCGTTATTCGTCGGAAAGCCAAGGCTGGAGAGGCGGGGACCTGGGACGAAGATGTTCGCGGAAGGCGATTCTGCGCATCGGAACTGCTGCTTTGGGCGCGTTGGATCGCGAATTCCACG
>DATKRK010000387.1:0-28567 GCA_035532215.1 Pirellulales bacterium | reverse complement strand
TGCGGGGAACAGCCTTTTTTTCCTGCTCTTGCTAGCGAGCGATCCTCCCGCACCACCCAGCAAATCGCCCTAAACCAAATGGACCATTCAACCTAGACATGCTAGCACGCCCTTCAAGAAAATCGGCGTTGCATGCCACCCGTGAAATCCGCGGTTCATGACTAACCACGGATTTCCCAGCGCGGACTTCGGCCGCAACCAAAGTCGCTTTTCGCTCCGCGAAAATGGCGCCTTTTTCGCGGAGCGAAAAGCGACTTTCTGGAGCCTGAGTTTGAATTTCCTGCCGCGAAACCCGGCTTGACCCTCAGGACGAAATCTTCGCGGCCCACAAAGAAATAGAACGTCTGTAGTACGGATAACACGGATGAAAGGAGGAGTTCAGAACTTCAGGGCACGAGTGCCTCTTCAAGTCTGAGTTGATAGGTGAGGGTGGCTGGCGGCAGAGCGAAGCGATGCCCCAGCGAACTGGGGCTTCGCCTAGGCTCAGCCGCCAGCCACCCGACTGTCAAAATGGCTTCGAAGAGGCACTAGTGTCCGGCGATCAAAACGCTACGATGGGCCGGAAGGTGCAGATCTTGGCGGAAGCGGGAGTGCGAGGAGCGTTGCGATGCAGCTTAGACCTCTTGGCCGGACGGGCGTGAACCTCTCGTCGCTCAGTTTCGGCGCTTCGTCGCTCGGCCAGGAGTTCCGCCCGGTCGATCTCAATGAGGCGATTCGTGCCGTTCATGTGGCGCTCGACTCGGGGATGAATTTCATCGATACCTCGCCTTATTACGGCCGCGGCATGAGCGAATGCCTGCTGGGCGTGGCGCTGCGCGGGATTCCGCGAGACCGTTATTATCTCGGCACGAAGTTGGGCCGCTATGCGCCGAAGCACTTCGACTTTTCCGCTCGCCGCGTCGCCGAAAGCGTCGACGTCAGCCTGGAGCGACTCGGGGTCGACCATCTCGACATCATGCTCTGCCACGACATCGAGTTCGTCGACATGGCTCAGATCGTCGAAGAGACGCTGCCCGCCTTGCGAAAGGTGAAGCAACAGGGCAAGGTGCGGTTCATCGGCATCAGCGGCTACCCGATGAAGATGTTCCGCTGGGTGCTCGACCGCACGGAACTCGACGTGGTGCTGTCGTACAACCATTACACGCTGCAGAACACGATGTTGGCCGATCTCGTGCCGTATCTCAAGCAGAAAGGCGTCGGCATCATGAACGCCGCGCCCTTTTCGGCCCGCTTGCTCACCAACTCGCCACTGCCGCCGTGGCACAAGGCGACCGACCAGGTGCGCGCCGTCTGCCGCCAGGCCGCCGAACGTTGCGCCGCCCGCGGCGTCGATATCGCGCAGTTGGCGCTGCAATACTCGCTGGCTCGTCCCGACATGGCGACGTGCGTGGTCGGTTCGGCGAATCCCGCAAACGTGAAGAAATGGATCGCCTGGTCCGAACTGCCGCTCGACGAGCAGTTGCTGGCCGAAGTGCAAGACATCTTGCGGCCGATCCACAACTGGTTTTACATCGAAGGACGACCGGAGAATAACGACCCGGCGCCGGGATAAACATCGCGCTAGGGAGGGCCGGGCGCCCTCGCCCGGCGCGAATTAGGGAGGGCCGGGCGCCCCCGCCCGGCAAGCAAACGGAGGGCCGGGCGCCCCCGCCCGGCGAACAAACGGAGGGCCGGGCGCCCCCGCCCGGCGAACAGCAAACAGATCGTGAGAACAACAATCCGGGCGAGGGCGCCCGAACCTCCATTGGAACCGGGCGAGGGCGCCCGAACCTCCATTGGAACCGGGCGAGGGCGCCCGGCCCTCCATGACTTTGCAAGCAGAGTATTGATTTGATGTCACCGGAGAGATCGAATTGAAAGCCATCTCCTTGGCCGCCCCCAAAGAATTTCAGCGGCTCGAAATCCCCGAATCGCCCAAGCCGGCCCCCGGCGAGGCGCTGGTCCGCGTACACAACGTCGGCATCTGCGGCACCGATATCGGCGGCTACCTGGGCAAGATGCCGTTTTTCAGCTATCCCCGAATTCCGGGCCATGAGTTGGGCGTGGAGGTGCTCGAAGTCGGCGCCGGCGTGGCCAACGTCAAGCCGGGCGACCGCTGCTCGGTCGAGCCGTACATTAACTGCCAGACGTGCTACGCCTGCCGCCGCGGCCACACGAACTGCTGCGAGAAGCACCAGACGCTGGGCGTGCATTGTGATGGCGGCCTGCGGCCGCGGTTTCTCGTGCCGGCGAGAAAGCTGCACATTTCGCGCAAGCTGGCCTACGAGCAACTGGCGCTGGTCGAAACGCTGGCCATCGGCTGCCATGCCATCGACCGCGCGGCGCCGAAGCCCGACGAATCGTGCCTGATCATCGGCGCTGGGCCGATCGGCCTGGCCACGCTCGAATTCGCCAAGCTTACCGGCGCCAAGATCATCATGCTCGACGTTAACCCGCAGCGGCTCGAGTTTTGCCGCCGCGTGATGGGGGTCGAACACACAATCGTACTGTCCGACAAATTGGAAGAAGAGTTGCGCGAACTGACCGACGGTCACATGCCCGACGTGGTGATCGACGCCACGGGCAACAGCGGCTCGATGTCGGCCGCCTTCGGCCTGATCGCCCATGCGGGCCGGCTGGTGTTCGTCGGCATCACGACCGACGAAGTCCGCTTCCGCCATCCGGTGTTCCACAAGCCCGAAGGCACGCTGCTCTGTTCGCGAAACGCTCTCTCGAAGGATTTTTCGCGGATCATTTCGCTGATCGAAGACGGGCGGATCGATACCGGGCCATGGATCACCCACCGCACGGCGTTCGACGAGTTGATCGATGTTTTTCCTTCTTACACGCGGCCCGAGACGGGCGTGATCAAGGCCGTCGTCGAAATCGGCGATTAGCAATGGCATCGAGCTATTTCCTGGCGCGGCCTTTGGCCCCAACGAATTGAGCCACGGATGGAACACGGATTAAACACGGATGGATTACGGACGAGACCCGGAATCGGAAAACCTATGTTTGATCCGTGATTAGTCCGTGTTTCATCCGTGGCCCTCCCTTCCCAACACGCCGCATAAATGTTCGCGAGACATACAGAAATTGAACGTTTGTAGTACGGAGGGTCGGGCGCCCTCGCCCGGCTGAATCGAAAGGTCCCCACATGCTCACCATCCCCAAATACACGTTCGGCGTCGGCGACCGCTTCGCCCATCAGGCCGAGGCCCAACTGCGGGCTTGCACGCTCGCCGCGGAGCAAGGCGCCGACGTGATTCCGGTCTGGAACAAATCGCACCGCGAGCACACGACCGTCGGTAGCGAACCGGGCAGCGTGCGCACGGCCGCCGATGCCGCGGTGAAGGCGCTCGGCTGGGCCAAGCCCTACTTTGTCGATGCCGACCATATCCGCCTGGAAACGGTCGACGGCTTCATCGCGTCGAGCGATTTTTACACGATCGACGTGGCCGACTCGATTGGTCAGGCCGCGGCGGCCGACGCCGTGCAGGCCTTCGTCGAGCGGCGTCGCGACCTGATCGGACGCCTTGCAATTCCCGGCATCAAACAGCCGTTCGAGACCAATCGCGGCGACATCGAACGCATCGCCGGCAAATATTCGAAGGCCGTGCAAGACGCCGGGGCGATCTATCGCCATATCGCGGCGGCCAAGGGCGAAGGACGGTTCGTCACCGAAGTCTCGATGGACGAGACCGACAGCCCGCAAACGCCGCCCGAGTTGCTCGTGATTTTGGCGGCGCTCGCCGACGAAAAGATTCCCCTTCAGACGATCGCCCCGAAATTCACTGGCCGCTTCAACAAGGGGGTCGATTACGTCGGCGACCTTGTGCAGTTCGAAAAGGAATTCCGCGAAGATCTGGCTGTGATCGCTTTTGCCATCGAGAAATTCGGCCTGCCGGCCAGCCTGAAGCTCAGCGTTCACTCGGGCAGCGACAAGTTTTCGATTTACGCCCCGATCCGCCGCGCCCTGGCCGAATTCGGCGCCGGGCTGCACATCAAGACCGCCGGCACCACCTGGCTCGAAGAAGTGATCGGCCTGGCCGAGGCGGGCGGCGGGGGACTGGAAGCGGCGAAGGAGATCTACGCCAAAGCATTGGAGAAGCGCGAAGCGCTTTGCGCGCCGTACGCGGCGGTGATCGACATCGACCCCGCCAAGCTCCCTGCGGCCGAAGAAGTGGCCGCTTGGACCTCAGGGCAATTCGTCGCCGCGCTCGACCACGATCAAAACTGCAAATCGTTCAACCCGCACCTGCGGCAGTTGATTCACGTCGGTTACAAGATCGCCGCCCAGATGGGCGACCGCTACCTGAAGCTGCTCGAAGAGTGCGAGCCGACGATCGCCAGGCACGTAACGGGAAACCTCTATGAGCGGCACCTGAAGCCGCTCTTCGTGAAGTAGGGCAGACATTCCTGTCTGCCGAGTAAGGCAAGACCAACGCTTAATTCATGCTCGAAAAGCAGGAAACGCGAATGCATTGCTCTGGGATCATTGGATTTCGCATTTTGAGCGTTATCGTCCTTGCCATTTGCATTGAATGGCTCGGCTCACAGCAGCTCGTCCGGGCCGAAACGGAGGAAGACACACTTGCGGAAATACGCATTGCGTGGCTACGCCGGTATAAGGCGACCCGCAATGTTCGTTGCATTGTTTCAGGAAGCCGCCTGACTCCGAAAGATCAGTATGGAGGAACCGAAGACCACAAGACCAAGCTCGGCAGGACGTGGATCTTGGACCCGCAACGTAATCGTTTCCGCATCGAGCATCGGAGTGATCTTTTTCGGACGGACAAAAGGAAGTGGTATCCGGACTGGGATGACATTGTGCTCGACGGCCAGAACATTAAGCATCACCAAGCAGGGATCACTGCCACGCGCAAAGAATGGGCCGAACAACAGCCCGAGTTTCATATTCACCCTAAGAACTACCAATTCTTCGAAATCTTCGACTGCCCGATATTCCTGTCACTGGGCGTCAGACCGGCCTACGGCACGGAATCCGACAGCACGATGAAACGGCCGCTGCATTCCGATACCTATAAACTACATGGGCAGGGAACCATAGACGGGCGCAAGTGCGACATCCTTCGAACCGTGCCGCAACAGCCTCGCGTTCGCACGGACGAGTATTGGGTCGATCTCGAACGAGACGCCGCCATCCTGCGCTGGCGTCAGTTCCGTAATCCCGAGGGTATCGTCGACATTGAGTGCGATATCGACTATCAGAAAACGCCGCACGGCTGGAACCCCGCGAAGTTCCGAACGGTCTGCTTCGGATCTAATGGCAAACTCGTCCAGGAAAACACAGTGACCGTCAGCGCCTTCTCGATGAACGAAGAACTCGACGAGGGCCTGTTCCGACTTGAACCAAAGCCGGGAATGTACGTTATCGATGAAGCCAAGCGGCGTCTGCAGCTTGTCGCCGCGGATGGGAACCTCGTCGACGCGCCTATTCTCAACGGACCTGCGGCGAGCACGCTGACGGGATTACCCGCTCCAGAGCTATCGGGCAAAGTCTGGCTCAGTGCCAAAGGGCCATTGAAATGGAAAGATCTCCGCGGGAAACCAGTGTTACTTATCTTGTTCGATCTGCGACAGCCATCGTTCGTCCCGCTTGTCCCGGCGATTTTGACCTATGAGGATTCTTACGGCAAAGATGGACTGACGGTCATCGGAGTCCATCAGAACTGCCCGCGCGACGAGGTTGCGAAGAGGTTGGCCGACGAGCGGATCACGTTCCCCGTGCTCATCGACGACGGCAAGACAGGCCCGCGTTTTGTCCACGGGTATTCCTCCTCGTTTCTGATCGACGGCGAAGGCAAGGTGATCTCTGGATATAAGAACCTGCTCATTCCGCCCGCCGAAATCGAAAAGCTCTTGGACGGAAAGAAGTAGGAAATGCCTCAATTCAGCGTGACTTCGACCATTTTGGGAAGCAACTCTTAAACGCGGAGTCCAGCCGTGATTCGATCGAGCGTGACCATCAGCCTCGTGTCCGAGGCGCGGGGCGGTCCTTTCGTGTTCTGGGACGACCTGGCCGCCGGCTGCCAAAAGGCGAAGGAACTCGGCTTCGACGCCGTGGAAGTGTTTTCGCCCGCGGCCGACGCCGTGAAGCACGAGACCTTGCGAAAACTGCTGGCCGACAACGGCTTGGCCTTGGCGGCCGTGGGCACGGGCGCCGGCTGGGTCAAACAGCGGCTGCACTTGACGCTGCCGGACGCCGCGGCGCGAACCAAAGCCCGCGATTTCATCCGTTCGATCATCGATTTCGGCGGGCCGCTCGGCGCTCCGGCGATCATCGGTTCGATGCAAGGCAAAAGCGGCGACGAGGTCGATCATGCCGCGGCGCTGGGCTATCTGAGCGAGGCGCTCGAAGACCTCGGCGAGCACGCCCGGCAGTACGGCGTGCCGCTCGTCTACGAACCGCTCAACCGCTACGAGACGAACCTGATCAACACGGTCGAAGCGGGCGTCAGGCTGCTCGCCGGGCTGTCGACCAAAAACGTCGTACTGCTGGCCGACTTGTTCCACATGAATATCGAAGAAGTCGACGTCGCCGCCGCGATCCGCGCCGGCCGCGGTCATATCGGGCACGTACACTTCGTCGACTCGAATCGCCGCCCAGCGGGTTGCGGTCATTTGGATCTCGCCCCGATCGCCGCGGCGCTAGCCGAGATCGGCTACGCGGGCTACGCTTCGGCCGAAGCCTTGCCCTGGCCCGATTCCGAAGCGGCCGCTCGACAAACGATGGTTGCGTTTCGCCAATGTTTTGGCAACAAGCCGTGATGCTCAAACACCAACTCATCCATCCGAAGATCAACGAGGTGCTCGGCCGTGCGGGGCATCATGCGAGGATCTTGATCGCCGACGGCAACTACCCGGCCTCGACCAAAAAGGGGCCGAACGCCGAACTGGTTTGCCTGAACCTCTCGCCGGGCGTGGTCAATTGCACGCAGGTGCTGCAGGCGATGCTCTCGGCCGTGCCGATCGACGGCGTCCATACGATGATGTACACGGCCGACGACCCTTACACGCTCAACGAAGACCCGCCCGTCTGGGATGAATATCGCAAGGTCATCCGCGAGGCAGGCCTGTCATTGAATCTGCAACCGATTCCCAAGTGGGATTTTTACAAGGCGGTCGAGACGCCCGACCACATTCTCACGATCCAAACGGCCGATCAGCAGCGGTTCGCTAACTTGCTGCTGTCGATCGGCGTGCGGATGGAATAGCCGATGCCGCTCACGATCGACGCCCACCAGCACTTCTGGCAGCTTGGTCGACCACGGCCGTTCGACTATGCGTGGCTCGACGCGCCGCAGTTGGCGCCGATTCGCCGCAGTTTTCTGCCGGAAGATCTCGCGCCGCAAATCGCCGCCGCCGGCGTGGACCGCACGATTTTCGTGCAAACGCAGCACCATCTGGAAGAGAACCGCTGGGCGCTGGAACTGGCCGAGCGGCACGCGTTCATCGCCGGCGTGGTGGGTTGGGTCGATCTGGCCAGCGAAGCGTGCGAAGAGCAACTGCTGGAGTTCGAAGCCCATCCGAAATTCGTTGGCGTGCGGCACGTGACGCAGGACGAACCGGACGATGATTTCATCGTTCGCCCCGACGTGCTTCGCGGGTTGAAGACGCTGGAGAAGCACGCCGTCCCGTTCGACCTGTTGTTTTACGTCAAGCACCTGCACCAGGTGCCGGCGCTGGCCTCGGCCTTGCCCTCGCTGCCAATGGTGATCGACCACTTGTCGAAGCCGCACATCAAGGATCGCCGCCTCGACGACTGGCTGCCGCACTTCAAGACCGCGGCGAAATTTCCGAACGTTTTTTGCAAGCTCTCGGGCATGATTACCGAGGCCGACTGGCGCGCCTGGACGGCCGATGACTTGAAGCCGTACGTCGAAGCGGCGCTCGAATGCTTCGGCCCCGAGCGACTCATGTTCGGCTCCGACTGGCCGGTCTGCGAACTGGCCGGAACTTACGCCCAGGTGCATCAAGCGCTCGTGGAAGCGCTGGGGCCGCTTTCCGCCGCCGAGCAAGCCCGCATCTTCGGCGAAACGGCGATCGAGTTCTATCGCCTCTCGGTCTGAGCGGCGCCGCCTCGTTCAAAACGGCAAGGCGGCGGAGCGCTTTTTGGAAGGGGATGGGGGGATGCGGAGGAGATAAGGGAGATGAACAGGACAGAATTTCTCTGGCTCCTTACTCCTATCTCCATCATCCCCTCTTCATCCCCCCATCCCTTCCAAGAATCGTTGCCCTTACGCAAGAGTAAACGTTCGCGAGACCGCTATCGCCGCTTCGATCGGCGTCGGGCGGCCTGCGGCGTCGCGCGGGGTTGCCGGGCGAGATAGAGCGAGGGATCGTCGATGATCCAGCTCGTCGACCAGGTGCGGCCGTTGTCGCCGCCGATCAGGTCGAAGAAGAAAGTCTCCAGATTCCGGCCGCGGAAGCCGTAGGGAAATTGCGAATAGATGCGGTCCTCGGACGAGAGGTCTTCGATGCCGGGCTTGGCGTAGTAGTGTACCTGCCCGTCGGCCGTACACGACATGCCGAGCGTCCACCAGCCGGTCTCGACGATGTCGGGCCCTTTGAAATCGCGTCCGCTGCGGTCGCTGCGGATGATGAAATAAGCCGAGGCCGGCGTGCCTTTGCGCGGGTTCTCGCTGCGGAAGTAGACGAACATGCCGGGCCAGTATTCTTCGACTTCGGTCTCGCCGTTGGGGCGCGAGCCTCTCATTCCCAGCCGCAAGGCGAAAGTGTTGCCGGTGCGGTTCTCCCACTCTTCGAACGGCGGAAAGTAAACCCGCACCACGACGCTCGGCAGCCAGCCGACCGGAATCAGGCCGCCCATCCGCTTCCGGACGTTGACGATCAGATCGTCCTGCTGGCTATGCCCGCTTGGCCGACCGGGCGTGCCGGTGTAAAGCGACCGCATGAGGAGCGCCCCTTCGCTGCCGGGCAGGCCGCCCTCGGGCGTCGGCACGCGCTTGAGCAGATCGGGCTGGCCGCGCAGCGGCCCTTCGAACCAGCGGCCGTTCGTGGAATATCCGCCCGGATTGCGAGCTTCGCCGTCGAGTTCCTGGCTGTTCTTGGGGTTGTTGTACTTGTAGCCCCAGTTCGGATCTTCGAAGTCGTCGCCCACTTTCGAGATGAACTCGCTCGTGCCCGGCACAAGGGGCTCGTCGGCCGAGGCATTCGTTGAGAGAAACAAGAGGGCCGCGATCGGCAAGCGAAGCACGAGACGCAAGGCGGGTTTGATCATTTAAGAGCCTCGGCGGGGTGCATAAGCTCCCTCTCCCTTTGGGAGAGGGTTGGGGTGAGGGCCGGGGCGAATTTTGGCAAAACCGCCCGAAGAGGGCAAGATGAACTGCAGCCCGGTTAAAAGCGGCATTTGCAAGATTCATATTCGACCACGGATGATCCAGTGCGGCCTTCGGCCGCAACCAAAGTAGCAGGCACATTCCATGTGCCGTCGCCCGAAGCGGGGTTAAACTTCATCGCAGGGTCGGCGACGGCACACAGGAGTGTGCCTGCTACTTTGGCGCAAGCGTAGTTTGCGTCGGCGCGGCCATAGTTGGCTCTATCCGTGTTATCAGTGTGATCCGTGGTTTCTTTGCGGAAGAGAAAAGCCTTCAGAAACCCTTACTTCGGCGCCACCCTTCCCACGCCGAACTGATCCCCCGCGGCCACCGGCCGGCCGTCTTGAAAATCGATCTCGACCATCTTTTCGCTGTGAACCGGATGGCCGTGCTCGTCGGCGAGCGCGGTCAGAATCTGCTTGCTGGCGGCGTCGATGACTTCGCCGGTCGAGGGGTAAGCGTACTTGCCGTCGAGGCTGAACGTAACCCAGCCGGGCTGCTCGTGCAGCGAGATGCTCGTCTGCTGCTTGGGCGGCTCGACAGTGTTGTCGAAGATATGGACCTTCTGGTTGAAGGCGTCGACCACCCAGATTTCTTTTTCGTCGGGCGTCAGGCCGATGCCGTGGCTCGGGCAGCCGTGGCGTTTGACCGGGCCGGTCTTGAAGCCTTGCACCTCGATGCGGTACAGCTTTTTGCCGCCGGTCAGGTCGCCGATCTCGAAACCCAATAGGCCGTTGACGCAAATATAGGCCCGCGTGCGGTCGCCGTTGATCGTAAACGGCCGAATGGCGCCGGCGAACGGTCCGGCCTTTTGCACGATCTGGTGGGTCTTCGTGTCGGCGACGAACAGCAAGGGGGATTTCAGCCCGCCGAGATACATCCGCCGGCCGTCGCGGCTGACGACCGTGTTGTGGGCGCCGCTCTTGGTTTCGATTGAAGTCAGCAACTCGCCGCTGGCGGCGTCGACGACGTTCCACGTGTCTTTCTCGAACGACGGCACGTAGAGCAGCTTGCCATCGGGCGTGATCGACATCCGGTCGGTTTCGCCCGGCAACGCCCGCTCCCAGAGCGGCTGCTCGGTGACGAGGTCGATCGCATACAGCTTCGAGCGGGTGGTGAAGTACAGCCGCTTGCTCGCGGCGTCGGCGCAGACGCCCTTGATGTTGTCGGGCTTGGCTTCGCGGCTGGCCGGCGTTTCGATCCGCTTGATGAACTTGTGGCCGCGGTCGATATCGTATACTAAAATGCCCGCCCCGCCGAACTCCAAGTAATCGCGAATGCCGGGGCAAACGACGTATAGCCGGCGCTGGAGGCCGGCGGCTTGATTGGCGAATTGCCAATGCTCGTCGAAGAAGCCGGCTGCGGCGATGCGGCCGGACTGGCGGTTGTCGGGCGGCTGCGAAAGATCGATCACCGCCCAGTCGGGCAACTTGGGCGTTTGCTGCGAGTTCGTGCCGTCGTGCGCTTCGCGGAAGGTCAGGCCGCTGTTGACGACCAGGTATTTCTCGGGATTGAGCGGGTTGGGATAGATCATCGCCGGAACATGGCCCGCCGCGTGGTAGCTTTGGCCGGCGAGTTTGAGCGAGTCCTTGTCCCAGGCCAGCGGAAGTTTTGCAGCCGCCTTGGCCAACAGCGAGTTCGACCCAGGATCGCCCCACGCGACGAGGTGATAGTTCTTCAGATCTTCCTCGCTCACTTCGTCGTCGCGTTTGATCCGCACGTCGCCACGGAACAATCGTCGCCAGCGGTCGACGAAATGGGCCAGTTCGCTTTGCACCCAGGCTTCGACTTGCGGGTGTGCCGATTTCTTGCTCGGCGTCACGACCAGGAATGGCTCGAAGAACGCGTCGTCGATCGGCCCTTGCAGACCGGGCCGCTTGCGCAGTTCGACCGTCTCTGGATACCGCACGACCGATTGCCACTTGCCGCCGCGGCGCTCGAAGAACAATTCCGCGCCGGCGAACTGTGGCGTCATCAAAGACACGGCCTGTCCGTCGATTTCGATCTTCGTCTCGGCGGGAAAGCGCTCGACGTCGGCCCAAGGCACGGTCAATCGCAAGGCCGTCACGTTCTTGGTCGCTAGCGAAACTCGCCGTGCTTCGCCCAACTTCGCATCGACGCGCGAGTCTTGCCAGTGGCGATCGAGCCCGAGCATCTCGACCCAGGCATAACGCGAATAACGCAGCGTGCGCGTCTGGAGCGTGATTTCCTTCGGGAAGCGATTTCGCCCTTGGGCCGCGAACTTCGCGAGCCGCTGGCGCAATTCCGCCAGCGTGTCGGGGTGATACTTATGCCCCATGCCGGGGCCGATCAGGTGCGTCAGCTCGCGGCCTTCGCTTTGGTAGGCTTCTTCCATCACGCGGGCGGCTTGAATCTGCTTGTCGTTCTCGCCGCTATAGGCGACGACCGGCACGTTGAACAGCGTCCGCACGTAGTCGGGCGCGTCGTACAGGCCCCACAGCGTTTGTTCGTAGACGGGCGGTAGCTTGTCGGGCGCGAGGTTCTGGTAGCGCCGCGTCTCGGCGAAGCCGGCGCCCGGGCTGACCGCGGCCCAGCGCTCGGCGTAATGGGCGCCGAGATGCCACGCCCCGGCGCCTCCCATCGAAAAGCCAGCCAGCACGATCCGGTCGGGATCGATCTTGTATTGCGATTGCACGGCCGCAATCGCCTCGAACACGTCGGTCTCGCCGGCAAATTTGAAAGCGTTGCAGTAGCGGCCGAACGGGTGCAGTACGATCGCGCCGTCGGGGGCCATCGGGCCCGCGCTGCGCATGCGCTGGGCGATGAAGGCGACTTCCGTCTTCTTATCGCCCCGGCCGTGCAACCAGACGTACAGCGGGCAAGGTTTTGATAAATCAAGCTGCTCGGGAATCTCCAGGCCGTAAGGCTGCACCGAGTCGTCGATTCGCGAGCGATACCCGCGAACCAAAAGTTTTTTGGCTGCGGTCCACGACGGCTTTCCGGCCAGCCATTCATCGAGCCGCTCGGCGCCCAGCTTCAATTGGTCCAAAGCCGCCTTCACTTCGCCCGGCGAATAGAACTCGCCGTTGGACAAGGCGTAGCTGGCGCCTTTGAGAAGGATTTCGGCGTCAGGGAGCAAGGCCGTCAGGCGTTGTTCTTCGAACGTGCCGCGGGCGTCCTTCAGTTTTGCCGCGAGCCGATCGACGGCGGCTTGCAGTTCTTGCCGCTGGCCGGCGGAAAGTTCGATGCCCGGCGGCGGAATCAGGCGCGGAATGGCTTGCGGCTCCGCGGCGAGCGCCGACTCGCTCGATACCGAGCCGCTCAAGGCAACGGCAATCAACAAAAAGATTTTGACGAAACGAGGCATGGTTCGTCTCACCTGAGATGAAGGGGAAAGCCCTGGGCCATGATGACAAACCGCGGCGCCAAACTCCAGAGGCGCCGCCGGCAAGCCGGCCCGTCTTTGATCCGGCGATCACTGCGGCGGCGGCGGTGCAAGCGGATCGCCGCCGTCGGCCACGACGCGGAACCCTAGATCGTTGCGGCGGAACGACGGCACGTGCCACTTCCGCAGCGCCGAGCGAACGTCCTCCGGCAGCGAATGGAACGAACCGCCTCGCACGATCCGCCCCCCGCCGAAGGCGTCTTGGCACCATTCGGAAATGTTGCCGTGCATGTCGTAAAGCTCGAAGTCGTTGGGCCGAAAGCTGCCGACCGGCGCCGTGTACACGAAGCCGTCGTTCCAGGGCGCACGTTCGTCGGGATCGATTTCGCCCAACGGGAAGTTCTTCTCAACCATGGCGGAGAAGGATGCGTCGGCGATGTTGGCGACCCCTTGGAGCGAACGGAAGTTATTGCCGCTGGAGTAGTTCGTTGTCGTTCCGGCCCGGCAGCAATACTCCCATTCGGCTTCCGTGGGCAGCCGATAGCGGCGCCCTTCGCGATTCGTCAGCCACTGGCAAAACCGCTGGGCGTCGTTCCACGTGACGTCGACCACCGGATGTTCGCCGGTTTGCGGAAAACCAGGAGTTTGCCAGGTCGCGAGGGGACTGTCATCGAAGTCATAACCGTTGAAGATCTGTCCGCCGCGTCCATCCCGCTCCGCTTCGGTTTGGAAATTGTTTTGCTCTCGCACGAACAGCGCGAATTGGTCGGTCGTCACTTCGAATTGCCCCAAGTAAAAGGGCTTCTCGATCGTCACGTCATGGGCGCGCGCCTGGTTTGAGTCGGGCCGCAGTTCGAATCCCATACGGAATTCGCCCGGCTGAATGTAAACCAGCTTCATGCCGATGGAATTCGTCGCCGTGCGGCCGACGTCGATCGTCAACGTCGTCTGGTCGCTGAGCGGTTGGGGGGCGTCGTCCGTAACGCGCAGCGAGATTTTTTGTTTCGTTCCGTAGAACTTCGGAGCCGGACGCCATACCAGCGTTGACGAAACGTCGTCGATTTCCGCTCCCTCGGGCGGCTCGCCCTCGAAACTGAACGTGAGCTTGTTCGGCGGCAAGTCGGGATCGGTCGCCTTCAGTTCCAGCGTGGCAAGATCGTACAAGTTCACGGTCTTGCTCTTCGGGACTGCCTCGAACGCCGGCGGCCGATTGACTTCCCGAACCGTGATCGAAAACTTTTCCATGTCGACGCCGGGCGGCGAGAAGTCGTCGGAAACGCGCACGCCAATCAGGTATTCGCCCGGCCCTTGCGCTTCGCTGGGAGTCCATTCCAAACGGCCGCTCTTGGGATCGAGCTGCATGCCCTCGGGGGCGCCTGGCTCCAAGGAGAACGTCAAGCGGTTGGGCGGCAGATCGGCGTCTCTGGCGCGGAAGGTGAACGAATACGGCCGCTCTTCGTCGATGGTCGCGTCGGCGATCGCCGTGATTTGCGGCGACTGGTTCGCTTCGCGGACTTTGACCTGAATTTCGCCGGCAAGCTCGGGCTGGCCCGGCTTTTGGGCCGCGACGGCGATGCAGTAAGTCGCCGGGCCTTGACTTTCATCGGGCGTCCAGGAAAAAACGCCGGAATTCTTGTCGATCTGCGCGCCGCTCGGGGCGCCGGCTTGCAGGAAATATCGCCACGAGTCGTTCCCGGTGGCGGCGTTGCTTTCGTCTGTCGGATCGTCGACCGAGACTTGTAGGGACAGCGGCTGTCCTTCGATCACGCTCTGCTCGGGCGGCGCTTGAAGGTGCGCCGTTGGGCGCGTTGGTTCGGCAGGGACCGAATTCGCCGTCGAATCAGTTGTGGAAAGCGCGAGCACGGTCAGCACTGAAAAACCGACGACCACGAGCCCCAAGACGGCGCCGGCGGCGAGCCAAGCCCAGTTCGGCAAGCGTGACGCTGGCAGCGGGGCTGCGGCTTCGACGCTTGCCTGCCGAACGCCGAACTTTTCGGGATCGATTTGGCGAGGAGGGGCAGGCGGTCGAGATATGACGGGCGGCGGCTCGTCGCTTGCGCTCGCCTCGCGGGCTTGGTCCGGCCGACGGGCGAGGGCGCCCGTCCCTCCCTCGATTGTCTGGTCCGCGCTAGTGACAGGCGGCGGCGGCGCGGCCCAGGCTTGCGAGGCTCCCAGATTCGCGTCGTAGGCGGCTTTGCGTTCGGGCGTCGAGAGACAGTCGAACGCCAGGGCCAGTTCGCCCAGCAGCCGAATCGCGTCGGCGCCGTGTTGGCCCAACTGGAAGCGGCGCACATGAGCCATCCGCTGCATGCCGGCGTCGCGAATTCGCTCGGGATCGGCCTCGAACGGCGCCAGACCGAGCAAATCGTAATAGCTGGGCGGCCCGCTGCCAGGCGAGATTTTCAGCCAGTCGTCGTAGGGATCGAAGCTCATGCCCTTCGCTTTTTCACTTGCTCGCTCACGCTACCTTGTGCCGTAAGTTCCCCACGCCTCCGCGTAGGTTATGCTTCAGCATAACATCGCCGAAACCAGAAGTGTTATGCTGAAGCATAACCTACATCTACTTCGTCCGCTCACAGAGAGCCCGCCGCCGCTTGCAAACCCCTCTGCGGGCCGTTACCTTCGAGCCCACCGCGACCCAACCCGATTTCTCCGCGAGATGTGCTATGCAAGTCGTTCTACGCACCCTATTGCTCTGCTCGATGTTCGCGACCCGCACCGCGCTGGCCGACGGCCCGGCCGATAACACGGCCCAAAACGTCCGCCGGGTGCCGAAGCTGGGCATGGAAGTTCCGGCGGAAACTTCGCAAAAGTTGCTGAAAGAGGCGGGATCGTTGGCCTCGAAGATCGACATGCTCCGCAGCCGCAACGACCGGCGCACCACCGAGCTGCTGCCCGACCTGATGATCTACGCCAAGGCGGTTCGCGACGCGGTCGAATATCAGGAATTCTTCAACGAGAAAGAACTGGCGGTCGCCGAGGAACTGTTGAAAGAAGGGCATGAGCGAGCCGACCAGTTGGCCGCGGGCAACGCCCCTTGGATCACGGCTCACGGCCTGGTCGTCCGGGGGTATGTTTCGAAGATCGACGGCTCAGTGCAGCCCTATGGTCTGGTGGTTCCGGAGTCGTATGCCTTCCAAGGCCAGCACAAGAGCCGGCTCGACATCTGGTTCCACGGCCGCGGCGAGACGCTGAGCGAACTGAATTTCATCCAAGGCCGCCGCAAGCAAGTCGGCCAATTCGCCCCGCGCGACGCGATCGTGCTGCACCCTTACGGCCGCTATTGCAACGCCTTCAAGTTCGCCGGCGAGGTCGACGTGCTCGAAGCGCTCGATGCGGTCGAACGACACTATCGCATCGATCGCGACCAGACCAGCGTTCGCGGCTTTTCGATGGGCGGCGCCGCTTGCTGGCAATTCGCCGTTCACTATGCCGACCGTTGGTTCGCGGCCAACCCCGGCGCCGGCTTTGCCGAAACGCCCGAGTTCCTCAAAGTCTTCCAGAAAGAAACGCTCGAACCGACCTGGTACGAGCAGAAGCTCTGGCACTGGTACGATTGCACCGATTGGGCGCAGAACCTTTATCAATGCCCGACCGTGGCCTACAGCGGCGAGTTGGATAGTCAAAAGCAAGCCGCAGACATCATGCAGCTAGCGCTGGCCAAGATCGATATCGACCTGATTCACGTGATCGGCCCGGAGACTCGCCACAGCTATCATCCGCGGGCGGCGGCCGAAGTCGAGGAGCGGCTGGACAGCCTGGCCGAGATCGGTCGCGACCGCCTGCCGCCGGTCATTCGCTTCGTCACTTATACGCTGAAATACAATCGCTCGGGTTGGGTTACGGTTGACGGCATGGGCGAACATTGGCGCCGGGCCGAAATCCACGCCGCGCTGACCGACGCCTCGGAGGTGGAAATCGAAACGGACAATGTCACCGATTTGAGTCTGGACATGCCGCCCGGCTGGTGCCCGTTCGACGTCGACGTGCCGGTGGTGCTGTTGATCGACGAGGAGGAGATCGAAGGCCCCTCGCCGCGGAGCGACCGCTCGTTCAGCGTGCAGCTTCATCAGGACGACGACGGCTGGCATCTCGGCGGCCGCACCAAGCCGGGCTTGCGCAAGCGGCACGATTTGCAGGGCCCGATCGACGACGCTTTCATGGATTCGTTCGTGTTCGTCCGCCCGACCGGCGAGGCGGCTCACGAGGAAGTCGGCCGGTGGGCGGCGGCCGAACTCGATCGGGCCATCGAGCATTGGCGGCGGCATTTCCGCGGCGAGGCCCGCGTGAAGGACGACACCGACGTGTCCGACGAAGACATCGCCGGGGCCAACTTGGTGCTGTGGGGCGACCCGGCGAGCAACAAACTGCTGGGACGCATCGCCGAAAAGCTGCCGATCGCTTGGAACGCCGAGAAAATCACCGCCGGCGAGGAAGCCTTCGACGCCGACAAACACGCGCTGATTGCGATTTATCCCAACCCGCTCAACCCCAAGCGATACGTCGTGCTCAACAGCAGCTTCACCTTCCGCGACTTCGCCTATTTGAACAACGCCCGGCAAGTTGCGAAGCTGCCCGACTGGGCGGTGATCGACTTGAGCGTTCCGCCCGACGCCCTCTGGCCCGGCAAGGTCGTCGCCGCCGACTTCTTCGACGAAAGCTGGCGGCTCAAGCCGAAGCGGTCGAGCCCGCGAGATTGAAGCGAGGCGCGGATTCCGCTTTACCTCGCCAATCCGCAATCGAGCCAACGAACCGTCGGTTGCGGGCGGTGGGGCTTGCGAACCCAGACGGGCGCGCCACAAGCCGCACAGTAGTGCAACTCCTGGTCGTCGCGCCCGGGAATCTCTTCGCCATAGGCTTCGGCGGGCGCCAAGGCGCGGTGGCCCAGGAAAAAACACGTCAGTCGCTCCAGACCGCGTTGGAAATAGCGCCTCTTCGCGTGCTTGGTCACGGTGAACCTCCAGGGCGTCTGCCGTGCAACGTTAAGGATGCTCGAACAGATTATCCAAAGGTGCAAATCCGGCGCCGTGCAGCTTAGGTTCGAGGGGCGGCAGTCCGCAGTGCGAAAAATGCAGTCTGTAGGGAGCGTCCTCCGTGGCGTTCCGAGAAGCGCGGATCGACGCGATCTCTGATTTCACGGAACGCCACGGAGGGCGGTCCCTACAGAAGCAGCCGCGCAGACCCATTCTTACGCCGGGCCGGAGAAGCTGAAAACGCCTCAGCCGGAGACTTCGCGGACTTCTTCTGCGATGGTCCGCTGCTCTGAACCTGCGGCGGCTTGGCCGCGCACTCGGCCTTCGAGCAGGCAGCTCACGTTCATGTCGCCCATCACGTTGATCGCCGTGCGGCAGCGGTCGAGAAACCAGTCGACCGTGAGCAGAATCGGGATGTATTCGACCGGCAGGCCGACGGCGCCGAAGACCATCATCATCGTCACCAGCCCTGCTTGCGGAATGCCCGCCGCGCCGACCGAAGCCACGACCGAGGTGAGCACGATCATCAACTGGTCGGGCAGGCCGAGTTGCCGGCCGATCATCTGCGAAATGAACAGCGCCGCCATCGCTTCGTAAAGCGCGGTGCCGTCGTTGTTGAAGTTCGCGCCGACCAGCGCGCCAAGGCTGGCCGATTCCTCGCGCAGGCCGACGCGATCTTTCAGGCAGACGAACGTCTCGGGCATGGTGACGGTCGAACTGGCCGTGGAAAAGGCCATTACCAGCGCGTCGCGGCAGCCGCGCAACAACTGGCCAGGCCGCACCCAAGAACCCGCACGCACGCGCGCCAGATAATAGCCCGCTTGCAGCGCGAGACCCAACAGCACGGCGAACACGAAGGCCCCGAGAGACAGGAAATCGGCAAAGCCTCTTTCGCCGACGATCCGGGCGACGATGCCGAACACGGCCAGCGGAATGATTTCCACCAGCCAGCCGAGCACTTCTAGAAAACAGGCCAAAGCGATTTCCAGCAGGTCTTCGACCAACTGCTTGCGCGGGTGCTCGATGCGCCGCAGCGCGACCCCGAAGGCCACGGCCAGAAAGATTACGCCGATGACTTTGCCCTCGTCGCCTAGCGGGCCGAAGATGCTCTTGGGGATGTTGTCGAGAAACTGGATCAGCGGGTTGACCGCGGCCTGCGGCGCCGACGCCCGCTCGGTTTCCTCAGGGATCAACCGATTCCAGCGCCCGGGCTGCACGACGTTGGCAACGAGCAGGCCAATCGTGATCGCCACCAGCGTATTGAGCAGCAGCAGGCCGACGAGCCGCGTTCGCATGCGGCCGGGGATTTCGGCCTTGAGCAGCGTGTGGACCACTGCCAACAGAATCAGCGGCGGGGCCAACGCGCCCAGCAACCGCATCACCAGATCGCCCGGCGTGCCGAGCAATGCCGTCGCGGCCGCCACGCGACTTGCCGCCCGTTCGTAAGCTTGCTTTTCGGCGGCGCTAGCGGCGGCCAAGTCGGGCGGCGTCTGTCCGCTCAAGTAGAAATTCAGCGCCGCGCCGACCGCCAGGCCCAGCGCCAAGCCCCAGCCGATGCGCAGATAAAGAGGCTTCGAGGTCCACCAGCCCAGCCCGCCGCGCGGCTCGCCCGAGTTGGATGCCGCGGCGCGTGGCTCGGTCATTCGCACTTCCCTGGCAATTCAGTAGGGCAGACAAGAATGTCTACCCTACTGGTTCTAAGCAAACGCCTGGCGCAGTTCGTCAAGATAACGAGGGCAGCCCTCGCGCGGCTCTTCCGGCTCTTCGAACTCCAGCACGATATAGCCGCGGTAGCCCGAATCGCGCAAGATTTGCGCCAGCCGCTTGAAGTCGGCCTTTTCCCTGGCGCCGCCGGCCGGGTGCATCGAAACTTTGACTTGCACGTTCATGGCGTAGGGCGCCAGCCGGGCCAGGTCGGCGTAAGGATCGGAGCTGCGGAAGTTGCCCGTGTCGAGGTTCACGGCGAACCAGGGGCTTTTGACGTCGTGAACCAGCGACAGCAGGCCGTCGATCGCGGTCGTCAACCCGCCGTGGTTCTCCAGCGCCAACACCACGCCGTGCCGGCCGGCGTACTCGCAGCACTCTTCCATGCCTTCGACCGCCAGCTTGTGGGCTTCGGCTTCGGTTTGACCTTTCTTGGCGTTGCCCGAGAAAATGCGAATTACCGGGGCGCCGAGCACCTCGGCCCGATCGACCCAAAGCTTTACGTTGGCGATTTGTTTCTCTCGTTCGGGGCCTTCCGGGTGGCAGAAATCGTTGCCCACCGCCGTGCCCGAGATATCGAGTCCCAGCCGGAAAGCTTCGAGCTTGACCTTCCGCAGATAGGCGTCGTCGGTATCGACGGGAAAGTAATACGAGGTCAGTTCGGTTCCTTCCAGGCCGAACTTGGCGCAATCGGCGATGAAATCCGAAAGCGTCAGCTTGGGCGACTTGCCGCCGAGCAGATCTCGATAGCTGTAGGCCGCCAGGCTGAATTTGAATTTCGGCGTGCCGTTGCGTTGGATCGGCTCGATGGCCCGTGCGGCGCCCGGCCGCAGCCCGGCCGTCAATCCGGCCGCCGCTAACATCGAAGACCCAAGAAAACTGCGACGAGTTGCGTATTTGGACATGGCAAGCATCTCCCTGGCATGGCTGATGGACGAGTTCGCTGGCGGCTATTGTGCGTCGCCGCCGGGGGCGGAACAAGAGCCGGCGGCGTTTCCTCGGCGAATTTCCGGCGGTTGCGGTCGAATCGGGCGATCTATTGCATCGGCCGGAGAAAGTAACGATCGATTCAACTGGCGGGCGCGGTGCGGCCGATACTCCTCATGCGGCCTGGTTGGAGATGCCCGAGCGAGGTCGAATCTCACGATGCGCGCGGCCCCGAACGATCCGTGGAAGGAAGCGTTGCTGGACGGCTATCCGGTCGCCGGTTGCATCGTGTTGGCGGGCTACCTGTTGTGGGCCCTCGCGTTTTAGTTAAAGTGGGCCTGCCGCCGCCGGTTGCACGGCGCGGTAGAAAGGCTCCTTCCATGACTGCCGCAGCAGAAACTGCCGACCAGCCGACGCGCTGGGACCTGTCGAACGTCTACTCCGGCCTGGAGGGAGACGATTACCGCGCCGCCTTCGCCCGGCTCGAAGGCGAGTTGGCCGAGCTTGCTGCCTTTTGCGAGCGGCACGGCATCCGCCGCTTGAGCGAGCCGCCGCCAGGCGGCGCAGCGCTAGCCGCAACCTTGACCGAAGCGATCGACCGCGCGAATCGGGCCGCATTGCTGGCCGAAACGCTCGACTCGTTCATCCACGCCTTCGTCTCGACCGACAGCTACGACGCCACGGCCGCGCGCGAGGCCTCGAAGCTAGAACAAGTCGAAACTCGACGACGGCAGTTGTACGTCCGCTTGCAAGGTTGGATCGGTTCGTTGGCGCCGCTGCTCGATGCGTTGATCGACGGGCACGAGACGCTCAAGCGACATGCTTTCTTTTTGCGGGACGCAGCCCGACAAAGCCAGTTCCTGATGAGCGAGGAACTGGAGGCCCTGGCCGCAGAACTGTGTCTCGACGCAGGCGGCGCCTTCGGCAAGCTGCAAGGCAACGTGACGAGCCAATTGAAAGTCGCCTTCGAGCGCGACGGCAAAACCGAGTTGTTGCCGATCACCGTGATTCGCAACTTGTCGTTCGACCCCGATCCGGAAATCCGCCGCCGGGCCTACGAAGTCGAGCAGCAAGGCTGGGCGTTGATACGCACTGCGGTCGCGGCGTGTTTGAACGGCGTCAAGGGAACGGCGCAGACGCTCAATCGCCGCCGCGGGCGGCCCAGCGTGCTGGCCGCGGCCCTCGATCAGAACAAGATCGACCAGCCCACGCTCGAAGCGCTGCTAGGCGCCATCCGCGAAGCGTTTCCCATGTTTCGACGCTACCTAAAGAGCAAGGCTCAAAAGCTCGGCTTGCCGCAATTGGCCTGGTGGGATTTGTTCGCGCCGCTCGGTGCCGCGCACGCGACGTATTCGTGGCGCCAGGCGCGCGATTTCATCGTCGAGAAGTTCGCCACGTTCCACGCAGACCTGGGCGCCTACGCCGCGCGGGCTTTCGACGGCGCCTGGATCGACGGCGCCCCGCGAGACGGCAAACGGGGCGGCGCGTTCTGCATGCCGGTCGTGGGCGTCGACGAAAGCCGCATCCTGGCCAATTTCGACGGCAGCTTCGAGCAAGTCAGCACGCTGGCTCATGAACTGGGCCACGGCTACCACAATCACTGCCAGAGCGGCCTGCCGCCGTTGCTCCGCGGCGCTCCGTCGACCTTGGCCGAAACCGCCAGCATCTTCTGCGAAACGCTGATCGCCGAAGCGGCTCTGGCCGAAGCGACGCCCGACGAGCAGTTGATGATTCTCGAAACACAACTCGCCGGCGCCACGCAGGTTTGTCTCGACATCAGCTCGCGGTTTTTATTCGAATCGGCCGTGTTCGCCCGGCGCCAGCAGAGCGAGCTCAGCCCCGACGAATTCTGCGAGCTGATGCTCGCCGCCCAGGCGGAAACCTACGGCGACGGCATCGACCCGGCGACCTATCATCGCACCATGTGGCTCTGGAAGCCGCACTACTACAGCTACGATCACAACTTCTACAACTTCCCCTACGCCTTTGGGCATCTGTTCGCGCTGGGGCTTTACGCCCAGTTCCAGCAGGAAGGCGCCGCCTTCGTGCCGCGCTACAACGAACTCTTGCGCGCGACCGGTCAGGACTACGCCGCGCCGTTGGCCGCACGGTTCGGCATCGACATCACCCAGCCGGACTTTTGGCGACAAAGCCTGCGGATCGTCGCCGGGCAGTTGGAGCGGTTCGAGAAGGTCGAAACTAGCTGAATTTCGGCACGCGGCTGCCGCCAGCGAAAGGAAGTTTCAGACCCATTTTTCAAGTCGGTTTCGGCCGTTGGCGAGCCGGAGGCGTCAGCCTCCGGGTTGCTGGACGCCGCGGCATCGCTTGTCCACCCGGAGGCTAACGCCACCGGCTCGCCATTTCGTTTTGCCACCGGCTCGGCGTTTTGATTTGGCGCTGCTTCTAGCTCCGCGTTCGCTTCGCCCAATTGCCATTGCCAAGCCGATCGGTTCGTCTTCCGCGACGAAAGCGCGCGACTGGGCGGCGAACTCTCGCTTGCCTCCCGTCCTCGCTTGCCTCATGCTGATAGGTGTGGGGGCAGCTGGAGCTTTGCAATGAGTCTTGCCGCGAGGGTAAGGTTCGCAATGTTTGTAGCGCGGGGTACGGGGTACTATTCGAAGATGCGTCGCCTTTTCACCGCTTTCTCCCGCTATCGACCGAGAGTACTGACGCTCGTCGTTTTGGCGGCGATTGCGACGACGATCGTGCTGGCGAACTTGAGCGAGGAATTTAGCCACCGCAAGGTCGATCCGCGGTCGTTCCGCTTTCCGCCGCAGCCGTCGGAATTGGAATTCGACTTGGGCGAGCCTCTTGTGGTCGGAGAGCACTACTGGACGGCTCTAACGAATATGTCCTACGGCTGGCCGCTCGTCTGGCGTCAGTACGTGACTCAAACAGGATTTTTCGGAGTTCTATCTTTCACCAAGTCTGTGGTTGGCGAAAACCACAGCACCGGCCGGCTGGCCGCGAATGCGGCAATCTGGCTCGCCATGCTCGCGCTTCCGGCCGCAATTTGCGAGTGGCTGCTGCGCCGTTATCGGCCGCGATTGAGGTTCAGCCTGCGCTCGATGTTGGTCGTCGTGGCGCTGGCGGCCGCGCTATGCGGTTGGTTCGCCGCGGCCCGCAACCGTGCGAACGTACAGGATGCGTTGATAGCCGCGCAAGGCGGCGGACTCTGGATTGGTTGCCGGGGGCCGAAATGGCTTGAGCTGATCGGCGCCGATCGCTACCGCCGCCGCATCGTCGGCGCGGCGCTCGATGCAAGCGTTGGCGTCGACGACGACCGCCGAGAAACGCAGCAAACGTTCGCTCAGTTAAGGCGACTGCCCGATATCGAGTATCTCTCCTTGAACGTGGATTCTCTCAGCCCCGAGGTGATCGACGGCTTGGGCGAACTGCGTCAACTGCGGACGCTGCGAATCGAAGTGCGCATCTTGACCTCCGACACAGGCCGCTCGCTCGTCGGCGCGCTTTGCAAGTTGCCGGGGCTGCGAGTCCTGAGCATCGATTCCGGTGCGTACTATTCATCCGACCATACCTCGCGCGAGTTGCTGGCGCCTTACGGGGCTCTCGATCAACTCGAACGTCTGAACCTGGCGGGCCGAACGCTCGCCTGCGAAGATCTCGCCGGCCTGGCCGGCTTGAAGAATTTGAAATCGCTCGCGTTACGCGGCCTGTATGGCAGGCGAGTCCAAATAGACGGAGATCGGTCGTTGCTCGCGAACTTGCCTGCCTCGACGCATTTCGAATCGCTCGACCTGCTCGGTTCGCAAATCGGCGATGATGATCTCAAGCACGTCGCGGCGCTGACTCAACTCAAGTCCCTCAGCTTGCTCGGAGAAGACTTCACCGACGTTGCGTTTTCGCGCCTGGCGAAGCTCGAGTCGCTCGAAGAGCTGGCAATCGACAGCGATCCATTTACCGAGCAGTCGTCAAGGAGACGCCAAGTCATGCTGAAGTTGAAGCGGCTCAAGAAACTGCACATCGGATATTTCGACGACGAGTTGCTGTTGCAGTCGCCCCAAGAGCTGCGCGACGAGGCCTCGAGACTGCTCGAAGATGACGATGAATATGCCGATTGGCTGCGGGGGCTTGCTGACTTGCGAGAAGCGAAACCCGAGCTTGCCATCGACGGCGACGTCGGCGGGCCCGATTGGTCCGAGCATGATTTGGCCCCGAAGTGCGACACGATCCCCAGCAGTTTCCCCGTCGAGATTGCCCGCGAGGCGGTGCGAGTCTGGAAGGAGCAGCAAGCGGGGAACTGAGCGAACGCGCAGCCGGGCGAGCGAAGCGGGAGGAATTGGAAAAACGGGCCAGCTTGCGCAGTTTCGCCTCGGGAAGGAACTCGCCTTGGAAAGCATCGCGAGGACGGTTAGAATTCCCACCCTCACGCACTCCAACGCTGGAGTACGCGGGGGCAAGGCACGGACGCCGGTCAGGACGCGCGAGTCACGATGCGCTCGCGGGTCGGCTGGCACGAACGGGGGCGCGGTCGCCGCGCCGAAACGCGTCGTCCTGTCCCGCCTTGCGGCGCTAGAAAATCGACAAAAGGCATGGAGGCCGCTTGTGGACAAGGTTCTGGTTACCGGCGTGGACGAATTCATCGGCGCGAATATCGCGCTGGCACTGGCCGGCCGCTGTCAGGTCGTAGGCGTCTCCGATCGCGGCTTGGCGCCCGAAGGTTGTCGCCCGTTGGAATGCGAACTCGACGACTTCGACGTCTTGTCGAGCCGGCTTGAGGAGGAGCGGCCGCGCTGGCTGATCCATTGCGGCCCCTTGGCCCGGCCGTCGTGGGATTGGGGCGACTTGCCGGCGCCTGACGCCGAACGCGAACTCGATCAGGTCAAGCATTTACTCGAAGCGACGCGTCGCTCGGGCACGAACCTTGCCGTTGTGTCCACCGATGCGCTCTTCGCAGGCCCGCGGATGTTTCACGGCGAAGCCGCCCGGCCCAGCGCGGACGGCGCCGTCGCCAGCGCAGCTTGGGCAGTCGAGCAGGCGCTGGCTGGAACCCCGGCTTTGGTCGTTCGCACGCACGCTTTCGGTTTTGGTCCGGCCGGGGCCGAGATCAACTACGCCGAACGGCTTTGGACGGCCTTGAGCCAGGGCGAGCCCTGCGATGTGGACGCCGAACGTCACGCCACGCCCATTCTGGCCAGCGATCTGGGCGAATTGATCTACCGCGCGCTGCAACTGGAGCTGCGCGGCGTGATCCAAATCGCCGGCGCCGAACGCACCAGTCCCTTTCGCTTCGCCGCGGCGCTAGCCGGCGCCTGCGGGTTTGCCGGCCGCCAGGTGCGTCTGCCTGAAGGCCCGCCGCCGCGACGCGGCAATGTCGACGAAACGTCGCTCAACACGCAGTTCGTGCGGCGGCAGTTGGGCGCCCCGCTGCCGCTGTTGCGAGAAAGCCTGGCGCGATTCGCGGAACAAGCCGCGGGCGGCTATCGCGAGAAGTTGCACGGCGCCGGCTGTTTGATAGGCGCCTACGGCCAAGCCGCGTGAGCCGGACCGTCGGCGCCTTTCGCGGGTTCACCCAGGCAGCCGGGTAAGGCCGGCCGCCGGCTCAACCGCCGTAGCCCTTCAGTCTTGTGCGCTCGACGGAAATTTCTGGTTTCCCAGCCAGCGAATCGGCCGTGCGGCGAACATTTCCGAGATCTGCACTTCCCGTCGCCGGCATCGACGTGTCCGTGCCAGGCAAAACGATCTCGGAGAGGCCTAAGCCTAGGGCGAGTTGATCTTCGTCGAACAGGTTGCGCACTGCTTCGGAAGTTTGCCCGTTGGGCACGATAATGAACGGGCAACGGCTGTCGGCGAGTTGCACGAGTTCTCGGTCGCCGATCGGGGTGCGGCTCAGATCGAGCACGCGCAGATGCCGCAAATGCTTGAACTGGGCCAAGTCGCGGGCGGTCGGCGCGCATTCGGCCAACTCGACCTTCACGATCACGCCCAAGCATTCGAGGCCAAAGCGAGGTTCAATCCCGCACTTTCCCCCGAGGCGTTCCACCGTCTCCAACGCTGCCCGCTCGCCGGGGACGTCTAGGGCGACAAGCCCAATCGCCAGAACTACCAACGCCCCCGCTAGCCACTCCGACCGCAACATACGCCGATTCTCCCGCGAGCCAATGCCCGCGCGCACCGCCCCGCGGCGGCGCGAATCGGGCCTCTTCAAGTTTTGTTCCGTGCAGCGCCTTCAACCGCTGCTTGAAATATATGATGATCGAATGCTGTAGATTATTTAGCGAAATACTGGATTATTACGAAGTCTTTATATAACCGGCCGGAGCGAAAGCGCGGGCTCAAAGCGCGCGGAATTCGCTCGACCGGCAGAGCAGCCGTTCCGATAGCCGCTGCCAGGCAACTCAGGGCAGCGGGGCAAATGTGGAGAAACCTGGGACGCGTTGTTTGGCTTTTTTTCCGCCGAAATATCGCGAAGTCGCGCGAAATGCTGCATAATTCTCAGAAATACAGTTCGGCCTCGCTATCGTTCGCCGCGCGCCCAAGGAGCATTCGCCGATGAGAGCCTGTCTCTTGATGTTGATCGCAGGGACGTTGTTTTCGCTGTCCACGGTCTCCGCCGTATTCGCCGACGAGCAAGCCAAGCCGGCGGCGCCGCGGAAAATGAACGTGCTGTTCTTGATCGCCGACGATTTGAATTGCGATTTGCACTGCTATGGGCATCCGCACGTCACGTCGCCGAACATCGACCGTCTGGCGAAGCGGGGCGTGCGGTTCGAGCACGCCTATTGCCAGTTTCCGTTGTGCAGTCCCAGCCGCACTTCGTTTTTGACCGGCCGCAGGCCCAATGCCACGCACATTCATACCAACCCGCGAGCCGGACGATTCTCCACCGACTATCGGCTTACGCCGCACTTCCGCGAGTACATTCCCGACACGGTGACCATGCCCCAGTTGTTCCGGCAGCACGGTTACGCTTCGGCTCGGGTCGGCAAGCTGTACCACTATGGCGTGCCGGGCCAGATCGGCACGAGCGGCCTGGACGATCTGGCGTCGTGGGACGTTTTCGTAAACCCCGCCGGCCGCGACAAAGCCGAGGAAAACAAGATCTTCACGCTTACGCCGCACAGCTACGGCGGCACGCTGAGCTGGCTGGCTTCCGCAGGGGCCGACCTGGAACAGACCGACGGGCTGGGCGCCACGGCGGGCATCAGCCTGCTGGAAGAATACAAGGATCAGCCGTTCTTTCTGGCGGTCGGCTTCTACCGCCCGCACACGCCCTACGTGGCGCCCAAGCGTTATTTCGAAGCATACGACGCGAAGGGGATCGAATTGCCGAGTCTGTCGGACGCCGACCGCCAGCGAATGCCGGCCGCGGCGTATACAAGCGCCAAGAAAGAACAAGAAGCGATGAGCGACGATTTGCGGCGCGAGGCGATTCAGGCCTATTGGGCGTCGATCACGTTCATGGACGCCCAGATGGGCCGCGTCCTCGACGCCTTGGACCGGCTGGGATTGACCGACAAGACGATCGTCGTGATGACCAGCGACCACGGCTATCACATGTACCAGCACGGCCTGTGGCAGAAAATGAGCCTGTTCGAGAACTCGGTGCACGTGCCGCTGATCGTCTCCGTTCCCGGCGCCGCCGGCAACGGCAAGTCGAACGCCGGGCCGGTGGAATTGGTCGATCTCTATGCAACGCTGGCCGATCTGTGCGGGCTGCCGGCGCCCAAATATCTCGATGGCGCCAGTTTGCGGCCGGCACTCGACGATCCTTCGAAATCGGTCAAACAGGCCGCCTTCACGCAAGTCCGGCGCGGCGCCTTCGACGGCTACAGCGTCCGCACCTCGCGTTGGCGTTACACGCTCTGGGACGAGGGCCGCAAGGGCGAACAGCTCTACGACATGCAGGCCGATCCCGGCGAAATGGCGAACTTGGCCGCCGATCCCCGGCACGCCGAAACGATTGCCAAACTCAAGGCGCAGGTGCAGGGCTACGCGAACAGCGGCGGCAAATGACTTTGCCGCACATTACGGTGTTTCGAGTTTCTGCAGCAGTTCCAGAGCTTCGGCGTCGGCGGGCGAGTGTTCGAGCGCTTTGCGCAGGCTGGCCTTGGCCGAGGTCCGATCTTTACGCTCCAGGTGCAACAGCGCCCATTGATAGTAAACCGCGGCGCGTTCGGCGCCATGGTCGAGCGCGCGCTGAAAGTCGGCCGCGGCTTGCTCGAAGTGATGAGCGTCGCCGTGCAGCATGCCGCGATGCAGGGCCGCCGTCGCCAGATGGGGATCGAGCCGCAGCGCCTCGGAGAAATCCTCCT
>DATKRK010000386.1:0-24078 GCA_035532215.1 Pirellulales bacterium | reverse complement strand
GGCGCCGAGCGCCGACTGGCACGCGAACGCGCCCGGCACGGTGCGGCTTTCAGTCCGCGACGTACTCCCGGAAAGCTGTGCCGAAGCGGCACTGTTCGATGGCGATTATCTGCTCGACTTGGTCGACCGACATGCCGACGGCTGCCGGTGGGAAGTTTCGTTCGCGGCCCATTGCCGGCTTTACCGGGCGGCGCTATTGGCTGCCCCGCGATTCGGCCGACTCGAACTGCTCGCCGAATTGCAGGGCGCCGTGCCCGGTCCGCGCTGGATCGCCGACGCTCCGCCGAGTTTCGACCGCCCGGTGACGATGCACCTCGATCCGGCGAGCCGCCTAGCCGCCGGCTGCCGCTGGCCCGAAACGGTGAGCGTCATGCCGCTGCGCGCAGCGTTGCCGCAAGCGCGGTACGACATTCCCGCAGCCCCGACTGCTGAGGAACGGGCGGCGATGGAGATGTTCTCCGGTTCATCCAGTTCGTGCCCCGTGCCGTGCCCCGATCCGTCGCCCGGCTGCCATTGCGTCTGCCCGTGCGGCTGCACCGACGGCGGCACGATGGAACCCAACAACGCGCCGCTCACCTCGGTGCCCAACAGCCCGATGCACCCCGATCCCGACAGCGAGCGGCCGGTGCGATATCTCAATGGCGAAATCCGGCTGGCCGTCACCGACCTGTCCAGCGCCGGGTTCGGCGCCGATTTCGGCCAGACGCGGATTTTTTCCAACCGGCTGGGCGGCGATTACGATGCCGGCAACGGCTATAACTGGCTGGTGCGGCAGTTGCCCAGGGCTTATCAACAAGGCACGGCAGCGGTCATGATTTTGCGCGGTACGCGCTCGGCACTCTGGTTCGATCTTGTGAGCGGCGTGTATGTCGGCCGCTATGGGACGAAATTCACGCTGACGCACGATGCAGTTGCCGGCGTATTCAATCTCGCGGCGCCCAATGGCGAACTGACCGTGCTCAACGACTTCGCGGCCGCCAACCCCGGCATGTTCTCGAAGCGGCTCACCGCCGGCGGGCAAACGATTCAAGTCACGAGCTACGCCCCCTCGACCACGCTGGGCATCGGCGAGGTGCAACGCAGTTATGCCACCGGCGGCGTGACCACCGTCGAATCGTATCTTTACAGCTTCACCGGCATCGACCTGGCAGGCGTGTTGCTGCGGCGGCAGGTCGGCGGCAGCGCTTGGCAGAACGTCCGCCAAGTGGTTTACGCCTACTATGGCAGCGGTGATCCGAATGGCTTGGCCGGCGATCTGCAATCGGCCACGGTTCAAACCTGGGACGGCAGCGCCTGGCAAACGATCGACAACTACTACTATCGCTACTGGACCACGACGAGCGGCGGGGGGCTGTTGCACTGCCTGAAATACGTCGTCAACAGCGCGGCCTACGCGCGCATGTTGGCCGCCGGCCTCAATCCGCTTACGGCCACCGATGCGCAGGTCGCCGAGTTCGCCGATCTTTACTTGGAATACGACGGTCAGCGTCGTGTGACTAAGGAGACCACGGATGGCGGTCTCTATAGCTTCACGTTCTCGTTCACGAAGAACGCCAACGCCGGCTACTTCGACGACTACAACAACGGGAAGATAAAGACCGTCGAGACGCGGCCGGACGGTTCGACGAACACCGTCTACACGAACTATGTAGGGCAGGTTCTCGTCAAGCAACTGGCCTTGGGAACAGACGCTTGGATCGAAGCGTCGCATTACGATTCGAGCGCCAACGTGCTGCAATACGCCTACCCCTCGGCCGTGGCCAGCTTCGACGACACGCACAATGATCTGGCCATCATCTACCACTCAACAAGCGGGCTAATCCGCAAGTACGCCTATTATGGCGCCTCGGCGCCGGGCTACACGCAAAGCGAGTCAGTGCAGCAAGGCACGGGCGGCACGCCGGTGGTGCTCAAGGAGTACAAGTACACGCAGCAATCGGCCGGCGGGGCGACGGTCTATCCGACCACCTCCGTCACCGTCTACCGCGACGACGGCGGTACGCAGCCGATCACGACCAACTTCAGCTATTCGTTCTATAGCGGCACGACGGCTGTCCAGCAGCGGACCACGACTCTGCCCGTCGTCCCGGCGGGCCAGAACGGCTCGGGCGTGGCCGCCACGCGTGTCGAGCAATTCGACCAGTGGGGTAATCCTGCTTCGATCACCGACGAGCGCGGGACCGTGACCGAATTTACGGTCGATGTTGTCACCGGCGGTCTGCTGAAGCGGATCGACGACGCTACCGGCATGGCGCTCGTAAGCGATTTCACGCTGGATAATCTCGGCCGCACGACGCAGCAACTCGGCCCCTCGCACACGGTTGACTTAAGCGGCACGGCCACCGCGGTCCGCACCGCGAGTTGGACCGTCTACGACGATGTGATTCAGCAGGTGCGCAGCGCTCAAGGCTATGCCACGGGCTCTTCGCCGAGTTACAGCTACACGCTGGTCAACCCCGTCTCGATCACCATCATGGACGGCGATGGCAACGTGACCGATCGAATCTCAGCCACGCGGGCCAGTACGTCTGGCCCACTTCTGCCCAGCGACACGTTCGCCCAATCGAGCTATGTTCGTTGGACGCACAACGTCTACAACGACAACGACCAGCTCACCGCAGCACGCGTCTACTTCTCGATCCCCGCCAGCGGCGAAGGGACGAAGGGAACGAACTACAACGAGCAAGACTTCGGCTTCGACTCGTTAGGTCGGCAGAACAAGGTCGTCTCCGGCGGTGGTACGATCACGCGCTCGGTGCACGACCCGCGCGGATTGCCGCTTTCTGTCTACGTCGGCACCAATGACACGGGCGCCACGGACAGCGATCCGACGGGCGGCGGGGCGGCCGGCAATAACATGGTCGCTGTCCAGGTCAACCAGTACGATGGCGGCGCCTCGGGCGGCGACGGCAGCCTGACCCAGCAGACCCTGCCAGTCGATTCCAACGCGGCGAACGACCGGATCACGGCGTTCCAATACGACTGGCGCGATCGCCAGGTTCGAATCACCCTGCCGCAGGATTCGTACCAGGTCAACACCTACGATACCCTCAACCGCGTCGTTCAAGTCGACAATTACTCGCAGGCGACGAACAATCTGATTCGCCGCTCGGCTACGAATTACGACAATCGCGGGCAGGTTTACCAGTCGCTTCGCTATGGCGTCGATCCGAATACGGGAACCGTCGGCAACGTGCTGACCGACAACGCCTGGTACGATCCCATCGGCAACGTCCTGATGCAATTGCCGGCCGGGTCGCAAGCCTTCAACAAATCGGTGTACGACGCCTTGAACCGGCAGACAGCGCAGTACATCGGCTTCTACGGCGGCTCGATCAGCTATTCCCAGGCGGAGGACATCAGCGGCGCCACGATCGTCGAACAAACGGAAACCGCGTGGGACGAGGCCGGCAATAGCATCCAAATGACGGACCGTCAGCGGTTCCACAACGCCAGCGGACTTGGACCGCTGACCTATCCCGGCGGCGCACAACCACAGGCCCGCGTGGCCTACTCGGCCATGTACCCCGACAGCATCGGTCGCACGCAGGCCATTGCCGAGTACGGCACGAATGGCGACGCCGCGTTCACTCGCTCGACTACGATTCCCGCCCGCTCCGACACGGTGCTCGTCACCTCGACGCTCTACAATGATCGTGGCGAGGCGTACCAATCGATCGACCCTGCGGGCACGGTCACGCAGACGACGTTCGACGACGCCGACCGGCGGACGCAACTCATCCAGAATTGCCAGTCCGGCCAACCGTCGTCTGGCGATGTGAACGTCACAGTGAATTGGACTTACACCGCCGACGACCTCGTCGCCACGATGACGGCCGTCAACGCCGATACCGGCGATCAAACGACGACCTGGAACTACGGCACAACCTTAAGCGGCTCCGATGTGGCGCGCAGCGACGCGCTCTCGTCGATGGTCTTCGCCGATAGTGGCACGGTGACGTACCTGGTCAATCGCCAGAGCCAGGTCAAGCAGCTTACCGACCAGAACGGCACAGTGCATGCTTTCGATTTCGACTTTTTGGGCAGACAAACCTTCGATCGCGTCACCACGCTGGGCACAGGCATCGACGCCACGGTGCAGCGAATCGGCCGCACCTACGAGGTCCGCGGCCTGTTGCAGAACGTGACGAGCTACTCCAGCCCGACCGTGGGATCGGGCAGCGTCGTCAATGACGTCGAGCGCGTTTACGATTCGTTCGAGCAGGTGACCACCGAATATCAAGAGCATTCTGGAGCCGTAAATCCCTCGACGTCCGTGAATGTACAGTACCAGTACGCAGACGGCTCGGCGAATACGATCCGCGCAACTGCCATCGTCTATCCCAATGGCCGCGTGCTGAATTACAGCTATGGGACCGCCGGAGTAATCGACGACGCACTGAGCAGAATCGCCAGCCTGATCGATAATGACGGCGTGACGCACCTAGTCGATTACACGCGGATCGGCGAAGACACGTTCGTCCAGGCCGCCTCTCCCCAGCCGCAGATCGCCTGGTCGCTCATCAACGGTACCGGCGCTGATCCTTATTCCGGCCTTGACCGCTTCAATCGAGTCGTTGACAACCGCTGGTATAGCAGCTCCAGCGGCAGCGATCTTGACCGCATCCAGCACGGATACGACCGGGCGAGCAATCGACTCTGGCGAAAGAACACTGTCGCCGAAGCGACAGGCGTCTATCTCGACGAGATCTACGCCTACGATGGTCTCTATCGTCTCGCCCGGCTCGACCGTGGCCAATTAAACAGCAGCAACGACGGCATCGTCTCCGGCACCGAAGACTTCACGCAAGCCTGGGGTCTCGATCCGACCGGCAACTGGGCGACCTTCGATCAGGCCGACACTGGCGGCAGTTGGACGCTCGCCCAGACCCGCACCAGCGACACGGTCAATGAGATAACCGGCATTTCTGGCGGCGGTTGGGTCGTACCTGCTTACGACGCCGCGGGCAACATGACGACCATGCCGCAGCCCGCGACGCCGGCAAGCGGCTACACCTGCGCTTACGATGCCTGGAACCGCCTCGTCAATCTGACCGCGGGTGCTACCGCTGTCGGACAATACGCCTACGACGGTGCGAACCACCGAGTTGCGAAGGTCGTTTCGGGCACGACGCGTCATTTCTACTATTCCGCCAAATGGCAGGATCTCGAGGAGCGGCTTGGAGCCTCCACCACACCTGATCGACAATTCGTCTGGGGCATGCGTTACATCGACGGTCTCGCGCTCCGGGATCGCAATTCCGAGCGCTTCTACGCACTGCAAGATCCAAACTGGAATGTAACGGGAATCGTCAGTTCTACTGGCGGAATATCGGAACGATACCTCTACGCTGCATATGGCAAGCCAGCCTTCATGACCGCTGCCTTCTCGCCGCTCTCTTCATCGGGCTACGATTGGGAGACGCTGTTCGCTGGCTATCGCTTCGACGATGAGTCAACCTTCGCCTACTCTCGCTGGCGATTTCTTCACACGGTACTTGGATGCTGGGTGTCGCGGGATCCAATAGATTTCCGCCCCTCCCAAAATGCATATAGTATCATACTGGCGCGTCATACTCGTTCGACTTCCACCGAATGGATTAGTGTCATGCAATCGCTGCTATTCGGACCATCGTCGGAACTGCGAGCCTCTGCGATGCTGGCCGATTGTTACTTCAATAGTTCATCCAGGAGCCGGCTAATACCGATGACGAACCTCTACGAATACTGCGATGACAATCCGATTGGCTCGACGGACTGGACTGGCCTCGTGCCAGCGTGGCAAAAATGTTGTGATCCTACTGGCCCGAAGCCGCCAACGCCCACGAAACCACCAACAGGCGAACCACAGCCGGGTGATCCATGTTACTATCCGAATAGAAAAGTATGCGTAACTAGAGGGCCATTCTGGCCATTCATCTTTACGGGATGCTGGGAGAGTCAATGCGTATGTCAGTGTGCTGGCGATAGTCCTGGACTGAACTGTATTCGCGCGTGCATTCAATGTTCACACGATAACGGCGCGCCAATTAATGTCGATGCGGAGCAGTTTTGCCAATCAAAATGCAACTTAACCAACACCGAACTAAAGAGGCTGAATTGCTGTCTACAGAACGACTACAATAACGGTGGCTGCCTAGGTAGCGCGCTAAGCGCTCCGAAGGATCCAAATCCGAATTCGCAATGTAAGAACATCAAGTAATTAGTTATATTTGCACGGTAGCGTCAGTCCTACGGCTTTTTATCGGATTATTGCAGTTCATTCACGCGTTGTCACGGCAGTTCAACGGTGTTTTCTGAGACGAGTCTATGAGCGTTACCAAGTCTCTTTTATCCGCGTTCATTCTTGCGAACTGCCTCTTTGTGGCGATGTCTTTTGTGGCAAGGCGAGCAGGACTTGATTACCACTTTTCAACCCTAATTGGTCGTCCAAGCGACCCATACGGATTTCAAAATCTTGTACTCCCAAGGCTTGTGCGACATCTACTTGTTTTAACTCCAAGCGGTTTGGCGGCGGTTGCGGTGTATAGAGCGCTTCGCAATAAGACTCTGCAGTTTTCAATTTCCAGTCTCCTGGTTGCCACCGTGTTAGTGGCGGTTCCATTTGCGTTAGGTGCTGGTTCGCAGACGAACATCCGACCGGTACGCGCTATGCTATTTGTCCTATACTTGGTGGCTTTGAGCATTGTCTTGACTTGCGTTCTAGTGTGTCGGCGGAAACGGCGACATTAGCATCGACGATCAAATAGTTTCCCAAATGGTGGCCTCTTTGGCGACCTGCAATAGGATGGGGTGAATGGTATAAGTGCCGCAAATGGGCAATGCGGAGCCTGATATTTCACCTTGGACTCCAAATAGTCTGCGTGCTCGCATGTGCCGCAATTTGGTAGTCCACATTACTCTAACAAATAACCAATGATGCTACCTAAGCGCTACGTCTTGTACTGCTTTAGCATCCTGCGTGTGTGCTACTAACAGCGAGTTCAGTGTATTTATGCGATTGCGTTATTAAAATGCCTCATAGTGACGCCATTCCTTTTATGGTTGCGGTTGTTTGCGTCTCTTCATATGCATGTTGGCGCTCCCTACGACGTACTCCGCACTGGAGCAACATGTCACCTATGCGTCGAAGAACGAATATATACTACGCAGCAATCGCGTCCGCGGGCTTAGCATTGCTTGCTTGCATTCCGATAATTCTTCGGAGCAGTGTGATTGACGCTCCACGGCCACAATTCAGAGCGTTGCTGCCCGTCGGCGCAACTTATTTGGCAGCCTTTGTGCTATTACATCCAATCATTGTTTTCTTGATTACCACGCTTTCCGCGCGGCGAAAATAAGAGCGCCTAAATAAACGAGCTAGCAATGCTAGCGAATTGTATAGATCGATTTTGATTGTCTGTGGCAGGGCAGTCGCATCAAAAATAGGCCCGTTGGCGTACAATGGGCCGCGAGTCAGATGGCATCGGCGGCGATTATGATCCTTCGCAGCACGCGCGCGAGTAATCGGCACGCCGCCAACATGTACCATCCGGACCAATATTTCGGTCGGCTTTACTGCATCTCTCTGGACCGGCGGCCAGATCGCTGGCGCTGCGTCGAGTCGCGGTTCCGGCGGTGGGGATTGTCGGTCGAACGGTTGGCGGCAGTCGATGGATGGCAAACTGCCCGAAATCGAACGGCCCGCGCCGCGGAGCCGGTGAATTCGCTGTCTGCCGGCGAGCTGGGTTGCCTTCTAAGCCACCGTAAGACGATCGAAGAGGCTCAGCGAGGGGGTTTCGAGCGGATCTTGGTTTTGGAGGATGACGTTTACTTCCATCGGCGATTCTTGGAGCGGTTTCAGGAAATCGCCACGGTCTCCGACGACTGGAACTTGCTCTATTTGGGTTGCTCGCAATATGACCGAAGCCGGCTCGAAGCGGTGAACGAGCATTTTTACCGCGCCCGCAAGACGTTGGGGACCTTCGCCTATGGGATCCATCGAAGATGGTTCCAGAAGTTTCTCGATGCAACCAGGTCGCTTTCGGCGCCGGCCGACGTGGTACTGTGCCGGTTACAGGAGGAAACCGGGGGCAAATGCCTGGTGTGGCAACCGCCGCTGGTGATTGCCGACGTTCGCGACAGCGACATCCGGCCGGCGCGCGACCTAAAAAGGCATGCGGCCCGCTTGCAGTGGCCGCTGGAGGATTACGAAATGCCCGTTCCTGAATTTCAGGATTCACCAAACCTAATCGCGTCCGGGTTCCACGCCTTGGCGGCCTGCCGATTTCGGCTGCCCTCGAAATCGCACGGACTGGCCCAGTGCCGCCATCCGCAAGTCCGAACATCGGGCGGACTGGTTTCGCCGGCCGCCTGCGAGTCGTGCGGAATTAGGCAGTCGGCGAATGAAGGGCTTGGGAACGGCGCATTGGCCCTTGTAAAGCCTATTCGCGCTATACCATCGCCGAAGGCAGAGGCCACGGATTCGCCACCGTCGTCCCCGGCCGCAGTGGAGCCGGAAGCGAATAGAGGGCGATTTGCAGAGCAGATTCGGCCGCGGGTGATCCTGGCGATCGATCGCTTCGGCTGGGCGTTTCACTCCGACGCCGAAGGCTTACTCAAGCATCTCTCGGATGAATTCTCGTTTACGATCGTGCCGCACCGCGATTTGGCCCGCCGCCCGGAACTGGTCGAAGGCGACTTGCTGGTGGCGTTCTGGTGGCAAAGCCTGCTCGGCATCGATACTTCGCGCGTCGGGGCTGTCGTTTGCGGTCTGTTCGACACGTGGTCTTGGGACATTCACGGCGTTAGGCAACTCCAGGCCGCCTTCGACAAGGCAACCGCCCTGCTGGTATCGAACAGCTACATTTTGGACGATTTAAGAAACCATCCCGCCGGGCTGCGGCCGCCCGCGAGCTTCGTGTGCGAGGAGGGAGTGGATTGCGAGATTTTCCGACCCCAGCCGTTCCCCCACGAATTTTGCGTCGGCTGGGCCGGCACGACGGCCAATGCCCGAAGCTATCGTGGAGCGGCCGACGGCAAAGGACTGGGCATGATCCAGCAAGCCGCAAGAGACGCCGGCGTGCGGCTGGTGACAGCCGATCGCGAAGACGTCCCTGGTGTCTATGAAACGCGCCGGCAAATCGCGCACGAGAGGATGCCCGAGGAGTTTTATCGCCATATTTCAGCACATTGCATCGGCTCATATTCCGAAGGAGCGCCGTTGACAGCCGCCGAGGCCCTGGCATGTGGTCGTCCGGTGATTTCCACCAACGTCGGCATTGTGTCGCAGGTGGTGCAGCACGGGGTGAACGGGCTGATCGCGCCGCGCGATGCGGCGAGCCTGGCGGCAGCGATGCAGGAGATGAAACGACTCGGACCAGAGAACTTGTCGGCGTCCGCTCGCCGTTCGGCGTTGCTCATGGATTGGAGCCGCCAGGCGCCGAAGTGGGCGCATTGCTTTCGTGCGGCGCTGGAGCTTGGTTCGCGACGGACCCACGCCCGGATTGCGCCTCGCCCGGAATTTGCCAGCGGCGAGTGGCAGGTAAGCCGGCACGATTCGTGCGAGACGGCTGCTCGATAAGCGAATCGCCGGGCCTGGAATTCTGCGGCAGGACGTGACATCGCGGGGAGCGTATGACGTGCTGAAATTCGTGATTCTCGGCAGCGCTCGCAGCGGCAGCACCTTGCTGGCGACGGCCGTCCGCGCCCATCCGGCAGCGGCGGTATTCGGGGAGCTCATGAATCGCAGTAGCCAAGATGCGATTATGGAAGTGACCGCCCTTTGGCCTGATTGCCCGTACCGTCATGGAAGCCATGCCGGCGAGTTGCTGAGTCGCTGGCTCTTCAACCCGGTCCGGCACGCGCCACACGTTCGAGCCTCGGGATTCAAGCTCTTTTACGACCAGGCTCGGGAAGACGAGGCGTCGTTTTCGATCTGGTCCGCTTTGCTCGGGGACCGAACGGTCCATATCTTGCACGTTATTCGAGAGAACCTATTGCAGGCTTTAACCTCATTGCGAACCGCACTGAAGACCGACGAGTGGGCCGTCTTCCGCGGCCATGATGGGACGTACACTTCATCCGGGAAATACGGTTCGCGCCCCTATCGCGTGTCGTCGTCGCCGGTCCGATTCAAGGTCTCGACGAGCGAAGCGGAGTGGTTTTTCAAAACCGTCGCGGTGGAGCGCGAGTGGGTGCGCAACGCGTTTCAATCGCATCCCTATTTGGAGCTGTGCTATGACCGGCTTTCGGTTGCATTCGAGGACTCGATGGCAGGCGTGTTCCGCTTCCTGCGCCTGCCCGAGCATTCGAGCTCGGCCGAACTGGTCAAACAATCGCGATTTACGCCGCGAGACCAGATCGAGAACTATGAGGAGCTTCGCGAGTATTTCCGGCGGAGCGTTTTCGCTCATTACTTCCAGTGGTGAAGGATGAGGATCGCGCTGCTCTCGCACGAATATCCGCCCGAGACGGGATACGGCGGCATTGGTACGTATACATTTCATCAGGCGCGGGGGCTTGCCGCACTGGGACACGACGTGACGGTGTTTTGCGGTTCAGCCAAGCCCGCTCCCGCGTTGGTGACTCGCGAAGCCGGCGTCCGCATCGTCCGCCTGCAAACGGCCCTGCCGGCGGGCTGGGAGCGAAGCTTCGACCGCGACCGCTTGGGTTGGACCCGCGGAAGAATGCGAAACGGGCTGGCAATGTGGCAGGGGCTGGAGGAGCTATCGCGGCGCCATGCGTTTGACTTGCTGGAGGCGCCGGAGTGCGGAGCGGAAGCCTGGTTAATCGCCGCTCAGCGGCAGTGGCCCGTCGTGATTCGGTTTCATTCTCCGGCCGAATTGATCATGCCGTACTACCACGCTACTGAACAAGACCGGATGCTCAGCGCCTACTTCGAGCGCCTCGGAGTTCTGGGCGCCGCGAGCTATACAGCATGCAGCGAATTCATGTCGCGAGAGGCAACTCAAAAATACCATCTTGCGCAACCGGCGATGGTGATACACAACGGCCTTGATCTGGATTGGTTTGACAACGCGGCGCCCGCTCCAGTGCGCGAGCGGACGAACATTCCCCGCGGGAATACGCTGATTTTCTTTGGCGCGCGGCTGGAGCGCCGCAAAGGCGCCGATCTCTTGGCAGAGATCATGCTGCCGATCCTGGAGCGATATCCTGTGAGCTTTGTGGTCGCCGGCGCCGACAACAACGAGGGAATTCTGTGCGAACTGCAACGCTGCTTGGGGCGTTCGCGAGTCGGGACGTTTCATTATCTTGGGCGGCTGGGACTCGACGACGTGCGGAGCTGGCTGCACGCCGCCTCGATTTGCCTGATTCCCAGCCGCTGGGAAAACTGCCCCTACAGTTGTCTAGAAGCAATGGCGGCCCGCACGGCGATCGTGGCTTTTCGCGTGGGCGGATTGCCCGAGCTGGTCAGCGATCAAGTCACGGGATTGCTTGCCGAGCCGAACGATGTGCCGGCTTTTCGTCGCGCGGTGTGCCGCTTGGTGGAAGACCCGCGCCTCGCCGAACGATTCGGCAGAGCTGGCCGAAGCCGCATCGAGCAGCGCTTCACCGTTAGACAAATGGCCGAGCGCTCGATGCAAATTTATCGCGAGACGGCGAACGCCGCGCCATGAACGAACGCATCTCAACACGTATTGGAGCCCCATCGTGACTGCCGTTTCGCCCATGCCGAACTTGGACTTCTTCAATTCACAAGACTGCCAGGTCGCCATGTTGTCCTGGAGCGAGCGGTTCCTTTTGTACTCGCTTGTTCGCGGACTGGAACCTCAGCGCCTGCTGGAAATCGGGTTTGCGTCGGGTGGAAGCTCGCGAATCATGCTGGCTGCTCTCGACGCCAACCACGGAGCTGAACAGCGATTGGTCTCCATCGATCCCCAGCCGCACGCGGCCCCGGCATGGACCGGAGACTCCCGATTTACACTGCTGCGGGAACCTTCGCCACAGGCGATTCCGCACGCCATCGAGGTATTGGGCGGTCCAGTCGACTTCTGCTTCATTGATGCCAACCACGCTGAGAGCTACGTCTATGCTGACTCCTGCGGCGCTGCCGACGTGGTCGCCCACGACGGATACATTCTGTATCACGACGCGTTTTATCCGGACGTGCAGCGAGCAGTTGATCGATTCCTCAAGGATCGCGGCGATTTTGTCGACTGCGGTTTGATTTCGCGCTTTCGATCGAAGGCCCCAACGCCTTGGGGAGGTTTTCGGCTGCTTCGGCGTGCGGCGCCATGTGATTTGGGTGCATTCCATCCCCTGACAGTTCCGATTTAGCAACAGTTCATACATGGGAAAACTGGCTGGCCTGGATGACCTGGTGCAAAACCGGATGGATGGGCGGCATTGATTTGCCCAATCAACAATCGCCCGAATAGCGTTGAGCCCTCAAAGAGGCTCAAAGAAGCGAATGAATCCGAATTCGGTGGTGGTGGGATGCCGGAGAAGCCCTTTCGCTTTTCCTGCCCCTATTAGAATCCGATTTTGGCCCATGTCGGCGCCACGGTCACAGTTCCTTATCCTGAATGCAAAGCGACCAACCGGCTTGCTCCGGCGTTGCTGTTTCTCCAAAACGACGCCCCTGCCCTAATCGGATCGGGCGAATTTCCTCAACCACAGGCGCAAGCGTGAGCCCCCTTCCCTATCGCCAAAACCACTTGGTTCGGGAGGTTCGCCGTCAGAGTTATCCACAGGCCGCTGCGTTAAGAAGGTTAATAATACTCTTGAAGTTAAGAAGTTAGCTGCCCAACAACCGTTTGACGTGCTTTGAGAATTCGGGCGGCCGTGCGCCCAATAGGCCGAAAGATTGCGCCTGTTGGGCCGTGTGCGATGCGCCCAATAGGCCGAGCGTTTTGCGCCCAATAGGCCGTGCTGATTCCCAAGCCAGGGCCATTCGGAATGCCCGGTTTTGCAGCGCCTTTGGATGCGCCCAATAGGCCGAGCGCGGCAATTGGCGACTTAAAAGGCACAAACGTCCGGTTTGGAAGCCTGCCGGACGCCGAAAACCCGATCGTCGCCGGAGTTGGCAAGCCGGAATGCGCTTGATAGGCCGTGTGAATCAACGTGAAACAGCCTGATCTGCGCTTAATAGGCCATACCGTCAAGCGGCAGTATCGCCGAATTTCAGTCCCTTGGACGTAATGCCGCGTGCGATTCGCCTTCGCGGGTGACGCGACGATTCAAACCTAGGGTCACTGGCGTCGAGTTGGTCACGGCGGATGAAGTTGACGATCTCCTCCCCCTCGTCGTTCTTGTGAAGGGTAAGTGCGTATTCGGGCAGCGTGTCTTCTTCGACCACACGGCGAACGTCGATGGCAAAATCGGAGAAGCGGGAGCTGGCTCCCGATTTCTCGTAGAGCTGGCGCATGGTGAATTGCCAGCCGAGTTCCTGGTGGCCGGCGTGTTTGCGGGCGACGCGGTAGAGCCAGCGGCCGATGCCGCCGGTGAGCAGGAAGTAGTCCTCGTGGATCGTCAGCACGCCGCCTCTCATGACGATGCCATCGAACAGCCAGTCGGGAAGCGTCAGCGTCATGCCGGTGGTCTCGCCTGTGGCTTCGTCGACCACTTCATTCCAGCTTTCCAGCCAGTGAAAGGATGCTGCTTTCTGTTTGCCGTGGCCGCGGATGCTGGTGCGAACGGCAGTGTGGGTCAGGCGGTCGAGGGCGGCCTTCAGCCGCAGGTAATGCTCGCCGCCGGTGGGCCGCCGGATGGATTTCAGGAGATTATGCGGATGGAACTGGATGGTGCGGCTTGGCGTCAGCCCGCGGTCCATCGCCTCCGTGAGCTGCGTCGATGCCCAGATGAGGATGTCGGCGTCCCAAATAGTGGCCAGCCCGAATTTTGGGTTGGCGCTGACTTCCACCCACACGTCGCCGACGTGGTATTCGATGGGAGCGAAGCGCGGCTTCTTGGCCAAGCTGAAGAAAGGCCGTTCCATCGTATCCCGCTGATCGCGAATGGGAATATCGGCGAAGTTGGCCGCAAACAGATCGGGCTGATGGTCTCCTCTGGGGGGCGTCCGCTTGGTCATTCCGCTGTCAGGGCATAAATCGTTGTTCCGTCTTGCCGTCTTACTCCGACTCGAATCCGCATTCAAGCGGTTCTCGTCGGGGTGGATCATGGCAGGTAACCGTTGCTCTTAAGCCAGGGCTCGATGGCCTCTTCCAGAATGTCTTGCAGCGTGTTGGGCTCGATGCCTTTTAATTGCCGCTCAAGCGAGGCGCGCTTGAGCGCCGTCGCGAAGTCCGTGCGGATGCGGGTGCTCAGCGGCGAGCGGGCGACGTTGGCAGTGGCCGCCGGCGCGGCCGGCTTGGCAGCTCCCTCCCCGCCCGGCGCGCGGTAGACGAAGCCTTTCTCGACGGCGGGGTCCACCGGAGGCGTAGCCGGTTTAATGCCTGCGACGAGAGAACGGCGATCGGCCATAGCTGCCTCCTGTTAGCTGACTGCCGCGACAGGCCTCACCCGACTGGCCTTGGCCGACTTCGGGGCGATGGCTTCCGGCAGAATTTCGCGGAAAAGATGGTTGACCTCGTCGGCGGCTTCACGGGCGCGGGCGCCGAGGTTCCACACCACGGCCCCCTGCCCCGGCGCGTCGGCGTAGATTTGTCGCAAGATCATCGCCGTCTTGGCGAGCGGCAGGTGCAGCGCGGCCGCAGCTTCCTTCATGTCCTGAGTCAGGCGATAATTCTTGCCGACCATGCTCAGTACAATCACTGCCCTGGGCACGCCGGAGCGGATGTCCTGGGCCTGACGCAGCACCTCGGTCGCCTTGGCCAGCGCCCTCACCTCCAGCATGCTGGCCTTGCACGGCACGATCGCCATGTCGGCCCGCAGCAGCAGCGCCCGGCTGGTTTCGGTCTGGCTGCCGGGGCCGTCGGCCACGACGAATTCGGCGTCCTGCTGCAACAACGGCAGCTCGTTGAGTATGACGTCGGGATTGTCGAGGCGGACCGCCTTAATGCCCGGAACCGCCTCGCGAATCCACTCCGAGGAAGACTGCTGCGTGTCGCAGTCGGCGAGGGTCACCTGGTGGCCCTGCTCATGGAGCCAGGCGGCCAGGTGAACGGCGAGCGTCGATTTTCCGACCCCGCCCTTGCTGTTGGCAATGGCGATAATCATGCCGCCGACGTTACAGCACCAGCCCGCAAGCTGGCAAGCATTATTTACAGCAAGCTGTCTTGAAAGATAGCCGGGTTGTGAACATGACAGCGTGCCAGCCGTCGTGGCTGTCGGATGGAAAGCAAGCTTTCATTCCATCATGCCATCCCGCTGGCTTCCTTGTTCCCATGCGTGCAGGCAAGCTTGCTTTCTTGCCATCATGCAAGCCAACTTGCTGGTGCGCCAACAAGCCAGCAAGCAGACGTGAAAGCCTGAAGGCAGGCAAACATTCCAGGAAGCTTTCATGCTGACCGGATGGCGAGCAAGTCAGTCAGCCGACTGGTTTGCAGGCTTGCAAGCCAGCAATCTGGCAAGCTGGCTTGCAAGCATGAACGCCGACTTGTCCGGGACAATTCTCGCCTAACGACAGCGAAGCTGTCGTTAGGGAAGATGTCTGAACGATTTTGAAACTGCCTGGCCTCCGGGCTCTGTGTCATTTTCCGAAGTGGACTTCAGTCGTCTGCCTAAGTGGCCTTCAGTGACCCGTAACCACGGTCCCGGTGAGCGCAAGGATGGCGTATTTAGTTGCGAGACTGAGTCGCGCCTGGGTTGCGACCAGGTTCGCGCCGGCTTCAGGGCAGGGGGCGTTGCCCGGAGTCGCCGTCGCCGGCACGGCGGCGCCGATTTGCTTCAACTCGGCACACTCTGCTCTGCTTGGGAAAGCCTGCTCGCCGGCCTGGCCTTGTCGTCTTTCCGCTTCTGCCATTCGCCGATAACCCGCCAATACTCCGGATCGGTCTTAAAGCCGTCCGCGCACCTCCTGCTTCGTTCCACGACCCACGCCGTGAATCCCGGCTCCAGCGTCCCGAGATGAACGTCGAGTTCTCTTTGGATTTGTGGTATCAGCACGCCGATGGTCATTTCGCGGAGCCGCGTGACCGGCACCCCGGTTCCCGCGGCCAAGCGTTCGAGTACCGCTTGCGAAGGATTCTCGCTGAGGAACACGCTTTCCGAGTAGGGCAGGCCCAGCACGCGGTAAGAAAACGAGCGAAAGGAAACCCCATAGGCCGCCGCCACTCGTTCGACCCACATGGTAAGCGTTTCGTACTGGCACGGCTGCGGATGCAGTGGCCACACGCCTGGGCACGGCTCGCCGGCATCATCCAAGGGACGCCTCAAACTGCCTGCGGCGCTCGGACGGCCCCTGGTAATCCGCGGCAAGGATGAGGTCGGCGTCGATGCGCTCGCGGCCGGCAGCCAGCGCCTTGCGTGTCGCGGCGGAAAGCAGCGTTGCTATTTCGCCAATCGTGCCTTCGGACCGCCGCAGTATCAGCGCCCGTAGCTCAGGCGAGCTGAGATCAGACGGTTCCCTCAGCGGCAGCGTGGCTTCAAAACTTGCGAGCAACCGCCCGAGGTCGACGCCATCGGTCCAACGCGGAAGCGGGATGGGTTCAAAGCGGTTTTCCAACTGGTCGTCCGAACGGATGGCCAGGTACGCCTCTTTGGTTCCCAGGCAACAAAGGGAGACGCGGAGTTCGTTGCCGATAAACCGTAGCAGGTTGAGAAACTCCCGCTGCTGACCGGGCCTTGCCGCCAGGATGTTGTGCAACTCGTCAATAATCAGGACGCGCACACCGACCTGCCGCATGATTCGCAGCGCCCTTTGCTCACGCAGGTCGGTGGTTCCCGAAGTCACCAGCGGCGATCCCACGGCGGCAAGCAGTGCCGCGTAGAACCGCCGGGTGGTCGGGCTGGAGGGCATCTGTATGGACAGCACCGGGATGTTCTGACGTTCCCGGTCGGCCGACATGCCCGGCGGATGAAGGCGCCGGAACCGCTCGGCAATCATCGACTTGCCGTTGTTGGTCGGCCCGACGATCAGAAGATTGGGCGGCCGCAGCACCGGCGGGTGCGCAAGAATGTGCTCCAGCCTGGAGATCGCAGCCTGTGCGGCGGGATAGCCGATCCAGCGCTGCCCGCCGAAGGTTGCCATTCGCTCCGCGACCGGCAGGGCGGCGACATCTCGAGCCTGGGGCGACAGATGCCGGTACGCTTCCGCCCCTACCATTCTTCGATCTCCGAAAAAGGCGGAAGCGTTTGGTGCGCGCCGGAAGGAACCACGGGGTTGTTCTGCGCCGTTGCCGGGGGAGGGATGTGTTCCGGCCGACGCCTTGTGTGATTGCGCCGGGCCGACCGGGTGGAAACGGCGGCCTTCTTTTCGATGGCCCGCAATTCCGTTACCGCCTGGAACAGCGACGCCTCGTCAATGTGCGTGCGGCGTTCGTCACGCAGGCGGCGTGAGGCCAGACGGTGCTCCCAGAGCGTAATGCTCGGGCGGGAGAGATCGCGGTACGGAATCTCAAGATAGCCGGACGTCTCGGGGTCGTAGACATAAACGCGGCTGATGTCGCGGGGGTCGCGTCGGACGAGCACCGGCTCCAGCGGATCACGCCGGGTTATCCACGCCTTAAGGGCCAAGCAAAAGTACGTGATGCGGTCGACGGTAATCCCGTTTCGTTGCACCGTCCGCCGCAGCACCGGCAGAAAGTCGATCAGGAAAGCGCGGGGATTCTTGATGACCGGCGGCAGTTCGCCGGCCGATGTCATGGCCTTCATCCCTGCCTGATAGCGGCTCAGCGGGCTTTCCCCGTCAAGACCGGCATGCGCCCGCTGATGATAGACCCCGGTAATGGCGACCGCCATTCAATGTTCCAGTTCTTCCAGGGTCAGGCACGCCATGCGGTCGCTGTCATAGCCGCCGCGCTCCACCGGATTGGAAAAGGTGGTGCCCGGCAGCTCATGCACCAGTGTCATCAAGCTGCCGATCACCCGCTCGACGATCCCGCCGAATTCCGGCTGGCCGGGCGGGCGCCAGTGAATGGCGATGCCATGCTGCTCGCAGCCGCGCTCGAAGGCGGCGCTGTGGAATTCCGCGCCGTTATCGACGCTGATCCTCCGGGGCTTGCCCTGAATCGGCCATGCCGTCGTCACGCCGCGATCGGCAAGCCATTGTGATTTGTCGGACGCCACGTGAACCAGGCAGAGCCCGACCGACGTTGCCGAGGGCGCTTCAAGGGATAAATGCATGCCGGCGATGCAACGGCTGAAAATGTCGATGGCGATGGTAATCCACGGGCGCCCAATCGGTTTGCGCTGGATGGGATCAACGAGAATGATGTCCACCTTCGTGTGATCCATCTGGATCGTGTCGAGGGGATGACGCGCGGCGGGCGTCGCGCCGGAAACAACCTTGCGGCGCGCCGGTGACTCGCCGCGCTTCCGCCGGTCTTCGGCCGTCAGCGCATTGAGGCGGCGCCGGATGGTATTGCCGCCGGGAGGCTTCAGCCCCGCCAGTTGACAGCGCCGCCTGGTTTCCCGGATGACGGCTTCAGGCGTCAGCCGCTGAGGCGTGAGGTACACCTCATTGATGATGTTGTGGAGCAGCGCCTCCCGCTCTTGCCCGATGCGGGACGTGCCTTTCCCGCCGTCGGAGGCGCCGGGCACGAGCGAGGCCGTCGCTCCTTCGGACTCGCGGCAACGCTTGATTAGGGTGAACACCTGACGTTCCGACAGCTTAAGCTCTGCGGCCGCGGCTTGGACCAGGGCGAGGGGGCATCGCGTCTTCGCCGCAAGCGGGCGGATCACTTCCGCACGATGCTTCGCGATGCGCCAGTTCTTGTCGTCGATCAACGAAATGTCAGTCATGACACTGGATTTCGTCGCACGCCGAACTCGGCTTCGGCAATTCTGCAATCTGCTGCATAGGACTCCAGGCAATGCTGAAGAGCACTCTGGAAATACTTAAAGCCGAAAACTCGCCGTGCATCAAGCAATGAAATGAAGCCGGCTTTGGAAAATGACACTCTGACCCAAAAGCTGCTTCCTCGCACCGCCGATTCCTGAGCTAAGTCAGGCGGCTAAGCAGGCTGACAAGCGTGCCGATATGAGGCGATTTTTGGCGGCCGCCGGCGACCGGGACGCCGCGGTCGGGCATGCAGGTCAAAGCCCGAGTTGCAGCCGCACGATCAACTCGATGGGCCGCAGTTCGTCGGCCATGAGCGCGGTGAGGGCAGAGAGCTGGCGACGATGGCACGCTACTCAGCCATAGCCTTGCATTTGCGATGGTCGATGTCGATCAGCGTCACGCAGGGATAGAGCCTGCCGACGCGGCTGTTGATCGGCATGACCTGCACGCGGTTGGCGAACTGGTCGGTCGTGTCGTTGCTTGTGACGATTTCCTGCCGCCGGTTAAGCGACGCCACTCATGCAGCGGCCGCTTGCCGAAGTCAGAAGGGGACGCCCTCGGCCTGCGGCTGCTCGTGCGTCAGGCCCTTTTCTTCCAGCATCATGTCAACGACTTTGCGATACACGCGCTCGCCATGCAGCCGGTCCTGGCTCAGTGTTTCGTAGGTGGTAGGTCGCACCCAAGCGCCGGCGACATTGAAGCGGCCGCCTGCTGGAGCGCCCGATTCCCAATGGAAGCCGTTGTCTTTCATATATCGGCGGACTTTCTCGCCGGGATCGCCGTCGCGGAATTTCGGCTCTTCCGTTTCCGAGTGCCTTGTTCGAGCGAAATAGCCTAGCGACGGGTTGCCTGAACGCCCCAGGGGGGCGTTAGAATGGTTGGGCGGGGCGAGTGTGGTTCCATCTCGGGTCATGGCGGAGTCGTGATCATGCACAGCGTGAATGTGGAAATCGAGGTAGATTTGCCGGATGGGGTGACGGTTCGCGGTTACGAGCGGCATCGGGGAGCCCACGTGTTTGAGGTCGATTTCGATCTGCCGCCGCGGCAGGCTTGTCCCAAGTGCGGTCAAGAAGGGCCGACGAACGTGCGGCTGAAGAACGAGGTTCTGCCGGTGCGGGACTTGGACCTGTTCGGTCAGCCGACGTTCTGGGTCTATCAACCGCCGCTGCATCAGTGCCCTGGCTGCCGACAACGGACGCAGATTCCCACGCCGTTCAAACGTCCGCGGGCGGCGTACACCTACCGCTTCGAGGAGCACGTGCTGGAATTGCTGGTGGGACTCAGCGTCGAGGAAGTGGCGCGGCGTCTCGGGGTCTCCGCCGAACTGGTCGAGGGCATTCTCCAGCAGCGTTTGCAAGCGGAGCGGGCGATCCCGCCGGATGCGTCGATCGCCAGCATCGGCATGGACGAGTTGAGCCTGAAGAAACGACACAAATTGTACGTGACCGTGATGAGCGACTTGTCGGACGCGGAGCATCCGCGCGTGTTGGCGGTCGTGAAGGGTCGCGATCGCCAGGCGGCCGAGAAGTGCCTGGCGATGCTTTCGCCGCGACAACGCGCGGGCGTTCGTTCTCACCGCACCGATATGAGCGCCGTTTACCCGCTGGTCTGCTGCGAACAGTTGCCGAACAGCCAATTGGTGCTGGACCGATTTCATGTGGCCAAGCATTTGGGGGAAGTGGTGGACCGCGTAAGAAAAAAACGCGTCGCCATAAGCTAGCATTGTCGCGTGCGGAGCAATCCAAGTTTCGCTCTCGGATGTGGCAGTTCCGCCGTCGCCGCCGCGACCTGACGAAGCAAGACGAAGACGAGTTGTACGAATTGTTCGCACGGGTTCCCGACTTGGAGTTGCCCTACTGCTTTCGCGAGGACGTCGCGGAAATCTTCGACACGGCCAAGAATCGCCAGGAAGCGTCGGAGCGACTGGAGGAATTACGGGCGGTGATTGCCGACGAACCGGAACTGCTGGAATTCTTCGCGCTGTACGATCGCTGGCGCGACGGCATCCTGGCGTATTTCGATCGACGCGAGACGAGCGCCGCAGTCGAGGGTCTCAACACCAAGGCCCGCGTGATCACGCGTCGCAGCTACGGCCTCAAATCGGCCGACAGCCTGTGGCGGCGATTAAGCTTGGAAGTGAACCGGCTCGGCGGCCTCGCCCATCGCACGGTTTCCGACCTGCATGCCCTCGCCCGCGGCATCCAGGCCACTTTCCGCGGCTATTACACCTGAAAACGGAAGAGCCGGAATTTCAGCCATACCTCGTATTTTTTCAGGTCTTTGTTGCTGTAAAACAGCCGCTCGACGCCAGCGAGATTATTGTGTTCCCAAGGGCGGATGGGCGGAAACGGTTTGCGTTCCTCTTCGTCGCCTGGCTCGCGGGTGGCAGCCGGTTCCTGTTGTTCCTGGCCCTGAGTACGTTTCCTTGACATGATTGCCTCTTTGCTGCGGTGAATGCGGCCGCTGTCACGCCGCCGCGGGAGGCCAGAGGTAGCGCGGTTCTAACCAACTGTCAACGCTGAAGAATGTGCCAATTTGAAACGTCTTGCCGTGGGACGGCTCAGGTGTGCGTGCTGCGTCGGGTGAGCTGCCGGAGGGTGCCCGCTTCATTGATTACCGATGGTTGCAACTCGTTGCATCAGTAGCTTGGGATCGGCTCGACATGGCAGGACGCCGAGGACTTCGATAGATGTCAGGCGAACGTGGTAAATGACGGCAAATGGGAATCGCTGCAGGACAGCGCGGCGGACGGCGGCAAAAGCAACCTGATACATCTCGGGACGCCGTCGCAGTTGATCGAATACGGCTTCGACCTGGCCGATGAACGAATCGCCCAAGCCGGGTGCCTGGCGGTCGTACCAAGCGACGGCGGCGGCAAGATCAGCCTCAGCCGCGGCGAGGAGGACGACCTGCGCGGTCACTTACGGCCTAGAAGCCGCCGCTTGACTTCATCCCACGGATAAACCGGCATCGTGCCGGCCTCGACTTCCGCGAGCCGACGCTGAATTTCGGCGCGCTGTTCGGCCGAGATCGGCAGGGCCTGGGCTTCCTCATGAACTCTGTCCCAAAGTTCCTGAGCGAGGAGGATGCACTCTGCCGACGAAAGCTCTGAGATGTCAATATCGCGGATCGAAACTCTCATAAGCCCCTCCAATCGCTGGTTCAAGACTCAAGATTGCCTGATTTTGAGGCGGTTGTAAATGAAGAAATGAAGAAGTGCTAACCGTGCTTTTCAAAGATCACGCACACGTTGTGCAAGCCCGGGATGAAGCTACTGCGATAGGTCTTCTTGGAACTGCTGTTGCCGTGGCTGAAGCGGATAATGTCGGTGCAGTGCTGCCGCAATCCGGCTCGCAGGGCCAGCAGCTTCGTGTAAAACACGAGCGGCACGTATCCCGCCTCGCGGTCGCTATAGTCACCCATTAAAATCGCCAGCTTGCCGCCTTGGGCGAGGGAGCCGGCGCAAGTCGCGATCAGCAGTGCGTAGCGGTCGAGGAATGCGGCCAGCGTCGGGCAGCGCGACAGGTCGCGCGGATCGTCGGCATAGAGCTTCATGCGCCAATAGGGCGGATGAATCCAGCAGAAATCGAAGCAATCTCGCGGGAATTGCGATGCATCGCAAGCGTCGGCGCCTTCATGGATGTCGCTCGACCAGCAGTAAACGCCCAGCTCTTCGCATACGTCCCGGCAGGTGCCGCTGCCGGTCATTGGGTCGAAGACGCTCTCCGAATGAAAGAATCGGAGCAAGTCCTTGATAAGATTGCCGCCGCAATTGCCGGGATACCCCCGGTTGCCGTACTCGCCGGCCCGATCGAAATGGTACAGGCTGGTCAGGTGAGGGACGGGGCTGGCATTGCTCGGCGCCAGCGGCAGCCTGGCGTAAACGGGCTGTGGCCTGGCGGGGCGAGGGGTGGCAGCGGCCCGGCGGATGCGGGCCGCGTAGCGTGCGTTGATGGTACGTGCGAACATGATTACTCCTCCTTATCGTTGCGTTTGGCGGCTTGTTGATGGGCCGGGGTTGCGTCCGTGGCCTGGGCGATGGCGGCCAGGGCTTTCGTTCTCGCCTCCTCTTCGCCCTCACTCAGCCCGATGCCGTGTTTGAGATCCATGTCGACAGTCTGCTCAATTAGGTAGTCCAGCGCCGCGACAAGCTCTGATACGATCGCGTCGTCGTGCCTGGGGAGTCCCAGACACGCTTCGTCCAGCAGCTCCCATCCGAAGTGCCCGCAGGCTCTTTGCGTAATGCCACCAGCATCGAAGCCTTGCTGCACGGCGTAGTGCAGCAGGTCGGCGATCAGGTCGCCCGTGGCGCATTCGAGGTCGTCGCGGTCCATGCGGTCTGGATGGCCGCCGGTGAAGGTGGCCACGGTGAAGACGGCGAGGGCGTCTTTGGCGCACGCCGCGCGGTCTGCATTGGTTGGTTCATTGGTCATGGTTTTCACTCCTTTGTGGTTGATGGTTGCTCAGGAAACATGATGTCGGCTACGTCCTCGAGGTAGTTCCAGGTGAAGCCCCATTCGCAGTCGTGCTTGTCGTAGCAGCGTTCAAGCACGTCCCACGCCTGGTCGTCGGTCAGTTCGGGGCGGACACCTTGCACGTCCTCGATGCTCCAGATGACGGCGACCTGGCGGCGGGCACGCAGTAGCTGGTGGACGTCGATCCGCGATCCCGTCCGGAGCGCGTCGCGGGCGTTGCGGCACGCGGCGGCGAGTTCCATGCGTTCGGCAGCGAATTGACCGGGTGTTTCGTCTAGCGCGACGTCAAGGTCTTCGGCGGCGGTGGCCAGCCACGCCAGCGCTTCTTGCAATGCGGGCTGGCGGCCTTTGATGCGGGCGCGGACTTCCTCGGCCAAGGCACGGTTCTTGAAATCGCCGATGCATTCGAGGCCCTGGCCGGGGATGTGCCCGTAGAGACTCCAGAACCGGGCGTCCTCATCGGGGACTTGCTCGCAGTGCCGCTTGGCGCCGCGTCCGAATTCACGGACGCCGTGTACTTCGTAGCCGTCGAAAGGCGTTGGTAGCTCGTCGGTGTTTGACATGGTCGGTTTCCTTTCCGGTTAGTGGTGGTGGGAGGTGAGGCGGAATTCGGCGAACTGCCGCTCCAGCTCGTCGGGCGCCTCGTCGAAGTCCGGGTCGATGCCGACCGGGAACTGGTCGAGGAAGGCGTTCAGGCGGGCGATGTTGTCTTCGCCGCTTATGTCACACATGGTCGTCATGGTCGTACTCCTTTCGCTT
>DATKRK010000385.1:0-27049 GCA_035532215.1 Pirellulales bacterium | reverse complement strand
CGCGGCCGCCGATGGCGGCCGCGAGGCGCCAATCGGGGGCGGGACTGAAACGGTTTGCGGATCCCAGACATAAATGCCTGGGCTACGTAAAAATGCAGCATCCACGCCCTCTCGCAACGGTCGAGGTGCTGGCGTCTGACTTGTGTAGAACAACGAGGGCGAAGGCCCAGGTCGCTGCGGCATCGCCTAGGCGATGCCGCCAACCGCCCCTGACCGTGGCAACCGGCATCTCGCGGCTGAAAGATAGCTTGCGCATCTGCCGGCGTTTGGCGAGCCGTCTTGTAACCTCGGACAAAGCCTGCATTTCCGTGATTCTCGAGCGCCGGCGCGTTCTATGCGGACGAAAGTGGAGTTCTGTCCCCTGGGGTGGCCGCCGTGGACCGCATGGGCGGCCGCGCGTAGAATGTAATCGAGCCATCCTTTCTACGGCGATTCGAGGCGGGTTCTGACGATGCGCCCGCCTGGCGATGCAGAGCCGGGGTAAGTGAAAAAGCCTCCCGCGAGGGCGCCGTTTGCCGTATTTCAGCCTGCCTCGTAAACTTTTGCCCCGCTGCGCGGCTCGCGCGGGACGGATTATTTCCAAGCCGCCAAGCATTCCATGAATACCACTTATTACGAACTACTTTCAGAACAAGACGACGAGGTTGTCGCCGAGCCCGAACTGAACGCGCTGGCGGACGACCTGGAAGCGCCGGACGAGCAGGCCGGTTTTAACGAAGAGCGTCATCTGGGCGAAGTCGACTCGGGCAGAACCGAGAGGGCCGTCGGCGCGGCTGCCGCCGGCGGCTGGTTCGACGACGCCTTGGCCGTCTACCTCGATCAAATCGGCAAGCTCCCGCTGCTGACGAGAAAACAGGAAGTCGCCTTGGCCCGACAGGTGGAAGTCGCGCGGCGGCGCTTTCGGCGAAACCTGTTGGAGTGCGGTTTTGTTCTGCGTTCGGCGGTCGCCACGCTCGAGAAGGTCCACTGCGGAGAATTGGCCTTCGACCGCACCGTGCAAGTCGCCGTCAGCGACCGTCTGGAGAAAAGTCAGATCCTCGGTCGGCTGCCGCACCATCTGAGAACGCTCGCCGCGCTTTTGGAGCGCATTCGGGAGGATTACCGCATTGCTGCGAATCGATCGCAGCGTATTTCCCAGCGTCAAAAGGCCTGGCGGCGGCTGGTCGCGCGGCGGCGGCGAGCAGTCCGATTGGTGGAAGAACTCGGCCTGCGGTTGCCGCGTCTGGAACGCCAATTCGAGCGTCTGCAAAAAGTCGCCGAGCGAGCCGAACGACTGAAGACTGAAATCAAGCGCCGGCGGGAGGCGGGCGAATCGAACGCCGAACTGCGGAAGCTCGTGCGAGAACGGCGCCGCATCTTGCGCGCCGTCCAGCAGTCGCCCGCTGGATTGCGCTCGCGAGTCCGCCGGCTGCAAGAGTTCTACGCTCAATACCAGCTTGCCAAGCGGCGGCTGTCGGAAGGCAACCTGCGGTTGGTGATTTCGATCGCCAAGAAATATCGCAATCGCGGCATGAGCTTCCAGGACTTGATCCAGGAGGGAAACGGCGGATTGATGCGGGCCGTCGAAAAATTCGAGGTGCGCCGCGGCCTTAAGTTCTGCACTTACGCCACCTGGTGGATCCGGCAGGCGATCGGTCGCGCCGTGACCGAGCAAAGCCGGCTCGTCCGCGTTCCCAGCGGACCGATCCGTGCGCAAGCCCAGGTGCGTCGCGCCAGCGGGCAATTATGGCAGGAACTGAAACGGCAGCCGACGACCGAGGAAGTGGCCGCCGCGGCGGATATGACCGTCGAGCAGGTGCAACGATCGCTCGAGTCGGCTCGCAGCCTGTACAGCCTCGACGAACCGAAAAACTTCGACGAAGAGCGGCGATTGCTCGACGATCTTTCCGACCAGCGATCTCCGGAACCTGCCCTCGATGCGCATCTGGCCCTGCTCCACGGCAGGGTCGGCGAACTGCTGGAAACGTTGAGTTACCGCGAGCGAGAAGTCCTCAGGCTTCGCTACGGGCTGGGCGATGGCTATTGCTATACCCTGGCCGAAGCGGCCCAAGTCTTTCGCGTCAGCCGCGAACGCATTCGCCAACTCGAGATGCGCGCATTCGGCAAGCTCCAACAGCTCGCCGGAGCGGAACTGGCACGATTCTTGGATTGACGAGCATGACTCATCGGCGCGGCGCTGTGGGGCGGCCTTCCAGGCCGTCAATTGCCGGCGGCCTGGAAGGCCGCCCCACGATCAACAACTGTCTCGTTCTTAATCCGCCACAGGATCACGTCTGCGGCGCGGCCGGCATTTCACCGCGGAGATAACGCACCGTCTTGGCCAGCAAAGGCGCGGTGCGCACGATCTGCAGCCGAGGATGCGGCGCCACGGGAATCGAATCGGAGGTTACGATTCGCCCGAGCGGAGCGTCGAGCAGGCGCTGCAAGGCTTCGGCGCTCATCACGGCGTGCGTGAAAATGGCGTGAACCTCGCGCGCGCCGGCCCGGCGGAGCGCTTCCGCGGCGGCGGCCATGGTCCGGCCCGTGCTGGCCATGTCGTCGACGATCAAGCAGGCCCGGTTGCGCACGTCGCCTAACACCTGCAACGCCGCCGCCTGGTCGGGTCGCGGCCGATCCTTGGCGACGACGGCCAGCCCCGCATTCAGTTTGCCGGCGAAGCGCTGCGCGCGCTTCATCCCACCGGCGTCGGGTGAGACGACCGCCAGGTCTTCAACGCCCCAACTCTTGACCGCGGGGAGGAATAATTCTTCGCAGCCAAGCAACGTCGCCGGCATCGGGAAGGCGCTTTCCAACGCCGGCGCGTGTAAGTCCAAAGTCGCCAGCCTGTCGAGTCCCACGGAAGCCAACAGTCTCGCCGCGACCTGCGCCGAACGCGGCTCGCCCGCCCGTCCGCGTTGCTCCTGGCGGGCGTATCCGAAATAAGGGACGAGCGCCGTGACTCGCGCCGCGCCGGCCGCCCGAGCGGCGTCGATCAAGAGCGCCAAGTTCATCAGCCGGTCGTTCACCGGCGGAGAGGTGGGTTGCAGAATGTAGACGTCGGCGCCGCGCAGGTCGGAGGCGAGCAACACCCGCGATTCGCCATCGGCGAAGGCGGCAATCTCTGCCGGCTCCAAGGGAACGCCCAACTCGCGGGCCAGGTCCTCGGCCAGTATCCGATGTGCATCGCCGGAGATCAATTTGATTGAGGGATCGTAGGGGACCGTCATGTCATCCTGCTCCTGATCTCAACTCTTTCGGGCGGCGCTTCTGCGATCGGTCGCCGTCGCGTGTTGATTTTACCTGAGCGTATTCGCGCGGTCGCGTCCCAGTCTGGCACGCTCGCAAGTTGCGGTTTTTCCTGGGCATTGACGAGCGGGGCGGCTGCAGAGCTCCGAACAGTGCATCGTTTCTTCGTCTCCGGCGCGCCGTCGAACCCACCCGTGCAAAACGCGAACCGTTTCAATGGTGAATTTGGCACGAGATTTTCTGCTCCATTGTCTCTGAAGAGGGCAGAGGCGGCGGCGTTTCGGCTTTGGGGTTCGTTTGACGGGAGGCTTTCCGATGTTTCAAGATCGAACCGATGCGGCTCGGCAGTTGGCCAAAAAGCTCAAGGGTCGGAAATTCCGCAACCTGCTGGTGCTGGCAATTCCGCGCGGGGGCGTCGTCACAGGGGCCGTCCTGGCGCGCGAGCTAGGCGCCGATCTCGACGTGGTGCTGGCCCGCAAGCTGCGAGCGCCTGAGCAGTCGGAGCTGGCCATCGGGGCGTTGTCCGAGGCCGGCGAAATCTACTTGAATCATCGCGCCGATGAAGTGTTGGGAGTGACCGAGGAGTACCTGACCGGCGAGCGACGCCGGCAGCTCGGCGAGATCGCCCGGCGAAAGGAGCTGTTTCGCGCAGTCAAACCGCAGGAACCCATCGAAGGTCGCTCGGTGCTCGTCACCGACGACGGCATCGCGACCGGCTCGACCATGATCGCCGCCTTGCAAATGGTCAAGGCTCAAAACCCATACGAAACGATCGTCGCCGTACCGGTCGCCTCGCCCGAAAGGCTGGTCGCCGTGCGCCAATGGTGCGATGAGGTCGTTTGCCTGCTGGCGCCGAGATTCTTCTGGGCGATCGGGCAGTTCTACGAAGATTTCAGGCAAGTCGAAGACGAAGACGTCGTCGAGGTTTTGCGGACCTTCGCGCACGCCGAAGCCGCGAAGGCGGTGAAGGCTTGAGCGGCCTTCGCCTGGGCCGTCGATTTGTCTCGCTTCAGCCGGCGTTCAGCGCCCCTTGAAGACGGGCGGACGCTTTTCCAAGAATGCGCGGATGCCCTCTTCATAGTCGTGGCTGTCGTACACCTTGCGGCGCAATTCCTGCAGCCGCTCGAACGTGTCGGAATCGAGCGGCATCGATTCCGATAGCATCCGCAACTCCTCTTTGATCGCCGCCACGCAGAGCGGCGAAGTCTCGGTGATGCGAGCGGCCAACTCGTAGACGAACCGCTCCAACTCCGCCGCCGGCACGACGTAATTCAGCGCGCCCGCCGCGAGCGCGCGTTCGGCCGGAATCGGCCGGCCGGTAAACAGCATTTCCTTGAGCACGGGCATGTTGATCATCTTCATGAAACTCAACATGCCGCACATGTCGTAAGGCACTCCCATCCGGGCGGGCGTAATGGCGAACGTCGCCTCGGGCGTGGCGACCAACAGGTCGCAACTCAACGCCAGTTCGCAGGCGCCGCCCCAGACGCCGCCTTCGATCAAGGCCAACACGGGCGCGGGGAACGATTCGATGGCCCGCACCGCGCGCCGCAAAGGATCGTTATAAGTCAAAGGGTCGCGCCCCGCGGCGGGAAGCTCCCGGACGTCGTGCCCGGCCGACCAGACGCGCGACCCCGGCGCGGCGCGCAGCACGACGGCCCGCACCTCCGCCGCGGCCGACGCATCGAGCCCGGCGATCAATTCGTCGATCAGAGCACGGCTCAGCGCGTTGCGCTTCTCCGGCTGGTTGAGCGTCAGCGTACCGATCGAGTCGGTGATGGATTGCAGCACGAGTGACACGCGATGTTCCCTTACTGATTGAAATGCTTACATCACCTGGGCGCCATGCTTTCACGCTTGCGTAGCAAGCGGGTAAGCATGCGATTCGCTGTGGCGCCGGCGCGCGCATGCCTACGCCGGCGAAGGCATGGCGCCCAACATCCGGCATCGTTACATTCGGCATTTTTCTTCGTACTCCCCGAACGCTTGGCGCAGCACGTCGCAAATTTCGCCGACCGTTGCGTAAGCCCGCACCGCGTCCAGCACGCTGGGCAACACGTTCTGCGAATCGTCGTCGGCCGCCGTCTTGAGCGCCGCCAGCGAGCGCTTGACGGCGCGCGGATCGCGGCGGGCCTTGACCGCGTTGAGCTTGTCGATTTGCCGTTGCCGGACTTCCTCGCCGACTTCGAACAACGGCATGTCGGGCGAACCGCCTTCGGCGTATTCGTTGACGCCGACGACGATCCGCTCTTTGCGCTCGACCTGCATGCACCAATCGTAGCCCGCTTGCTCGATCTTGGCCGAGACGTAGCCGCTTTCGATGGCCGCCGGCATGCCGCCCAGCGAGTCGATTTCGTCGATCAGCCGCGCGGCTTCGCTTTCGATGCGATCGGTCAAGTTCTCGACGTAGAAACTGCCGCCCAGCGGGTCGACGGTGCCGGTCACGCCGCTTTCGTAGGCGATGAGTTGTTGGGTGCGCAAGGCGAGCTTGGCGGACGATTCGCTCGGCAGCGCGAGGGCCTCGTCCTTGCTGTTGGCGTGCAGGCTTTGCGTGCCTCCCAGCACGGCCGCCAGGGTTTGCCAGGCGACGCGCACGACATTGTTATCCGGCTCTTGCGCCGTCAGCGTTACGCCGCCCGTCTGCGTATGGAATCGCAGCATCATGCTCTTGGGCGCTTGGGCCTGAAAACGCTCCTTCATGATCTTGGCGTACAGCCGGCGCGCGGCGCGGAACTTGGCGATTTCCTCGAAGAAATCGTTGTGGGCGGCGAAGAAGAAGGTCAGCCGCGGGGCGAAGTCGTCGATCTTGAGTCCGGCGCGCAAGGCCGTCTCGATGTAACAAATCGCATCGGCCAGCGTGAACGCGACTTCCTGGACCGCCGTGGCGCCGGCCTCGCGAATGTGATAGCCGCTGATCGAAATCGTGTTGAACTTGGGCATGCGGGCGCCGCAGAACTGGAAGATGTTCGCGATCAGCCGGAGGCTGGGCTGCGGCGGAAAGATGTAGGCGCCGCGGGCCGCGTATTCCTTGAGAATGTCGTTTTGAACCGTGCCCTCGAGCTTCGCCGGTTCAACCCCCTGCTTCTCCGCCAAGGCGACGTACATGGCCAGCAACACGGGCGCCGTGGCGTTGATCGTCATCGACGTCGAGACCTTGTCGAGCGGAATCCCCTCGAACAGCGCCTCCATGTCGGCCAGCGTATTGATCGCTACGCCCACCTTGCCGACTTCGCCGAAGCACATCGGATGATCGGAATCGAGCCCTAACTGCGTGGGCAAATCGAACGCGATGCTCAGCCCGGTCGAGCCTTGCGAGAGCAGATAGCGATAGCGGCGGTTCGATTCTTCGGCCGTCGAGAAGCCGGCGTATTGGCGCATCGTCCACAGCCGGCCGCGATACATCGTCGGTTGCACGCCCCGCGTGAACGGGAAACTGCCGGGAAAGCCGAGCTTTTCCTCGTAACGTTCGAGGACGTCGGGGCCCGGCAGGTACAGCCGCTCGACCGGCAGGCCCGAGGCGGTCTGGAACTGCTCGCAACGTTCGGGGAAGGCGGACAAGGTCTTTGCCAGCGGCCCGGTGTTCCAGGCTTCAGCCTGTTCGCGAATGCGATCGTGCGTCATGCATCGTCTCCCTGGTTCGCAACACACAGGACGTGCTCGCCGGCGCCGGGCGCTGGCGGAACGCGGTTCGCTCCGCGCAGTTGGGCGACGCCGGCGGCCGCGCCGGTCGGCGGCGCGCCTGGCGGCGGTGCAGGCTGCACGGCGGCTGCGAGCAACTTGGCCGCCGCCTGTTCGACCGAGGCTTGGCCGCTCAAAACCCGCTCGATCGCCTGCTCGCTCAAGGTCCCTGCGGCGATTGCGCGGTCGAGCGATCGGATGGCCGATTCGCGCACGGCGCAGGCGACTTCCTGCCGGAGCGACTGGGCGCGCCGGGGGGCCCGTGCGACGTCTTGCGCGGCGGCGAGACGCTCCACGCCTTCGACCAACTCGTCGATGCCGCGATGTTCCAGAGCGCTCGCCAGGAAAGTCAAGGGACGCGGCGAGTCGCACAGCGCCAGCATCGAGTTAAGTTCGGCGAACAGGCGGTCGGCGCCGGGACGGTCGGCCTTGTTGACGACGACGATATCGGCGATCTCGAGCAATCCCGACTTGAGCAGTTGCACGTCGTCGCCCAGGCCCGGCGCCAACGTCACCACGACCAGATCGGCCACCTGGGCGACATCGATCTCGTTTTGTCCGACGCCAACCGTTTCCAGCAGCACGACGTCGCAACCGACCAGTCCCATGACGCGCAGCGATTCTCGGATGCCGAGCGTCAGGCCGCCCAGCCGCCCCCGGTTCGCCAGCGACCGGATAAATACGCGCTCGTCGCCAGCGTGCTCCATCATCCGGATGCGATCGCCCAGCACGGCGCCGCCGGAACGATGTGACGACGGGTCGACGGCAAGCACGCCCAGCCGTCTTTCGGGCTCTCGCTTGCGCCACGCTTTGAGGAGTTCGTTGATCAACAGGCTCTTGCCGGCGCCCGGCGCCCCGGTGATTCCGGCCGCCAATCTCGGCGCCGGGCAGTTATTGAGTTCCGCGAGCAACGCGCAGGCCCGAGCCGGATCGTCTTCGATGAGGCTGATCAATCGGCTGGCGGCGCGGACCGAACCGCCTCGTGCGGCCTCAAGCAATGCATTCACGTTGCCGCTCCTGGAGCAGGGCGTCGATCGCGGCCACCATCGAGGCGGTCGACGCGCCCGGCGTGAAGATGGCGCGAACGCCTAATTGTTTGAGAAACGGCACGTCTCGGGCCGGAATCGTCCCGCCGCCGAACACGACGATGTCGCGAGCGCCGCGCTCGGCGAGCAGTTCCAGCACACGGCCGAACAGGACCTTGTGCGCTCCGCTGAGGATGCTCAAGCCGATGGCGTCGACGTCTTCCTGAATGGCCGCCGAGACGATTTGCTCGGGACTGCGCCGAATGCCAGTGTAAACGACATCGTAGCCGGCGTCGCGCAGCACCCGGACGACAAACTTGGCGCCGCGGTCGTGGCCGTCCAATCCCGGCTTGCCGATCAGAATGCGTCCCTTCGACATCGTCGAAACTCCTCGTAGGTCAGGCTTTCCAGCCTGACGTTATTCGTAACGCACGCTTTCCATGTCAGGCTGGAAAGCCTGACCTACGCATGGTCGAACGGAACGTTACGCGACCGGCGCATAGACGGGCGGCCGCAAGGCGCAGACCGCGCAATGGGCGTCGCGAATCACGGCTTCCGCCACGCTGCCGACCAAGAGTTGGCCCAGCGGCGATCGCCCGCGAGCGCCCATCACGATCAGCTCCGCGTCTTCTTGCCGGGCCAGTTTGACGATTTCCTTCGCCGCGGCGCCGTGCAGCAAGCGATGCTCGCAGTGGATTCTGGAGTCGGGAATCTTGACGGCCAGAAGTTCTTCGAGTTCCGATTCCGACGGGCGAGGCTCCTCGTCGAACAACTCGCCGACCGGGTACTCTTCCAATTCCGAAACGTGCACGATCAGCAGGGTCGCGTCGCGGTCTCGCGCCATCGACGCTGCATAGTTCAAGGCGTGCTGGCTGGCGGGCGAGTAATCTGTCGCAAAGATGATTTTTTTGGCGCTCATGATGGCATTCGCTCCTTTCCACGCTTCGGCAGCGGGCTGCCGGTTACGATTCACTCTGCGTCGGTCCTGGCCGATCTGGCTGAGCCGCGGTCCCTAGCGATCGTCGCCAAAAAAAGGACCTCTTACGTCGCTTGAGCATTCCACGTGCCGAGTGCGGCGGACGTACAATCGGTGTGTTTAGGGTCGGAATTGAGGCCGGCCAATCGTCTCGCGTTTGCAAAGCGCGAGTCGCAGCGCGCCATTCCGCACAGACGCTCGCACGGCTTCGGTCGATGGCGGGCTTTGCTTCGGGAATCTCGCGTGGCACGTGCATTGCTGTGTAAAAACACGAAGCATCCGCTGGAACTGCCTGAGACAAGGGGCCGTTGTCGATCCGAAGGCGCTTGACGAATCAGTTCCTGATGGCGAAATTGATTCCCTGAAGGCCGCGTTGCCCCACGCGCTGAAAGCGCTCCGGAAGCGAGCGCCGTGATGGATTCGACCGTTGCTGGCCCGAGGAGGCGAAAATGAGTTCAGCATCAATCGGCGGCGCCGGCGCGGCGCCGCTCGGCTTCGAAACGATCTGCGTGGCCACTGACTTTAACGAGCCCGCGAGGCTGGCGCTCGACTATGGGGTGACGCTGGCGGAGCGCTTTGGCGCCGATTTGCACCTGCTGCACGTGTTGCACGAGTTGGGGCCGGGCATCGCCGACCCGAACTACACGGCCTGCTTCGAAATGGCGCGGCAGTATTTCAATCGCTTGCTCGATACCGAGGAAAAAGGCGAGCAAGAGGGCGAGCACGAGGCCAAGAAGTTCATCCAGTGTCTCGAGGCCAGAACTCGCGAACGGCTCGAAGCCTTGGTCGCCGAGCTGCCGTCCGAGCATCGCCGGATCGAAACGGCGATCCGCTACGGAAAACCAGTCGAGGAAATCTGCGCCTATGCCAAGATGCACCACGTCGATCTGCTGCTGCTCGGGACCCAAGGCCGCACCGGCACCGATTATTTTCTGATCGGCAGCGTCGAGGAGCGCGTGGTGCGCGTCAGCCCTTGTCCGGTGATGACCGTCCGCTTGCCCAGGCATGCTTAGCACTAGCTAACTGAGCCACGGATGAAACACGGATCGAACACGGATGAAGTCCTCGAAGTGTTCTAACAGTGCGTGGCGGGGCTTAGTCCGGCCACCGGCTTAGGAAGTCTTTCGCTTGTTCGGCCTTTTCTTATCCGTGTTCGATCCGTGTTTCATCCGTGGCTACGGTAGGCTCGCTACTCGGCTTTCGCGGTCTCTTTCCAGCGTGCGACCTGCTCCAAATAGGCGGTCGGTCGGATCTCGCGGACGTCGAGCCGGCCCGCGTAGACCTCGCCCGATTCGCCGTCGACCGAGAGGCACTCTCCTTCGGCGAGCCAGCGCTCGCCCGCCTGAAAGCGCTGCGAGTCGCCGGCAAGCTTTAGTTCGCGGCATCCGACCACGCACACCTTGTTCAGTTGGCGAGCGACGACCGCTGCGTGCGAGGTCCGTCCGCCGCGAGCGGTTAGGATGCCGGCCGAGGCCGCCAGGCCCGCGATGTCGGCCGTTGTGATGTCGTTGCGAACCAGGATCGGCGAGCGGCCCTGGGCGGCCAACTCGATCGCCGCCTTGGGCGAAAGCGCGACGGGGCCGACCGCCGCTCCCGAACTGGCGGGCGTCCCGCGACAAAGCGGCTTTGCCCCTTTGGGCGGGGCCAAACTGACCGAACAGATCTTGTCGAGATCGAAGCCGCTCAGCCGATCGAGGGCCGTCTGTTCGTCGATCAACCCTTCAGCGACGAGATCGCAAGCGATGCGCAGGCCGGCGAGCGGAGTCCGCTTGGCGTCTCGAGATTGAAGCACGTACAACCGCCCTTCCTGGACGGTGAACTCGAAATCTTGCGCGTCGCCGAAAAGGCGTTCCAATTGCTTGGCGATCTGCACCAATTGGCGATAGACGTCGGGCAAGATCAGTTCCAGCGCGGCCGTGCCTTGCAATCGGCTGCGGCCCGCGACGATGTCCTCGCCTTGCGAGTTGGGCAGAAAGTCGAGATAGAGAGTTTTCTTGCCCGTGGCCGGATTGCGCGTGAAAGCGACCCCTGCCCCGGAACTGCCGCCCAGGTTGCCGTAGGCCATGGCTTGGAACGTGACCGCGGTGCCCGGCAAGGCTTCGAGCCCGCGCAGCCGGCGGAACTCAACGGCGCGGGGGCTGCGCCACGATCGGAACACGGCTTCCGTTGCTTCGACCAGTTGCGTCTGAGGATCCTGCGGAAAGGGTTTGCCGGTTCGCGACGCAAACCACGCCAACGATTCGAGCGCGATCTCTCGCAGTGCGGCCGCGTCGAGTTCGCCCGACGCGGGGACCGACTGGCTTGCAAGCTGGGCCTCGACCACCCGCTCGAACTCTTCGGCGGCCAGGGCGTACACCGACTCGCCATAGCTTTGCACCAAGCGTCGATAGCTGTCCCAGGCGTGTCGCGGATTGCCGGTCAGGCAGATCAGCGCCGAAAGGGTGCGATCGGTCAAGCCGACGTTCAAGATCGTGTCGAGCATGCCGGGCATGGAGACGGCCGCCCCCGAGCGAACTGACAGCAACAGCGGCCGGCGCTCGCCGCCGAACTTCAAGCCCGTCGCTTTGCCCAAGCGCTCGGTCTGCCGCGAAAGCAACTCGGCAAAACCGTCGGGCAACCGACCGCCGCGGTCGAAGTAATCGCGGCAGAAGGAAACCCCCAGCACGAAACCGGGGGGCGTGCGAATGCCTTCCTCTGCCATTCGGATCAACTTCGCCGCCTTGCCGCCTACGCTGTCGGCCGTGACGATAGCGTGGCCGGAGTCTCCGCAACCGAAAAACACAATTGGGTCTGAAGCCGATTCGGGGTTCATGCGCTGGCGTGAATCATCGTGTAATGGCCTCGCCGAGCACGTAGTCGCGCAGATTGAGCGCGGAGTGCATCAGCACGTCGGCGGCCTGTTCGAGATTATCCGCGATCTCCATAAACAGATGGAGTTCCTTGAAATCGCCCGAAAACATGGGAATGCCCGACTTGGCGCGGCGATGAGCGTCGTCGACCTGGTGCTCGATGAGCAACGTGTGGTCCACGGCTTCCAGGAAATCCTCGATGCGTTCGCGAGCGCTGCCGCGATGAACGTAACGCGCGTTCTCTACGGCCTTTAGATACTCGTGCGCCCCCTCGACGAGCAGCCCCGACATTTCCTGGAGTGAAGTCGACGAACCGTTGGCTGCGCCTTCGGCGGGAAGCAAGTTGATCAAAAACACCGCTTCCTCCAGCTCGTCGGCCGCATCGTCGGCCGTTCGCACCAGGTGGACGAGCGGCTGCGAGGTTTCGCCTTGCCAACCGCGGGCCGTGCGGCACTTGTTGACCAGTTGGTCGGCGCGGTGCTCCCAGGCCTTTGCCCGCCGGGCTGCGCGATCGAGATAGTCGCGATCGCGAGCCAGCACGCCTAGCAGCAGGCTATCTCGCGACGCCATGGCCAGTTCGACGATCAAGCCGGCGTGTTCGGCGGCCACCGCCAGGATGCCCTCCTGGATCGTATCGAAGTAATGCCGCAGTTCCGCCTGAATTTCGTCGCGGATCAGCGGATCGGAGCGGCCCGCCAACAGACCTTCGGTCGTGGTTTGCAGCGCGAACTTGAGAAACTCCGCAGTGCGGGCCTCGCCCAGCACATCGGCGAGTTGTCCGCCCCACTGCAACGGCCCCTGGGCGGTAAGCCGCAAGGCGTCGAACACGAACTGCTCGCCGCCGAGCTTCAGAAAGCCCATGTGCCCGACGTTGTTGGCGGCGGCCCAGTCGAGCACGTCGAGGCCGAGTTGTTTGGGCGCCAGTTTGCGCAGCCGCTTGCGAGCGCGGTTCCAGTCGATCAGAAACACGAGCCGCGAACCGAGGAACGTCAGGTATCGGGTCAGCTCATCTTGGTCGCGTGCTACGAAAACGCCGACGCAAAGATGGTACAAATCCGGCAAGCCGGCCGTGCGCTTCGAGACCGTATCGTTCCAGGCAACGGCGAACGGCCGCAATAGAGACTGGAAGAATTGGAGTCGTTGGATGTGAATGTCGGTATAGGTCGCCGTGACCTTGGGCGGCTCGACGCGAATCACGAGCACGTGCGCCTCGGTCAGGCCGATGTCGTTTTGCAAGACCAGCGCCTTTGCGTCGCGGGTCGCCGTCGTGCCCAGGCCCGGATGGTCGAATTTCAGTTTTTCGGTCTGATGTACGCCCGCCATGAAGGCTTCGACCAGCGGCCGGTCTTCGTTGGCAAGTCCATAGACCGCTGCGCCCGAGATCGACTCGGTCGAAATCCGTCGCTGCAAGCGGTTGATTTCCTTGTGCAGGTCCATCACGATCGCGTGCAGCCCGTCTTCTAGGCCGCCCGGCGGCGCCGCGATGCGGTCGATCGAGTCGCCGTCCATCGAGTCGCCGTCGGGCGAAGGCTGCCGGGCCAGGCATGCTTCGAGCCGTCGCCGATACTCGGCGGCGGGCCGGCCGTCTTGCGGCGCCGCGGCGCCGCCGACTTCGAGCGGCGCCAGCATTTGCCGCACTTGTTCGACTAACAACTCGTAGACTTGCCGGGCCGAGGGAATCGAGTAGCGGCCGTCGCCTTCCTTGCTGCTGCGCTCGGCGACGGTGTCGAATTCGGCCTGGTCCACGCCGCACGCGATCCGCTCCAATTTCAAATCGACCGCGCCCGCTTCGGGACGGTCGGCATGCGCTTTCGCGGCTTGCAGCAGCGCAATGAGGTACTTCGCGCGGTCGTTGGCCGCCAGGGCCGCATTCACGACGTTCGGCAGCAACAGCGAATTCTCGCCTAGTTCCGCCACGATTTGATGTTTGCCTGCCATGCTTGATTTCCGAATTCAACGACCATGATGGCGCCGGACGACCTGGCGGTCGACCGGCCCGGATTATTCAACCGCTCATGCCAAGCTGCCTATCGCCAGAACCGGCAATTGACATGCCAGGGCGCAAAAACGATTATCCCAATCGCGGCCGGGCTTGCCATCCGTGGCGCGCCGCGGCACACTTGCGCGCCCCGGAGCACGCCGGCGGGGCCGTGAACTTGGCGCGCGGAGGACGCCTGCGGTGGATTCGGTTACCATATCGTGCAATTCGTTCAGCGAGATAATGGAAACCCCGATCGCGGCGCCCCAATGCTTGCTTCGTTCATTCCCAAAAAGGTGTTCTTCACCAAAGGCGTCGGTCGGCATCGGAACCCGCTTCAAAGCTTCGAGATGGCCTTGCGCGACGCGGGCATCGAGCACGTCAATCTCGTCGCGGTTTCGTCGATCTTGCCGCCTGGCTGTAAGGTGATCGGCCGCGACGAGGGCATCAAACTTTTGGCCCCCGGACAAATCGTGTGCGCCGTCATCGCCCGGCTCGCCACCAACGAGCCGCATCGGTTGCTGGCGGCCGCCATTGGCGCCGCCATTCCGTCCGACCCCGGCGGCTACGGCTACCTTTCAGAGCATCATGAGTTCGGCGAAACGGACGAGAAAGCCGGCGAGCACGCCGAGGACATTGCGGCCCAGATGCTGGCGACTCGGTTGGGCATCGAATTCGACCCGAACAAGGATTGGGACGAACTGCGGCAAGAGTTCAAGATGTCGGGCAAAATCGTCAAGACGCGAAACGTCGCCCAAAGCGCCGAAGGAAACAAGCAGGGGCTTTACACGACCGTGTTGGCGGCCGCTGTATTTTGCGAATAGCGGCGTAGGTAGTGCTTTCCAGCCTGACGCGCGTCAGGCTGGAGCCCTGACAAAGCGATAGTATGGCCGGCGACTTGAGCCATGGATTCCGACCTCAACCCCCGTGTAAATTACGCGAATCTCTGCTCCGATTTCAACCGTGAAGCCCCGGGCTTGAAGCTCGACTTGCATGGCCCGCTGATAGACTTTTTCCAGAAACCCGTAAGCGAGGACATTGTAGACCTCAAAAGCGGCCCCGATGATTTCGCCAGTGATGTCCCAGTGATGTCATGGTGAGGAAGTTCCATCTCGCTTTATCCGTACTACAAATGGTCCACTTCTTTCCGGGCCGCGAAGATTTCATGCCGCGATTCAGACACGCCGTGCAAGAAAAGTCAAAATGCAAAATGCAATATCGGAAATCGCATTTCCGTCATTTTGACTTTTGCATTTTGCGTTTTGCATGATCCGTAGCCGACAAATGTTTCCTTTGGGCTGCGGCCGAAGGTCGCGCTGGGTCGCATCGGTGTTTCATCCGTGGCTCATTCCGCCAGCCCCTTCGAGAGCGGTTTACCCGAACAACGCTTCGATCGGTTGGCCCAATGCTACGCTGTGCGGGCGGCCGAGCGAATCGCGAATGCGCGTCTCGGGGGCGATGCCCAAAGCGCGATAGATCGTGGCGGCGATGTCTTCAGGCGTGACGGGGTCGGCGGCGGGATGGGCCGCGAAGCGGTCCGATCTGCCGTAAATCGCCCCTCCCCGAATGCCGCCGCCAGCCAAGACGGCCGTATAGCAGTGCGGCCAGTGATCGCGGCCGGCCGCATCGGCGCCGGCGCCGCTGGTAATCTGCCCCAATCGCGGCGTGCGGCCGAACTCGCCCATCGCCACGATCAGCGTTTCTTCGAGCAGGCCGCGCTCGGACAAATCTGCCAGCAGCGCCGCCAACGCGCGATCGGCGTAGGGCAGCAGCGAACGCTTGAGCAGCGGAAAATGCTGGCGGTGCGTATCCCACGCCTGATCGAAACGCCGGCCGCTGCAAACCGTGACCAGCCGCACGCCCGCCTCGATCAAGCGGCGAGCCAACAGCATCGATTGCCCCAGGTGCGGCAGACCGCCGAATTTGCGGGCTTCGACCGAGCGGTCGACGCGGTCGGGCAAGCCGTAACGCTCGCGGACTTGAGTCGGCTCTTGCGTCAGATCGAAGGCGCCGCGGGCCTGTGACGAAGAGAGCAGCGCGAAGGCTTGCCGATAGTAGGTTTCGAGCGAGGCGGTTTTCGTCGGGGCGTTTGAGGCGTCGGCCCGTGCGAATCGTGCTTGCTCCAGCGATTCGAGCAGCTCGCGCCGGCGAGCGAAACGCTCTTTGCCTACGTCGCCGGGAAGTTCCAGTTCCGGCGCCCGATAGTCGGGCACGCTCGGATCGCCGGCGACAAGAGGGTCGGAGGCGGCGCCGAGGAACCCGCCGCGCTGGCCCGGCAGATCGCGGCCGTTGTTCGACATGATGTCGGGCACGTGGACGAAAGCGGGCAAGCTCTGCTCGACCGGCCGCAGAACGCCCGCCACGGAACCGAAGGGCGGAAAGTTCTCGGGCTCGTCGCCAAGAATCAAGCGGCCCGCTTTGACGGGCGAGCGCCCGGTGAGCGCGTAATAAGCCCCCGCGTTATGATCGACGACCGAGTGGTGCACCGATCGCACCAAGGCCGCGTGATGCATCTGCGTCGCCAGCAAGGGCAAATGCTCGCAGACTTGCAATCCCGGCACGCTGGTGGCGATCGGCTTGAATTCGCCGCGCACCTCGGCCGGCGCCTCGGGCTTCATGTCCCAGAGGTCTTGATGGGCCGGGCCCCCTTCAAGGAAGAACAGGATGCACGACTTCGCTCGCCCTCGGCCGGGCGACTCGGTTGCCGCCCGCAATAAGCGAGGCAAGGAAAGGCCGGCGAATCCCAAGCTGCCGCACCACAACAGCCGCCGCCGCGTGCAGCCAGTCGGTCTTCTATGGGCGTCGGCCACGGGCATGGGAACAGCCACCCTTGATTTCGAGGAAATGGTCTCGCTCGCGATCACTTTTTAATATAATAACGACCGCCTTCCTGCCTGCCGACAGCGCCCGTTTTTCCCGCCCGACATGCACGCTCCTCCAGGTGCGACGTATTTTTGGGGTCACGGAATTCGATAAGTTAATTCGTTGCACTGGTCTGACCACTTTCTATGATGAAACGAGTCAGCGCGACCTGACGATCGCCCCCCTGACATTCAAAGGAATCGTGGCCATGTCCGCCCGCCGCCGCCGAGCGAATCTTGTCAGCTTGACGACCGCAACGGCGTTTTTTGGAGCCTGTTTGTTCGGCGCGACGATCGCGTCGCGTGCGGCGGACGAACCGCCCGGCTCGGCGCCGCCCGCCGATCGAGCCGCCGCGGAATTCTTCGAGAAGAAAGTGCGGCCGTTGCTCGTGGCGCGGTGCCAGGAGTGCCACGGACCGAAGCAGCAAAAGGGCGGGCTGCGGCTTGATTCGCTGGCCGCGATTGTGACCGGCGGCGACTCCGGACCGGCCCTCGCGCCCGGCAAGCCTGACGACAGTTTGCTCGTCGATGCGGTGCGTTACGGACAGGTGTTTCAAATGCCTCCCAAGGGCAAGCTGCCCGAGGAGGAAGTCGCAGTGCTGGTCGAATGGGTGCGCCGCGGCGCGCCGTGGCCCAATGCCGAACCGATCACCGCAAAGCCGGCGGCAAGCACAACGAGCGGACCGGCGATCACCGACGAGCAACGATCGTTTTGGGCTTTTCGACCGCCGGCCGAGCCGCCGCTGCCGAAAGTAAAAAATGCCGCGTGGGTCGCTTCGCCCTTGGATCGTTTCGTGCTGGCCGAATTGGAAGCCAAAGGACTTTCGCCCGCTCCAGCCGCCGACCGGCGGATGTTGATCCGCCGGGCCAGCTTTGATTTGACCGGCTTGCCGCCGACGCCCGAGGAAGTCGACGCGTTTCTGGCCGACCAATCGCCGGGGGCTTTCGAGCGCGTGGTCGATCGCTTGCTCGCTTCGCTGCACTATGGCGAGCGTTGGGGCCGGCATTGGCTCGACGTGGCGCGCTATGCCGACTCGAACGGGTTGGACGAGAACCTGGCCTATATCAACGCCTATCGCTACCGCGATTATGTCGTCTCGGCGTTCAACCGCGATCTGCCCTACGACCAGTTCGTCGTCGAGCAGTTGGCCGGCGACTTGCTGCCCGGTAGCGGCGATCCGGAGACCGACTACCAGCGGATCGTCGCTACGGGCTTTCTTTCGCTGGGCGCCAAGATGCTGGCCGAAGACGACCCGGTGAAGATGGAAATGGACATTATCGACGAGCAGCTCGATACGCTGGGCGTCACGTTCATGGGGCTCACGCTCGGCTGCGCGCGCTGCCACGACCATAAGTTCGACCCGATCCCCTCGGCCGACTACTATTCGCTCGCCGGGATCTTGAAAAGCACAAGGACGATGGACAACTTCAACGTGGTGGCCGTCTGGCACGAGCGCCCCTTGGCGTCGAAAGACGAGATCGCGGCCGTCGAGGGCCACCAGAAGCTGCTGGCCGAAAAGAAAGCCGCCGTCGAAGCCCGCGGGAAAGCGGCCGCCGAAGCGTTATCGGCCGCCTTTCGCCGCGATGTCGCCAGATACCTGCTCGTTGCGGGGCAGCTCGCCGAGCATTCATTCGACTTGCAGGCGTTGATGCCGAAGCCAGACGCCGAACCGCCTGTGGGCGCGATCATCGTCGAGGCCGAGAACTTCGTTCGCGGGCAGGCGACGAAGCTGTTCGACGGCTACGGCGCCGGCATCGGGGTCATCGCCAGTTTCGGTCCCGAGGCGAGCTTTGCGGAATACGAAGTGCAAATTGCAACGCCTGGCGTGTATCAGATTGAATTGCGATATGCGGCGCAGGATTCGCGTCCAGTCAAGTTGTTCGTCGATGGCGCGCTGGTGAAACCCGACGCAGCTAACCAGCGCACCGGCTCGTGGAACCCGGATACGCAAACGTGGTTCGTGGAAGCCTGGGTTACGCTGGCGGCGGGAGTTCATACTCTGCGGCTCGAACGCCGCGAGCCGTTTCCGCATCTGGATCGGCTGGCCCTGATTCCGCGGTCGCTGCCCGAGGAAATCGATCCGGCCGCCTTTCAACTTGCGACCGCCGAGGCTGCTGCCGGCGGAGCATTGAACCGCGCCGTGCTCGACCGCTGGCGGCAAGCGCTCAAACGCAGCGAACAAGATCCGAAGTCGCCGCTGTACGCCTGGCACGTTGGGCGCGCCGCGTCGAATCAAGCCGCGCAGGCAAAGCCCGACGCCGCTTCTCCCGTGACGGCGAGCGTGCTGCGCGATCCGCCGCCGACCACCGCGGCGCAACTGGCGGAGCGCTATGGCGAGCTGTTCCAGCAAGCGATCGCCGCGCAGGAGGCGGCGACCGAAAACGCAGCCGGCAAGTCGGACCAACAACCAGACGAGGCCGCGATTGAAACGCTCCGGAAACTGCTTTACGATCCGGCCGGCCCGTGCGCACCGCCGGCGGAGGCCGAGCATTATTTTCCGCCCTCCGACAAAGACGAGTTGGTCCGGCTGCGCGAGGAGCAGGTCGAACTCGAGCAATCGGCGCCGGCGCCCTTGCCGCTGGCGATGGCCGTGGAAGACCGCGAGCCGGTGAACCTCAAGATCCACATCCGCGGCAATCACCTGACGCAAGGCGAACTGGCGCCGCGGCGATTTCCGCGCGTGATCGCGGGCGAAAACCAGCCCGCCTTGCCGGCCGACCGCAGCGGCCGGCTCGAACTGGCGCGTTGGCTGGTCGATCCGAACCACCCGTTGACCGGCCGCGTGATGGTCAATCGCGTCTGGCGCTGGCATTTTGGCGAAGGCATCGTGCGCAGCACGGACAATTTCGGCCGGCTGGGCGAGCGGCCGACGCATCCTGAATTGCTCGATTGGCTGGCCCGGCGGTTCGTCGAAAGCGGCTGGTCGCTCAAGGCGCTGCACCGGCTGATCATGCTCTCTTCGACCTACCGGATGAGTACGGCCTATAGCGCCGCGTCGGCGGAGATCGATCCCGAAAACCGGCGGTTGTGGCGGATGAACCGGCGGCGATTGGAGGCAGAAGCCGTGCGCGATGCGATCCTCGCCGTCAGCGGCAGTCTCGACCCGGCGTTGGGGGGCCGGTTGCTCAAAGCCAACGCGCGGCAGTACGTGGCCAGCACGACCTCGGTCGATATCGCTCAGTATCAGAGCTTCCGCCGCAGCCTGTACCTGCCGGTGATCCGCAGCGCCTTGTACGAGACCTTCCAAGCCTTCGATTTCGCCGAGCCGAGCGTGCCCAACGGCAGCCGGGCGACGACGACCGTGGCGCCGCAGGCGCTATTTATGATGAACGGCCCGCTGGTCGCCGAAGAGACGAAACGCCTGGCGGATAAGTTGCTGGCCGAGACCGGCATTGACGACGCCGCCCGGGTGCGATTGCTCTACGAACGGGCGTTCAGCCGGCCGCCCAACGAAGCCGAGTCGGCGCAATCGCTCGAATTCGTCGCGCGTTTGGAAGCCGCTCCGGCCTGGCAAGCGTTGCCGGCGGCCGAACGCCGCGGCAAGGCCTGGCAGAGCTTGTGCCGCGTGGCGATTTCATCGAGCGAATTCATTTTCCTGGAATAGCGACCTATCGTTACTGCTTGCGGCGCGGCCGCACCGAAGGAACGATCATGAACTGCAATTGCAACCGCTTTACTCCCGTGCTCAGCCGGCGCGATTTGTTGCGCGCTTCGGCGGCCGGCTTCGGCCAACTCGCTCTCGCCGGCCTGCTGGCAATTGACGCGCAGGCCGAGGCTGAAGCAGGCCGAGCCAATCCGTTGGCGCCGCGCGCGCCGCACTGTTCGGCCCGGGCCAAGCGCGTGATCTTTCTGTTCATGCACGGCGGCCCCTCGCATCTCGACACTTTCGATTACAAGCCGCTGCTCGCGCGCGATCACGGCAAGCCGCTGCCGTTTGCCAAGCCGCGCGTCGTTTCGGCCCCGACGGGCAACCTGCTCAAGAGCCCCTGGAAGTTCCGCCAATACGGCCAGTCCGGCGCCTGGGTCAGCGAGTTGTTTCCGCACGTGGGCGGCATCGTCGACGATTTGTGCATGATCCATTCGATGCACGGCTCGAACTCGCGGCACGGCGGGGCGCTGCTGGAATTGCACACCGGCAGCGACACCTTCGTGCGGCCCAGCATGGGGTCGTGGATCACCTACGGGCTGGGGACCGAGAACTCCGACTTGCCCGGCTTCGTGACCATCTGCCCGACGCTGACGCACGGCGGGGTGAACAACTGGAGTTCGGCCTTTCTGCCGGCCGTTTACCAGGGCACGCCGCTGGGCAACGCCAGCGTGGCTTCGGACCAGGCCAAGATTCCTTTCATCGAGAACCGCGAAACGCCGCGCGACGTGCAGCGCGCGGAACTCGATCTCATCCGCGAGATCAACCAGCGGCGGCTAGCCGAATCCGGGCCCGATGCGGCGCTCGAAGGCCGCATCGAATCGTTCGAACTGGCCTACCGCATGCAGTCGGCGGCGCCCGAGCTGCAAGACATCTCGGACGAGACCGAAGCCACGCGAAAGCTTTACGGCCTGGACCAGGACGTGACGCGCAACTTCGGCCGCCAATGCCTGATGGCTCGGCGGTTCGCCGAGCGGGGAGTGCGCTTCGTGCAGGTCACGCACAGCTATAAATGGGACCAGCACGGCGATCTCAGGAACGGCCACGCCCGCAATGCGCTGGAGGTCGATCTACCGATCGCCGGCTTGATTTGCGATCTGAAGGCCCGCGGGCTGTTGGCCGACACGCTGGTGTTGTGGGGCGGCGAATTCGGCCGCACGCCGACCGCGCAGGGCGACGACGGCCGAGATCACAACCCGCAGGGCTTCACCATGTGGCTCGCCGGCGGCGGCGTAAAAGCCGGCTACCGGCACGGCGCGACCGACGATTACGGCTATTATTCGGTGGAAAACAAGGTCCACTTCCACGACCTGCACGCCACCCTGCTGCACCTGCTCGGTCTCGACCACCTGAAGCTGACCTATCGCCACGCTGGCCGCGATTTCCGCTTGACCGACATTCACGGGACGATCGTCGACGAAATCATCGCCTAGGCCAAAAGGCAAAACGGCGAGCCGGAGGCGTCAGCCTCCGGGTTGCACGGCGCCGCGATCACGCATCAAGACCCGGAGGCTGATGCCTCCGGCTCGCCAGGCGCGGAATGCACAGAACCGATCTTGCACGATTCCGTGGAAAAGCATTTTTCGGCGGCCGGCCTCGCAAAGCTGCAACAGAATCTTCCCGACTGTCGCATTATTTTCGACTTCTGGTCGCACGAGTTTCCGGTGCGAGTTCTCGACGAGTAGTCGCAACGCCCCGCACGCCGACCGCACAAGGCGACGACCGCCACGATCACGACCCGCAAGGCTTCACCATGTGGCTGGCCGTCGGCCTGGAAGGCCGCCCCACGCCCCGTCTCATTCCTAATTGGGCACGGCACAAATCCGATCGCCCGTCAGGCTACGGCGCTGCGGCTGGATTCTTCTTAGGGATCTTCTTGCGTTCGGGCTTGGCGCGCGGGGCCTTCTTGCCCCGGCCCTTGCCGGCGGCCGGCGGATCTTCGGCCGGGGGCGTTTCGCCTTCGGCAGGCTGGAGGTCGGGCTCCTTGGCGTCGGCTGCCGGCTGTCCCGGCATGCGGCGCGGCTGCCGAGCACGAGGCGCCTGGCGCCGCAGGTTCAAGCCGTCGCCCGAATCGGCCAGATCATCGCCGGGCTTGGCGCCACCCGGCTTGGCGCCGCCCGGCTTGGCGCCGCCCGGCGCCGCGACGATCGGCATCGCCGGCGCCGCGCCAGCCGGTTTGGCTTCGCCCGGCTTGGCGTTTTCCGCCGGTTTCATCCCGTCGGCCGGTTTCATACCGTCCGGCGCCTGCGGAACCTTCAAAGCCAGCGGCAGGTCTTGCGGCGGATCGTCTTCGTCGGAAGTGCGCGGCAGCGAACCGGTATCGATCAGCAGGTAGCCGGCCCAGAAGAACGGATTTTCGGCCGAGGGCGACTCGCGTTTGCCGTCGGCTCGGAAGCGCGGCTCCAAGCCGGGATCGAGCTGCCGTTGGCTCACGAGTTCCACGCTCCGCTGCCAGGCGTCCGACGCCGTGGTGTGGGGCAGTTCCTGGACGAACTCGCGGACCAGATCGTAGCTGGTTTGCCCGCCGGTGCGCCAACGGCTGATGAGCACCGTCCGCGCGCCGGTCGACATCATACCGCAGACGGAAAGAAACAATTCGCTCGCCGCGTGAATGGGCGAGAGGCCCTTGGCGGCGCGTTCGGCCGAAGTGCGGTAGCCGGGCAGTACGACCACTTCGGGGCCGCCCCAAGGCATCGAAAACCAGTTCGCCAGCGCGCCGCCCGGCCGATCCTGTTGGAGCGGCGCGGGGGACCAGGCGTAAGGGCCGGCTTGGGCGGGGATAATCTCGTTGAACACGACCAGCCGGTCGAACAGCGTCGAATAGACGGACATCGCGGCCGGCGGCTTGCCCTGGATCGCCACGGCCCCCGGCGACACGCGGCTGAAGTCGTCGAAGGCCAGTTGCGCGATTTCGGGCTCGTCTTGCGGAAACAGCCGGCCGAGCACGACCGCCGTATTGCCGCCGCGGCGCCGGCGCAATGGGTCGCCCACGGCCAGGCCCACCGTCGGCGCATAGCGAATGCGAAGCTTGGAAATCAGCGGCGCCGTCTGGTCGCCGTCGGAGATTTGCAGGGCCTCGAACGGGGCATACCAGAGCACTCCGTCGGGCACGATCGCCAGTTCCTGGAACATCCCGCCGCCCAGATCGGCGTTGCTGCCGCTGGAGAGCAAATCGAGCACTTCCTTGGCGGGCGTCTTCCAGCCGTCGTCGAGCAAGTCTTCGGTCTTGAGTTCCTTGTTCTGAGCGTAGTTGCCCCATTTTTGGAGCATCGATTGCAAACGCATCAAGAACGTCTTGGGCGACGATTTGATCTGCCAATAGCCGTACTTGTCCTTGGTCATCAAGAAGGCCCACGACTGCCGCGACGTGGCGAAGAACGCCAGCAGCCCGTGCCCCTTGGGCAACGATTCCTGCACCTGTTTCGTGGTCCGCTGCGGCGGAAAGATCAGGCTGCAAGGCTCGCGGCGCAAGGCGATCTCGCGCAGGATCACTTCTTGCTCGACGCTCAGCCGGGCGAGCTCTTCCAGCTTTTTGGTTTGCTCCTGGATGACTTCTTTTTCAGTCGGCGCGAGCGGCATCTGCCGCAATTCGGCCTGCAACTGCTTGGCCTTGTTCGTGCGCTCTACATAGCCCGTATACCGCGCCGCCAGCGCCAGCCGCTGTTGCACGGCCGTATTGTCGAGCAGCGGCGCGGGGGCTTCGAGCATCCAGCGCAGATTCAATAGCCGGCCGCCGAACTCTTGCGTACACAAGAAACGGTGCCGCCGGGCCAGATCGGAGATTTCCAAGGCCCGCTCGTGTTCTTTGCGCATCATCGCCACTTCGAACCAGTGTTCGTAGAGCAGCGGGTGCGGCACGACCAGGGCCGAAATCGATTCCATCGGGTCGCTCGCCCAGTCGGCCGGCGTCGGTTCGCGGAGCACGTGGGAGAACAAGTCCATCGCGGCCCGATCTTTCAAGACGTTGGTTAGCCAGAACGTGTCGACCAAACCCATGTGAAACAGCCACAGCGAGCCGCCCGTCTGAAACGCCATGGCCGCGGCGAACGCCGTGTCGCCCGCCGCCAGATTGCCCGCTTCGTACGAGGCCAGCGCCGTGACGAAACTCATCCTCGCGCCGAGCTTGCTCGTCGGAATGTTGGTGCGCAGCGAAGCCGCCGTGGCCGTGCCCAGTTGGGCCGCCGCCGCGACCGGCTGCTCGATGGCGCAGAAATTCTCCGCCAAAGAGACCAAGGCCGAAGTTTGCAATTGGGTCAAACTTTGAGCCAGGCCAAAGGCCGCGGCCAACGGCAAGGGCGGGTAAAAGCCCGCCGTGTTCGACATGATGTGCGTGAGGAAGCCGCCGCGCAAGGCGTCGTCGCAGGTGGTGTAATCCTGGAAGTTGCACGCCGAGGCCGAAGATTCGAGAAAGAACCCCGCAGCCACCGGGAAATTACCGGCGGCCAGCGACAGGCGGCCGAGTTCCAACAGCGCGATGCAAGTCATCTGGTGGTCGAACGTGCCCGCGGCGACCGTGCCGGCCAACAGCGCCTTGGTCGCCTGCTCCGGCTTGTCGGCCGCGGCGTAAGCCAGGCCCAACTCGACGTCGACGTAGGCTTCCGACCAATGATTCGGCAGCGCCGGTCGCGCGGCCAGCGCGTTGAGCACGCTGTGCGTCAACGGGTGGCGAGAGCACGCCGGGCCGAGAATTTCGCGCCATCGCCGCAGCGCCAGGCAGGTCGTGCGCACGATCTCTTGCGGATTGATCGGGATCATCATCGCCATCTGCACGACGCCGCCCCCGAACACCTGCTGGTTGTTGTTGATGCGGCCCTGCATGATCGGGACGCTCGGCGGGTATTGGCCGATCGTGGCCCCGCGCAGCGACACGTACCAGGGACAAATCTGCACTTGCCCCAGATTTGCCGGACGGGGCAAGGGGGTGAATTGCACCCCGGTCATCCAGTCGGGAAAGCTGGAATAGAGCGTGAGGGCGGCCTGGAAATGGGCCATCGCCATGGCGTGGTTGCCCATCTGATAGTAGCACTCGCCGATCATGCTCTGATAGCAGATCGAGTCGATCCAATTGCCGCCGGTCTGCACGACCAGCGGGTTTTTGATCGCTTGCTGCTGCACCAGTTGGAAGCCGGCCAGCGCGGCCATATAGTCGCCGTCGTACAACAGCGGCAAGGTGTTGAAGTACTGCAGCGAAGGGATCGGCTGACCGTTCTGCGCGCGGGCGTCGGCGGCGAACGCCAAGCTCAGCAAGCCCGTCGAGAGCAGGGCGAGCCAGGTTCTCCGCAGGCCCCATCCTGCCCGGCCCCGAGTCCTCGGAGTCCGGCCGCCCGCGGGCGTTGCTCCACGTCTGGACTCGAACCCAGAAACGCCCGTCGACATGGCAGCACTCGAAATGTTCATGGCGTCTTCTCCGGTCGTAAACGCCGGCGCCAGCATCCGCATGGCGGGCACAGGCAAGGAATCAGTTGCATTGTAGCCGCTGGTTGGGGCGAAATCGCGGGTCGGCGGAGTTTTCGCCATATTTTTCCAAAACAGGCCAAAGTCGGCGCCAGCGTCCGGACGATAACGAGGCTGTTGATTTTGCCGTCGCTAGCGAATGTATGGATTGTCGCGGCCCGGCAGGCACGAGCGCTTGCCGTCGATTACGGCGATCACACGGAGAACGGCCATGAATCAGTCGAAACACGGGCGCCGCTCTTGGGCCAGCCTCTTGGGAGGTTTGGGCCTGTTGGCCGCGGCGGGCTGCCAATCGGACATCGGGGGCCAAACGCTGCCCAGCCCATATTGGCAATCTGATGACGTGCAATACTTTCCGCCTGGCTCCGAGATGAAGCTCAGCCGCGAAGCGGCGGCCATGAAAGCCTATAAGAACGAGCAGCTCAGCGCCGGCAAGCAGCCGGTCCCGGCAGTCCAACCCGGCCCGCAAGGCCCGGTCCCGGCGCCAGGTGCGGCGCCAGGTCCGGCGCCAGGTCCGGCGCCCGCCGACGTGATGCCCTAAAAGGTGAGACGGAGCCAAAACCGTTGGCGGCGGCAGCCCGGTGTGCTCGCGCCGGCTTCCGTCGCATGCAAGTTTCGTCGAGAGTTGAAGCGGCGCAGAAGAGAGTCGGCAAGATTCCGTTCGGAGCGTTTGGCCCCGGACGGCTTGCCGAAGTTCGCTTCAGCTCTTGGGGGGACGGCGCCCTTCGCGCCTGACGCCCGAGAAAGTTCTCCAGCACGGAGAATTTCTGGGGCGTCAGGTCGACGAGGGGGATTGGGCAATATTCATTCATGCGGAATTCGGAACGGCGGCAGGTGCGGCATAATTCAATTTGCTGCTGAATTCCGACTGTCGAACTCCGGATTCCCGTCATGCTGGGCGATCTGAAATCGAAAAAGCTGATCGTGGCCAAGGGGCTGCTGTTTGGTTTCTGCTTGCTTTTGAGCGCCGCGGCGCTTTGGTTTCGCAATCCGTCGCTCGTCACTGCGCTGCTGCTGGCCGCGCTCGTTTGGTCGTCGGCGAGGCTCTACTACTTTCTGTTTTACGTTTTGCAGACCTACGTCGATCCGTCGCTAAAATACGCCGGGCTGCGGGCCATGCTGAGGCAGTTGTTGAAACGCCGCTGACAACGAAAATGGCAGGCGGGGATCGGGATCGCGAAAGCGCGAAAGAACGAAAACGCGAAAGAAGGCGGTTATATACGTCTCGCGGCGCGAAATGATGCCTTTTCACGACAGCGGCTGTTTGGTTTAATACGCCCATTCTCGATGACTCCGTAGACGGAAGGGTGGTCAAGGATGACCCGCATAGCTTTTTCGGAAGTAGATCAGCAGGCC
>DATKRK010000384.1:0-79777 GCA_035532215.1 Pirellulales bacterium | reverse complement strand
CGCGGCCGCCGATGGCGGCCGCGAGGCGCCAATCGGGGGCGGGACTGAAACGGTTTGCGGATCCCAGGCATAAATGCCTGGGCTACATAAAAATGCAGCATCCACGCCCTCTCACAACGGTCGAGATGCTGGCGTCTGACTTGTGTAGAACAACGAGGGCGAAGCCCCAGTCGTCTGGGGCATCGCTTCGCTCAGCCGCCAGCCACCCCCTCGGCGATTCACTGGCGCCTTGTCAATTTTTTATTTAACGGCGGCCGTTTCGGTCTTGGCGCGGGCGGCCTGCTCCGAGTAGCTAGCCGCTTGCACGCGGTCGCCGAGCTGTTCGTGCATGGCTGCCAGATTGGCGTATGGAACGGCCAGCAGAGCCTTGTCGACGTCGCCACGCTCGACCGCTTTTTCTAGCAGCTCGATGCCGCGGGCCGTCATGGCTAGCGCCTTGTCTCGCTGACGTACGTTCCAATACGAGATGGCCGCCGTCACCCATTCTTCGCCGCGCCGGCTGGGTTCGGCGTCGCCGGCGCGTTCGACGAGCGGCAGCGCCCGCTCGTACCAGGTCACGGCCGCTCGATGTTCGCCCAGGCGCCGGGCGTGCAGCGTGCCGAGCCGGTAATAAAGGCGGCCGAACATCAAGGTCTCGCCGCTGGTTTCTTCGCGGCCGGGCCGACCTTGTTCGAGGTAGGCGACCGCCAGCTTGCCGTACCGCAACGCCTCGTCGAATTGCTGCCGCATCTCGAACGCTTGCAGTGCGTCGTGACAAGCCAAGCCAAGCTGCCACTGCAACCGCTGGCGGCAGAGCAGGTCGCTCGCCTGCCCCACGAGCACTCGGCCTGTTTCCAGCGTTTGCTCGGCCCAGGGCGCCGGGTCGAGCAATCCTTGGGCGCCTACGTGGGCCGCCAACGCCATTTGGCAAACGCGAAGCTGGTAATCGGCGCCTAAGTCGCCGCTTTCGACGGCCCCGTCGGCGAGCGAATCGGCCCGCTGGAGCCAGCGGGCGACGGCTTCCTCTTTCATTTTCCAGCGTCCCCAGGCGATCGAATAAGCCATCTGCAGATGAGCCTCGACGAGCGTTTCGTTCGCCTCGCGCCGCACGTCGGCCTGCGGATCGTCCACTAAGGGTTCGACCAGCTTGATGGCCTGCTGATAAAAGGCGATCGGCTCTCTAAAATCGGGCGTTGGCCCCTCGGCCAGCAAGCGTCCCAACTGCACCAACATGCGCGCTCGAAAGGCAGCCGGCCTGGCTGTTTGCGAAAGCAGCTCCTGCGTTTCGGCGATGGCTTCGTCGTGATTGCCGACCTTCGCCAGCAATTCGGCTCGCAGCAACCGCAACTCGGGGTTGCGCGACGAAGGCGCCAGCGCAGACTCGATCGCATGCATTGCGTCCTCGATACGCCCAGCCCCAGCCAAAATCTTGGCTTTCATTGTCAATGCCGCGGCATCACGGGGCTCTAGCGCGAGTGCGTAATCGAGATCGTCCAAGGCGCCGCGTTCATCGCGCCCCAAGCGCGACTGGGCTCGCAGCAAGAAAAGCTGCGATTGAATCTCGCCGAAGGCGATTTCCATAACCTGGAACGTCTCGGGGGCTTCGCCGGACTTGGCGTCGCCCAGCGACCGCAGCGCCACGCCCCGCTCGGGGTAGACTTTTTCGCGGCAGACGCCCGTGCGGTCAAAAATCGAGACCGGCTCGAATTCCCCCACTTGCAGTTGCTCGGCGACTTCCCGCTGGGAGAAGCGTTCGCGCAAGCGGACGACGATCGACTGCACCTTTTCATCCGCGATAGCCACCTCGACCTGTTCGAAAGGTTCGCGAGCATATTCGTGCATCGTCAATGCGGAATCTCGCCGTGTTCGCAGCGGTTCGCCCCAGATCTGGCGAACCGCCGCCATCGTCGAGCCTCCCGGCTGGATGCCGTCGAACTCGAAAGGCTCGATCTTCGCGGCGCCGCCTGGCGGGGATGGATCGGCGACGGCATCCGCCGGCGCGTCGGAAACAAAAACGACGTCATCGGCCGCTTCGCCGTCGTCGGGCGATTGTCCCCGGCCGATCGCAATACACAGAGATAAGGCGCCGAAGGCAATCAGGCCGCGGGCGATGAAGTGCATAGCGTGTTCCTCCTTGAACACCGCGGAAATCCGCAAGCTCGGCAAGTATATCGAGACGGGCCGCGGCGTCTATACGGCTCTCCAGGTTGGCAAACTTAAGTCGGGCGTAAGTCCACGTTCGGAGTGCAGTCCGTAGGGCACGCCCTCTGTGGCGTGCCGAGGAGTGCGGAAATCGCGTCGATTCATGCTTTCCGGAACGCCACAGAGGGCGCTCCCTACAGAATCAACCGCCCGAACCCCTACTTTCGACCATTTACGTCGGCGATCTCAATCGACGTGCGAACAGGCGAAAGCGGCAAACTCCAAAGACTTCGTGGTTTGGGAAAGAGGGCTCGCTTGCTGCCCCCTGCGCGATCCAACCCGTAGCCATCTTACAAGAGGGATTGCAAAGCCAGGGCGGCGCCCGCCGATTCCCCGCGAGCCAGCGATTCTGCAGCGAGCAAGATCGCTTGAAAGTGCGATTCGTCAAAGGGCACTGCCGACCCCGGCGCCGGGGGAGCGGGCGCCAGCCGGGCGACCACGGCGCCGATCAACGCATCGACGCCGGTCGACGTCAAAACGCTCGTACTGATGCCAGGGGGGCGAGCAGGCCTGCCGACCGCGGGTAAATCGGCTTTATGATGGACTACGACGGCATCAGGCCACGCTTCATGCAACTCCTGATCCTCGGCGGACCAGGCGCGCGAACGGTCGAAAACCAGCACTCGCAAGTCGGCCGCCGCCAGGCTCATTTCGGCTCGCGATACGCCCTCTTGTTCGAGCAAATCTTCGCCAACGCGCAAACCGGCCGTATCGGCGAGTTCGACCGGCCAGCCGTCTAGCGCCGTGGCGGCCGTGACTACGTCGCGGGTCGTACCCGGCTGGTCGAAGACGATCGAGCGGCGATAGCCCACAATTGCGTTAATCAGGCTGCTCTTGCCCACGTTGGGTCGGCCGGCCAGCACGACGCTAAACGGCGCCATCAAATGGCGGCCGACGGCGATGTTCGCTTGGAGCGCGTTGAGCGCCGCCTGGGCCGCGGCAAGGCTTGCGGCATCGCTTCGGGCAAGCAAGCGTAGCATCGCTTCGATCGCCGCGGCGAGCGCGCCGTTGAATTGATCGAGTAAAATGGCCGCCGTGCGATCGGTCGCTGCGCGAGACAGGGCTTCGACGGCTTGCGACTGAATGCGATCGCCGCCGCGCTCCGCGATCCACTCGGTCCAGGGTTGCGCCGTGCAGCCGGCGGTTTCGAGGGCTTCGAGCACTGCGGCGACCGCGGCCTGGCCGCCGTGGCAATGGATCTCCACCTGTTCGACCGACCGCCGGGATACGACCAACTCTTCGCCGGCGGCCGAATGCCAGCGGCCGAAGGCGATGCTTCCCAGCCGATGTCTTTCCAGCGGCTTTCCGCTCGCCGAAGCGAAGAAACGGCCCACGAGCCGTGCGGCCGCGGGGCCTTCCACCAGCACGGTGGCGACGGCTCCGCGTCCCGCAGGGGTGAGCACCACCGCCCGGCAGACGCCAATCATTGCGCCGCCGCCAATGCGATGCCAGCCAAGGTCAAATGCGGTTCGTAGCGAGCCGACTGCGAGAGGAGCCCTGCCACGGCCGGAGCAGCGCCGCCCGTCAGAAAAATAGCCGGCTCGCCGGTGATCGAACCGCCGAGCAACTCGATCAATTGCTTGACCCCGCCGACGGCGCCCCAATACAAGCCCGAGCACATCGCTTCGATCGTGTTCGAACCCAGGGCCGGCGGCGGTTCGGCCAATTCGTGCATTTTTACCAGCGGCAACAAGTCGGTGAACTGGTTGAGCGCCCTGGCCGAAATGCCGATGCCCGGCAAGATGGCGCCCCCAAGAAATTCGCCGTTCGACGACACCAGGTCGACGGTGATGGCCGTACCCAAATCGACGACGATCGCCCCCTGACCGTCGGTCCGGAGGCGATTGGCGGCCACAGCCCCCAGAAGCCGATCGACGCCCACCATATCGGGCCGAGGCAGGCGAACCGCCAGAGGCAAATCGCTGGCCGAGAGCAGCATCATCTGGGAGACGTCTGCTTGACGCAGCCAATCGACCAACCGCACCGTGACGTTTCGCTGCACGCTGCCGATCCACCATGTAACGGTGTGTGGCGGCATCGCCGGCCCTAGCCAGGCCGCGATTTCGTGAAACCGTTCGGGCTCAGGCTCCAGAGCGAGCGTTTGCGAGGGCGCGGGCAGACCGGCTGCGGCTGCGTCGGGCGGCGAGGCGAACAGGCCCAATTTGATGCGACTGTTGCCGATATCGACGGCCACCAAGGGAAAGCGAATCGAGCTTGTCATACGGTGGAATCCGGCCCCGTTTCATTCAGCGGCGACGGCAAGCCGCCGCGTCTCGAGTTCGCGCGCGATCGCGTACAGCAACTTGTCGAGCCCGACGCCCGTGACGGCTGAAATTGCCAACACCTCGCGCTTGAGATCCTCGCTCAGGCGTTGTTGCACGTCCATCGCGGCGGGCAGTTCCGCCTTCGAGACGACGACGATTTCCGGTCGCTCGACCAAGGCCGGGTCGTAGAGCTTCAACTCGTCGCGGATCGCGTGATAGTTGGCCAGCGGCTCGCTGCCGTCCATCGGCTGCGGTTCCACCAGGTGCACCAGGATTCCGGCCCGCTGAATGTGCCGCAAGAATTCGTGCCCCAAGCCGTGGCCAGCGTGCGCCCCTTCGATCAGCCCCGGAATATCGGCCAGAATGAAACTCCGCTCGAAATCGATTTGCACCTGGCCGAGATTGGGGAATTTGGTTGTGAACGGGTAGTCGGCGATCTCAGGCTGGGCTCGCGACAAGCGACTCAACAGCGTACTCTTGCCGGCGTTCGGTTTGCCGATCAGCCCGACGTCGGCGATGACTTTCAATTCGAGCACGATCTCGCGAGTTTCACCCGGTTCGCCGGGAGTGCTCTCACGCGGCGCGCGATTCGTCGAAGTTTTGAACCGCAAGTTGCCTTTGCCGCCGCGTCCGCCCTGCGCGGAAATCACCCGATCGCCCGCGCGCGCCAAATCCTTCAGGATGAATCCGCCAGGTTCATCGACGACGGTCGTGCCCGGCGGGACGCGAATGATGAGATCCTGGGCGCTTTTGCCGTGGCGGTTGGCGCCGCTGCCGGGCTCGCCCGAAGCGGCCCGCCAATGCTTGCGCTGAGAGAGCGAGGCTAGGCTGTCGACGCCGGCCTCGGCCAAAATGATTACGCTGCCGCCATCGCCGCCGTCGCCGCCGTCAGGACCGCCGCGCGGAATGTATTTCTCGCGCCGGAAGCTGACGCACCCCTTGCCGCCTTGGCCGCCCTGCACCTGAATTTTTACGCGGTCGACGAACATCGGGAGAAAAGCCGCACAAAAAGGTGTCAGGAACCCTTTTTGCCTCGTCGATTGGCGTCCACGCCGCCGTTGTTTTCTCAAAAAGGGTTCCTGACACCTTTTTGTTTTTGGCCGCCCGTTAGACGGCGTCGACAATATTGACGCGGCGGCCGCCGCGATCGAATTTGACGTAACCGTCGACCAGTGCGAACAAGGTGTAGTCGTTGCCCTGCCCGACCCCTTTGCCGGGAAAGAAGCGGTTGCCGACCTGGCGGACCAGGATATTGCCGGCCCAGACTTGCTGGCCGCCGAACCGCTTGACGCCGCGACGCTGGCCGTTCGAATCACGTCCATTGCGGCTGGAGCCTTGTCCCTTTTTATGCGCCATGGTCGAAAATCTCCGCTATGCTGCACCAGCCGTAGGTCAGGCTTTCCAGCCTGACAAAATTCAGGCTGGAAAGCCTGACTTACGAATTGTTCTGCGTCTCGAAACCTGTCACGCCGCCCGTGCCAGCGGCGAATCCTAATGTTTAGCGATAAACCCAGAGATAGTCAACCTTCTCTTCCGGCTTCAAATTGAAGCGTTCGTCGCCCGATTCTTCGAAGAAGCCGTAGCGGATTTCGTCCTCGTGCTCGTAATACTTGTCGCTGGGACGCCAGAAATTGAGTCGAAGCGTCTTCTGCAGCAATCGGCGTCCTTTGCCCGGTGGATCGCCCGCTTTGAACACATAGCCCGGAGGGTCGCCTTGCTGGGCGTCTTCCCAACGATAGGCGTTGGTCAACCCCCGGATGTAGACCGAAAAGTGGTCGGTGCTCGGGTCGATGTCTTCCCAGGTGGCGACGCCCCAAAAGCCAAGATCCTGGCCTTCAGGGCTGGCGGGAATCTCCCGTTCCATCTCGATCGTGTTGAACAGCCGCGAGGGATTCTCGGGCAGCACCTGCTTGACGTTCGCTAAGCGGCGGCCGGCGTCTTCACGCTTCTCGATTCCTGGAATCGCGACGGGAATGATGTGATCTGGGTAGACCTTGCCGGTGTCCCAGCTTTCCAGGCGGAATTCGGGCACAAAGCGGATCGGGCCGGGCGCGTCGATCTCGGCGACCGTCACCTTGCCGTCGTCGCTGGTGGTTTGGTGCAACACTTTGCCGTTGTTTTTGACGCGGTAAATCAGGTACCAGATCTGTTTCCGGTCGAATCGCCCCAGCTTCGACGGCACGTCGACCTCGATCATTCGCATTGGCTTGAAGGTGAATTCAAGCGTCCAGACGTCGTGGGCGACTTTGACGTCTTTGGCCGGCGACGTGCGGTTGGCCTTGGGCCTGGCGCCGAATTCAGGATCGGAAGCGAGCACTTCCACCAAGTCGTGACGGCTGGAAACCGCTTCGTAGTCCTGCTCGGCAGGAATCGTAATCTCGACGCCTGGCGCGAGGGCGCGGAAACGCCCGGCCGTATCTGTCGATGCCTTGCCGCTGGCACGATTTCCCGCGGAAGGGGCCTGGGCCTGAACGATGCCAGCGACCAGCGCAATGCTTGCGGTCAGGGCAGTTACGCGCCCCCATTTGCCAGAAACTGCACGCATGTGCCAACCTTTGCAGACGACTTGCGGAAAGGAAGAATCTCCGAACTTTATAGTCTACTTGGACTTTTCGCCGCCGGTCAAGCTTTTTTACCCAAACCCCCTAGAAGCACCCATTTAAGCTTGGCTTGCGTGGCCGGAGAGACCGCCAGGTCCGCTCGGCTCCGATAGCGAATTGCGGGGACCGAACGGCCCGCCACCTCGATTTCCAACCTCGGCATCGCAAAGGGCCAGGGGGAAATCTCCGCCTCCGAGGGGGCGACGGAGCGAATGGTTGTAGCTGAGCCCCCAGGCAATTCGAACGTTTCCGGAAGGGGGTGCTCCGAGCAACAGAGCCATAGGCTAAGCGCGTCGAAGACCTGGAGCACCTTCAGGGCCGCTCCGGCGATTGCGGGGGCATCGCTAACGTTTGCCCGTCGACTCCATGTCTTCAGGCATTCGGCCTGGTATCCCTGCTGGCAGGCTAAAAACTCGCCCGCAATGGCGGCTTTCGCCGGGTCGTTTCGCCAGTTCGACGAAAATCGCTGCAATAAACTGCAAAAGTGAGCGCTGACTACATGCCCGGCCAGGTCGCCGTGCCGGCCCGCGGACGCGATCGAAGCTCGCCAAATCGCTAGGGACTCGGCCAGCGGCATTTCCGTAAAACTCAGCGGGCGGCCCGATTCTGGGTCGACGCCGGCCGTGCGTTCCCAATCGGCCCAGCCGTCGTCGTGGCGGCGAATGGCCGCCAGCAGCTCTTCGCGGCAATTGAGCCGATCAAATGGGGCTGGATCCCATCGTTCGGCCAGCAACCCGCTCACGCGGGCGTGCTCGACCTGAGAAATGAGCAGCCAGCATTCAGCGCCTGTTTCGTCTCGTATCGCGCGACGGATCATGGCAGGCTCCTCTTTCCAAGGAAGCCTATCCAACAGCTTGCGAAAAGAAAAGTTGCCAGCGAGTCAGGCAGTTTGCGGCCGCTCCTACCTGCGCTTTGCCTGCACCTTTTTGCTGACTTTGGGCGTCGCCGCATCGACCGGGGTCGGCCGGCCTGAGCCGCCCGGCCTCTTGACGAACTCCAGCGTGGAAACCAGTTCCTGGTCGGCGTCGCCGAGCTGCGCGGCCAGCTCGCTTTCGAGCGTGAAGGCGTAGATCGCCTGGCGCCCTTGGTCGTCGGCCACCAAGTAATAACGCCATTGAATGGGCAATTCAGAGACCTTGCCTTCGGCGACGACGCGATAGACGACGTGTCCCGCGGAAGTGACCGATTCCGACGCTTGAATGAATTGGCCGAAACTCTTATCGAGCCCGGTTTGAATTTCACGCTGAAACGAGGCGAGCGTCGGGCTTTTGCCAGGCTCGGCATCGGGCGGCGCCGACACGTTGCACTGGGCCACCAGTTCTCCTCGATCGACGTAACGCATGGTCAGCACCTCGCTCGCATCGTTCATCACGTGCCAGCCGCGGCTGTGCTGAAAGCGGAATTTGCCGGTCGGCGACTGGCATTCGAGCGTCGTCGGCTGAGCCGGCGAGTCGAGCGATATCCGCTTAAGCAGACTCGCGGGCAAATGCTTCGGCTCGGCGCGGGGCGACAAAGCGATCTGCATCTTCGCTACGACGTCCAGGCCGGTCGCCACGTGGCCGACCGAACGCTTTTCCTTGACCAACAGACCGGCCCAGGCGACGCGGCGCCGTTTTCGATCAAAACGGTATTTGGCCTTGAGGCTGATTTCGGTCGCCACGCCGCCGATCGCGCCGTGAACTTCGCCCGACAGTTCGAAGCGGGCGTTTTCGGCGTCGATGGCTTTCAGTTCACTCGTCACGTCCGATTGGCTCACGGCGTCCAAGCCTAACAATGAAGCCAGCAACTGATCGCTATGCCGCCATTGATCGCCGATCGCCACAGGTTTGGCGGGCAGCAACTCTTCGAGCCAAACGCTATTTCCAGGCACATCCAGCAGATCCAATTCCTCGCGAGTCAACGGTCCTTGCGGGCTGAACAGCAGCGTTTGAACTGCGGCGGCGTCGACGACGATCAGTCTCCGCTCATCGCGCAATCGAGGCAGGATTTCGCCATTTTCGATGTTGATTTTCGCCTCGGCCTGGTCGTAGTGCCGGGCATATCGCATTCCAGCCGACTTGTCTGCAAGAACGCCGAGCAGCTTCTCTTCGTAGGCCAATTTGCCCATGACGTTCATTTTAAGCGGCTTGACTTTGCCGTCCGCCACGACTTTCAGCTCGCCGCCGACCTCAAGCTCGACTCGCACCGCAGTAAGATCGCCAGGCCTTCGGCTGCTCTCAAGGCGGTGCTTTTCGGCCGCCGGGGCCGCGTTGCCGGCCGATAGCATGCAAGATGCCGCCAGCAAAATCATCCAACCCGGATTGCGCACGCTTCGGGGCATGCCGAACTCTCCTCACTTCACCATTTGCCGCGCGGACCTTCAGAGCCACCCTCGCTAGATCGACGTTGCCCGCGACGGGAGTTGAGTTCAAAAGTCGGGTATTTCGAGACGCGGCAATTCTGGGCGGGGCGGACTCCAGCCAGTTCAAGTCCGGGCGGTTGCGAGCGCGTCGAGCGAGCTTGACCAAGTTTGCCAGTCTGGTAGGATTCCGCCCCCGTCAAGGGCCATCCGCCATTCGTAGTCAGGGCAAGCATGTCTCTCCACAAATCGCGACTCTCGGATTGGGGGCGAAAGAGTCTGGTAACGGCGGTCGCCGTTTTCGCAATCTTGCAACTGGGGCTAGCAGCGGCCATCGAAACCTGGATGCCGCAACTCAGAGATCCGCTGTATGGCGACAAGTTAAACCAACTCAAAAGCCGGATTGCGCAGGCGCCCGCCGACACTCCGCTCGTCGTCATGTTGGGCAGTTCACGGACCGTGCATGGTCTCGATGCGGAGACGCTCGAACGAGAAATGACGCGGCAGCAGCGACAGCCAGTCGTCGCATACAATTTCGGCCTGCCTGGCGCCGGGACGTTTACGCAGTTGGTTTGCCTCAAGCGTTTGCTCGCGGAAGGCATTCGTCCCGACCTTACGATGATTGAAGTCTTGGCGCCAGTGCTGTCGGGCCTGATTCCCCCCCACGAGTTCCAACAGTACCCGGCCGATCGGATTTGGCGCCGCGATATACCGTTAATCGAGCGATACACTCGCGACGCCTTTCCCGGACGGCAACTCTCTGGCGAGTGGTGGCGAGGCTGGTGGACGCCCTTTTATACGCACCGCTTCGCCATCATGCGAACGATCTCTCCCGCCTTTGTTCCGTCCGAGGGACGCAGCCACCTCTTCGCCAAGTTCGACGAACGAGGCTGGAATGCCATGCCGGTGCAGGTGAGGACTCCAGAGCGATATCAAGCGGCGCTGAACACCGCGCGCCGCGAATATGCGGCTGAACTTTCCGACTTCGAGCTTGGCGGGCCATCGTGCCAGGCTCTCCGAGAGATGCTCGAGATTTGCCGAGCCGAGGACATGCCGGTTGCACTGGTGCTCATGCCGGAAGGCGACGAGTTCCGCAGTTGGTATCCGCCTGGGGCCTGGGACCAGATCGACGCGTTCCTCAAGGGGCTGAGCGACGAGTTTTCCGTGGCCCTCATCAACGGCCGCGAATGGATCGGCGAGGACGACTTTCTGGATTCTCATCACCTGCTCGTTCCGGGCGCCGACCGCTTCAGCCGCCTGCTGGCGCAGCAAACGCCGCCGGCGTTGGGGGACAGGCAAGCAGCCGGACGAGGACGTAAATCGTCCGGAAATCTGCGGTTGCGATGACGATTGGGCTCCTGCCACAAAAAGCCCTCCCAGGCATCCCGGCGGTTTAAATCGCCGCCCAAGGCGTATTTGATCGAATTCGCCTACCGGGCCTCGAATTTTCCAAAAAATCGATAAGTCACTGTAAATAGATGACTTATATCGCATTTTTAGTCATCGGCAGCCCAGCCAACTTTAATAAAACTCATGCAGATGGCGAACTTTTGATGGGCCACTGGACACTTCTTTGCGTAGGACTACTGTCGCGAAAGACAAGCCCTGCGAACTGATGGACGGACAACGAAACGGCGCCCTGGGCTTTCGGTAACCCGCGACGCGCCAATTGTCAAAAAGAGAGGGGAGCGAGAGGCCCGGATGAGCTGATCGCAACCCCTTGGTTTTCAGACGAATATTGCAGCATGGCGGGCGCAGGAGTCGCAAGGAACGCCGCCAGACTCGCTTAAGAAGGGGAAGCTCGATGCATACTGATTATTTGAACCCCGTGATGCGGCAACTCCGCGATCAGCAGGTTCGTTTTGCTCCGCGAGACAAAAAGCTCGATCAGGCCGACCGCGCCGAACGTTTGCTCAACGAACTGGAGCCAAACCGCACCTATACATACGAATATCTTTGTTTTCGCATTACGGATTTTCGCCCGGAGTCGTATCCAGGCTTGAAACTGTCGGGCGAAGAGGCGCGCCACGACCTTCGCTTATTTGTCGAAGACGTTTCCGACGCGGCCAACTTGCCGGCCGAAGCGGCGGCCGAGCGCGTGTTGACCGTCGAAGAGCTGAGCAAATTGTTTCAGGTCTCGACGAAGACCGTCTCTCGCTGGCGCCAGCAAGGTCTTGTCAGCCGCCGATTCTTGTTCGACGGCCGCAAGCGAGTTGGCTTCCTCCAAAGCTCGATCGATCGCTTCGTGAAAGGCAACGAGGACCGCGTCAACCGCGGCTCGCGTTTCAGTCAACTCACCGAGGAAGAGCGCAGAGCGATTATCGAACGGGCGCGACGACTGGCCCAGGCTGGGGGGTGCCCTGCCGATGTTACGCGGCGCCTTGCCGAGCGCATGGGTCGCAGCATTGAAACCATTCGCTACACGCTCAAGGCGTTCGATCAGGAACATCCCGAGTCGGCGATCTTTCCTGAGAACTCGGGCCCCTTGTCGGACGAGGCGAAGCGGAAAATCGATCAGCAATACCGACGCGGCGTGTCGGTCGACGTCTTGGCCAAGCAATTCTGCCGGACCAAGACCAGCATCTACCGCATTATCAATGAAATGCGCGCGGTGCGCATCTTGGAATTGCCGCTGGATTACATCGGAAACGAAACGTTCGGTCGGCCGGAAGCCGAAAAAACGATGCTCGGCCCGATGCCCCAGAGTCCGCCCGCCAAAAAGAGCCGATTGCCCAGCGGCCTGCCGCCGTACCTGGCGAGCTTGTACGAGGTTCCGCTGTTGAACCAAGAGCAGGAAGTGTACCTGTTCCGCAAGTTCAACTTCCTGAAATACCGCGCCGCACAGTTGCGAGAGGGCTTGGATCCCGCCCATGCCAAGAGCACGGTCATGGACCAAATCGAAAAGCTCTACGAAGAAGCGGTGGCCACGAAGAACCAGATAATCCGAGCCAATCTGCGACTGGTGGTCTCGATCGCCAAGCGACATGTGGGGCCTGCGGACAATTTTTTCGAACTGGTCAGCGACGGCAACATGTCGCTGATGCGAGCTGTGGAAAAGTTCGATTTCGCTCGCGGCAACAAGTTCAGCACTTACGCTAGTTGGGCGATCATGAAAAATTTCGCCCGCACCATCCCCGACGAACTCAAGCATCGGGATCGGTTCCGCACCAGCAACGAGGAGATGTTCTCGGCGACGGAAGATGATCGCAGCGACCAGTTCGAGCAGGAAAACGCCCAGCACCTGCGCGAAAAGCAGATCGGGTTGATTTTGGAACGGCTTGACGACCGGGAGCGAAGGATTATCATGAGGCGCTTCGGGTTGGTGCGAGGCCAAGAGCCGATGACGCTCAAGGAAGTTGGCGCCGAAATGGGCGTTACCAAGGAGCGGGTCCGGCAAATCGAAGCCCGCACCTTGAGCAAGCTTCGCAAGGCGGCTCTGGAAGAAAAAATCGAGACCTAAACCAAACCTTCGGATTTTTGTGGTCCATCGCGACCGCAATTCGAGGGTTTTTTGGGGTGAGGCTTTTTTCGGCCGCTCGCCATTGTTCGGCAGCATTGTTCGGCAGCGGCCGAATGGCATTTATTGGCGCCCCAAGACAGGGGATCTAGCACGACGGGGGGATCTGGCACGAGAGAGGCTGAAGACTGCTAGCGTGGCGGCTGCTCGTTTCGAGGCTTGCGCGACAAGGGTTTGGGGTTTCGCGGCACCGACGTGGCGGCATGCTGCTGGAGCGGCTTTTGGCTGGCGTTGGCTCGGGCTGGGTTTGTGCGACGCGATCTTGGCGTTCGCTGGCTCTTGGCGATTTCTGGCCCCGTTCGTCTTGCAGGCTGCCAGTGTGTCGTTATATTTAGTGGTTTTCGTGGCGGGTCTCGCAGGCTAGCGTAGCTCAATTGGCAGAGCAGCTGATTTGTAATCAGCAGGTTGTGGGTTCAAGTCCCTCCGCTAGCTCGTAAAGAATACTTGGGTTTTGGATAGGCGATGGCCCGCGGGCTGGCGGATTGGGCGTCTGGTGCGACGGTAATGGCGGTCGCGTGGCGTTTTCAGTATGTCAACGGCGAGGATGGCCTCTCTGAAGCCTTGAGTTTCAAGGCCCGGCTGTGGTCAGCAGCGGCAGCGGGGGGTTTCCCGAGCGGTCAAAGGGGTCAGACTGTAAATCTGATGGCTATGCCTTCACAGGTTCGAATCCTGTACCCCCCAGTTGAAGTTGATGGTTGTCGGCGATTTGGAGCGAATGAAAGTTAGTTATGGGTTATGGGGCCCGAGTCAAGGCGGGTGTGGCTCAAGCGGGTGTAGCTCAATGGTAGAGCAATAGCCTTCCAAGCTAAAGACGAGGGTTCGATTCCCTTCACCCGCTCTCGACTGGCATGGCGTCAAGGGCGAGCGAGCGGATGTTTTTTTGGCGGCGGGTTGGATGACGGCGGAGCGTGGGTGGCGAGTTGGGATGGATGGCGTGCCCGGCGGATTGATGGGTTGGTCGCCGGCTGCCGGGCGCACGAAGTTGCCGCGGTTGGTACTGCGGCTTGAGGTGATCTTGCGGGCTCAGGGCTTGCCGTGACTCACGCTGCTGTAGCTCAGTTGGTAGAGCGCGTCCTTGGTAAGGACGAGGTCATGGGTCCGAGTCCCATCAGCAGCTCTTTTTGCTAATTCAATCTGGTTAATCAAGACAGTTAATCAAGACAATCGTTTGATCTAAAACGCAGGAGACAGCATGGCCAAGGCAAGTTTCGAACGAACCAAACCCCACGTCAACGTCGGCACGATCGGTCACATCGACCACGGCAAGACGACGACCACCGGCGCGATCCTGGCCGTGCAAGCCGCCAAGGGATTGGCCAAGACCAAGTCGTATGCCGAAATCGCCAAGGGCGGCACGGTCCGCGACGAAACCAAGACGGTGACGATCGCCGTCAGCCACGTCGAATACGAGACCGATAAGCGTCATTACGCCCACATCGACTGCCCGGGTCACGCCGACTTCATCAAGAACATGATCACCGGCGCCGCTCAAATGGACGGCGCAATCCTGGTTGTGTCGGCCGCCGACGGCCCGATGCCGCAAACTCGCGAACACATTCTGTTGGCTCGCCAGGTCGGCGTGCCGGCGTTGGTCGTGTTTTTGAACAAGGTTGACCTGGTCGACGACGAAGAACTGTTGGAATTGGTCGAGTTGGAGCTCCGCGAACTGCTGACGCACTACGGTTTTCCCGGCGACGAGATCCCGATTATCCGCGGCGCCTCGAAGCCGGCTTACGACAATCCGTCGGATCCTGCGGCCAGCAAGTGCATTAGCGAGCTGATGGACGCGATTGACGCCTATATTCCCGAGCCGGTCCGCGAGGTCGACAAGCCCTTCTTGATGGCGGTCGAAGACGTGTTTTCGATCGAAGGCCGCGGTACGGTCGCCACCGGCCGTATCGAGCGCGGCATCGTGCACGTCGGCGACGAAATCGAGGTGATCGGCCTGGCCAGGAAGCCGTTCAAGACGACCGTCACCGGCGTGGAGATGTTCAATAAGACGTTGGATCAAGGCCAAGCGGGCGACAACGTCGGCTGCTTGCTCCGCGGTCTGAAGCGCGATGACATCGAGCGCGGCCAGGTGCTGGCCAAGCCCGGTTCGATCACTCCGCACACCAAGTTCGAAGCCGAGGTTTACGTCCTGTCGAAGGAAGAAGGCGGCCGACATACGCCGTTCTTCAGCGGCTACCGTCCGCAGTTCTACTTCCGCACGACGGATGTCACCGGTTCGGCCAACTTGATGGGCGACGTCGAAATGTGCATGCCTGGCGATAACGCTAAGCTGTCGATCGAACTGATTAATCCGATCGCCATGGACGACGGGGTGCGCTTCGCCATTCGTGAAGGCGGCAAGACCGTCGGTTCGGGCGTGGTGACGAAGATCATCGAGTAGCGAAAAAGGGGGTCGTGTCGGGCTCGATGCCCGTTGCGGTCTGTGAGAATACGAGAGTTGCCAAGATAGGGGTGTAGCTCAATTGGCAGAGCGCTGGTCTCCAAAACCAGAGGTTGCGAGTTCGATTCCCGCCGCCCCTGCCAGTCAGTATCGCATCGGCCGGTCTTCGCCGGCCGGCCGATGCTCGAAATGTTTGCAGCCCCAAGGACGAGGTTGAAAGGTGAAAGAAAACGCCGCGGCTAATACGATGTGGCAGGACTTATTTAGTCTGAGCATCTACAAGCGCAGTCAGGGACGGATTGCGCGCCAGGTGACGTTTGCCGTACTGGCCGTGGCGCTTGCCCTGGGGGCTTGGACCTTGCAAGATTCGTTGGCCGACCGCGCTGCATCGTTGAGGATGGGCGCTTTCGGCACGGTATTGCTCGTGGGCCTGTGGTTAAGTTACCGGGTCGTCAACTTGCCGCGATTCGCCGACTTTTTGATCGCGGTCGAGGCGGAGATGAACAAGGTCTCCTGGCCTTCGCGCTCGGAATTGTTCCGTAGTTCGGTCGTGGTCATGGTTACGATGTTCGGTCTGGCAGGCACGCTCTACGCATACGATCTGTTGTGGCAGTTCTTATTGACCATGCTGGGCGTGCTCCAAGGGGGCGGTTGAAGTCGGCACGGGCGGCCCTTAGCGCCGGCTCTTTTGGCGAGGTATTTGGCGTGATTGACGAACCAGACAATTCGACCGCGGATGTGGGCGATGCGCCGGCCGCAGAGGGGGCCGCGTCGGCGCCCCAAGCGGAGATTCGGGCAACGACCGAAGCGGATCAGTCGTCGCCCGCCGTCAATTCGGCCGGTGGAGGCAATTCGGCCGGTGGAGGTCGTGCCCCTCAGTCGCCGTCTGATTCGCCGGAACAGCCGGAAGGCGGGGCTTCGAGCGAGAAGCAATGGTACATCTTGAAAGTGCAAAGCAATCGCGAGGACTCGATTCGCGATGCGTTGCAGCGGCGAATCGCCGTCGCCGGACTCCAAGACTATTTCGATGAGATTATCGTGCCGATCGAAATGGTCTCCGAGTTCAAAAACGGCAAGAAGCGGGTGGTCAAGCGCAAGCTTTATCCGGGCTATATCGTCGTTCACATGGAATTGAACGAAGATACGTGGTTTTTGGTTCGCGAAACGCCCGGTATCGGCGACTTCACGGGTTCCGGCGGCAAGCCGACGCCCATGCAACCGCACGACGTCAACAAAATCGTCGCCAAGGCCGAGGGGCCGACCGACGAGGCGCCGCCGTTGCAGATCGGATTCAACTCGGGCGACCGCGTGAAGATTAAAGAAGGCACCTTCGAGAACTTCGAGGGGGACGTGGACGCGATCGATCGCGCGAACGGCCGCGTGACGGTAATGATCAATATTTTCGGCCGCTCAACGCCCGTGGAATTGGAATATTGGCAGATCGAGCCGCTCTAAACAGCGAGCGGTTTTCAACAGATAGTCCGGCGAAAGATACATGGCAAAGCAACTTGTAGCACAGGTCAAATTTCAGGTTCCCGGCGGCCAAGCCACCCCCGCCCCGCCGGTCGGCACCGCGCTCGGCCGGTTCGGCGTGAACCTCGGCCAGTTCGTGATGCAGTTCAACGAACGCACGCGAGAAGCCGGCGGCATGCCGATCCCGGTGGTCGTCAGCGTTTACAACGATCGCAGCTTTGACTTCGTCACCAAAAGCCCGCCGGCGGCCGCGCTGTTGAAGCAGGCGGCCAGCATCGCCAAGGGCTCGGGCGTGCCGAATCGCGAAAAGGTCGGCAAGGTGACCTCGGCCCAGATCGAAGACATCGTCAAGCAAAAGTTGGCCGATTTAAACGCACGCGACATGGCGCACGCCAAGCGAATGATCGAAGGCACCGCCCGCAGCATGGGGCTGGTGGTCGAGGGCTGAAAGTAGCGAAAGCGAACACGGGCGATTCCTGCCCGGTCTGCCCGTAAGATTTCGAGCGAAACAAGAGCAACTAAATCCGCAAGCAAACTCGGTAAGCGACAGATGGCGAAGCAATCGAAGCGCATGAAGACTCTCGTAGCCAAGCATCCCACGGGCGAACTCATGCCGTTGGATCAGGCGGTGACTCTGTTGAAGCAGTTCAACACCACGAAGTTCGACCAGTCGGTGGAAGTCGCCGTTCGGTTGGGGATCGACGCCAAACAGGCCGATCAACTCGTCCGCGGCTCGATCGTGCTGCCGCACGGCATCGGCAAATCATTGCGGGTCGTGGTATTCGCTAAAGGCGACCTGGCCGAGCAAGCCAAAGCGGCCGGCGCCGATGAAGTCGGAACCGACGATCTGGCGAAGAAGATCAAGGATGGCTGGACCGATTTCGATGTCTGCATCGCGGCGCCCGACATGATGGGGCTCGTCGGGCCGCTGGGTCGCGTGCTCGGGCCGCGCGGGTTGATGCCGTCGCCGCGCGCCGGAACGGTCACTCCCGAAGTGGCGAAAACAGTCAAAGAGTATAAGGCGGGTAAGGTGGAGTTCCGCAACGACGCGGGCGGCATCGTTCACGCGGCCGTCGGCAAGCTGAGTTTCGACGCCGCCAAGCTGGTCGACAACATCAACGCCTTCGTCAACCACGTTCAGAACATGAAGCCCAACAGCGTGAAGGGGCATTACCTCAAGGGCATTACGATTTCCGCCACGATGAGCCCGGGCATTCGTATCGCCGCCTAGCCCGCCCGGCAAAGTCGAAACGACCGATCAACGTCCAAATAACGAAGAGCCGCGGCGTCAATCCGCGTTCGCCGCAATTGCAACCGTAAATAGCCTGAAAATAAGCCGCTACCATGAGCAAGTACGTCAAGAATTTGATTACCGACGAACTGCGAAATCGTCTGACCGGCGTGGAACACGCGCTGTTGGTGAGCATCGCAGGGATGGACGCCAACAAGAACAGCCGTCTGCGCACGGAACTTCGCGGCAAGAACATCAAGCTGTTGATGATCAAGAACAGCCTCGCTCGCCGCGCCGCCGAAGGCACGCCGCTGGCCGCAGCGTTCGAGGAGATGGAAGGGTCGCTGGCGCTGGTCTGGGGCAGCGAAGACGTCGTTTCGCTGGCGAAAGAGGTCGTTCGCCTGAGCGAAGACAAGGAATTCGCCCTGTTGGAACCTCGCGGCGGAGTGATGGACGGCGGCCGCTTGTCGGCCGATCAGGTCAAGCAGGTCAGCAAATGGCCCAGCCGCCAGGAACAGCTTAGCATTCTGCTCGGGCAGATCCTCAGCCCGGGCGCCAACCTGGTCAGCCAGTTGAAGAGCGCGGGAGGCGCCTTGGCGAGCCAGATCAAGCAAAAGTCCGAAGGGGAATCTTCGGAGGACGCGGCAGCGCCAGACGCGGCAGCGCCAGACGCCGCAGCGCCGGAAGCGGCAGCAGGTTGATCGAGCGGGCGATGCAGCAAATTCAGGGGCAAACTTCTCCGGCCAGCCGGGGATATTTCAACAAACAGCGAAACTAGTAGACCCAGTAACAAGCGTTCGGCCGACGTGGTCGTTGCCGGCGCCCCCAAGCAGACAGAAAGGAACAAGTTTCATGTCGACCGATGCAGCCACCATGGAATACTCCGCCGCCACCAAAGAGCTGGGCGACAAGATCGTCGGCCTGACGCTCAAGCAGGCCAAGGAGTTGAGCGATTACCTCGAAAACGAGCACGGCATCAAGCCGGCCGCCGGCGGCGCCGTGATGATGGCTGGCCCCATGAGCGGCCCCGCCCCCGAGGCGGCCGCCGAGAAGACCGAATTCGACGTCGTGCTGGAAGGTTTCGGCGACAAGAAGATCGGCGTGATCAAGGTCGTCCGCGCGGCGACGGGCCTCGGCCTGAAGGAAGCCAAGGACCTGGTCGAAGGCGTGCCCAGCAAGGTCAAGGAAGGCATCTCCAAGGAAGACGCCGAGAAACTCAAAAAGGAACTGGAAGAAGCCGGCGCCACGGTTTCCATCAAGTAGGACGCAACTTGGTCTTTTCATCGCAGGCATTCGGAACAGCCTAGGCGCTCGCGGTGCGTTGGCGCCGCGCGCCGGGCTTGCGCCGATATCGAAGTCTTGCACATCGAAGTCTTGCACTACGTCGAACTCTAAAGGAGTACGATCCCCTATGGCCACCTCGGCAGAACGACGTCTCCGCCCTCAGGAAGTCCGCCGCTTCGGCACGATTCAAAAGCACCAGAGCATTCCCGATCTGACCGAAATTCAGACTCGCAGCTACGAAGCCTTCCTGCAACTCGACGTTCCGCCCGAGAATCGCAAAGATCAAGGCATCGAAGGCGTACTGCGCGAGATCTTCCCGATCGAGAGCTACGACAAGACGCTGCAACTGCAGTACGTCCGTTACGAGTTGGGCAAGCCTCGCTACGAACCCGACGAATGCCGCCAGTTGCGGCTGACGTACGGCCGCCCGTTCAAGGTCTGGCTGCGGCTGACCAAAGAGCAGCCGATCGAGGAAGAAGTCTATCTCGGCGACATGCCGATCATGCTGGGCGGCGGCGAATTCATCATCAACGGCGCCGAGCGCGTCGTGGTGAGCCAGTTGCACCGCAGCCCTGGCGTCGACTTCGTCAGCGAGATGGAAGGCACCGAGCGCAAGCTGCACAGTTGCCGCATCATCCCCGAGCGCGGCAGTTGGATCGAACTGAACGTGAGCAAAAAGGACGTGCTCACGGTCCGCATCGACCAAAGCGGCAAGTTCTCGGCGCTGACGCTGTTGCGGGCGATGGATCCGAAATACAGCCAGAACGTCGACCTGATCCGCTGTTTCTACGAGACCGCGCACGAGAAAATCGTCGACGGCCGCAGCGCCGCGAAGATCGAAGGCAAGATCGCGGTCGGCGACGTCGTCTATCCGGCCGACAGCGACAAGGCGGGCGAGATCATTCTCGAAACCGGCCAGAAGATCACCAAGAACTCCGCGGAATTGATTTGCACCTCGGGGTTGACTTCCGTCGAAGTCATGGCCGACGTCAAAGACTCCCTGATTTTCAACAGCTTGCAGGAAGACGCCACCGGCAGTCACGAAGAAGCGCTGTTGAAGATCTATCAGCGTTTGCGGCCGGGCAATCCGCCGCAGTTGGAGAAGGCGCGGGCGCTCTTCCATGAGAAGTTCTTCGATACGAATCGTTATCGATTGGGCAAGGTCGGCCGCTTCCGCATCAATCGCAAGCTCGGCTTGAATATCGCCGAAAGCGAAATGACGTTGCGTCCGGATGACATGATTGCCGCCATCAAGTATCTGCTCGGGCTGCGCGCCGACGAGCCCTCGGTCGAGATCGACGACATCGATCACTTGGGCAATCGGCGTTTGCGGACGATCGACGAGCTGGGTTGCGACGAACTGCGCAAGGGATTCTTGAAGCTCCGGCGCACAGTGCAGGAGCGGATGAGCCTCAAAGATATCGAGGACATGACGCCCCGCAGCTTGATTAACCCCAAGAGCATTTCTGCGGCCATCGAATACTTCTTCGGCCGCGGCGAGTTGTCGCAGGTGGTCGACCAGACGAATCCGCTTTCGATGCTCACGCACGAGCGGCGGCTCTCGGCGCTCGGCCCGGGCGGCTTGAACCGCAAGCGGGCCGGTTTCGAAGTTCGCGACGTGCATATCTCGCACTACGGCCGCATTTGCCCGATCGAGACGCCGGAAGGCACGAACATCGGCTTGATCTCCAGTCTGGCCATCTACGCGGGCGTGGACGAATACGGCTTCCTGGTCACCCCCTATCGCAAGGTCGTCAAGGGGAAGCTGAGCGACGAGGTCGTCTGGTTGCGGGCCGATCAGGAAAGCGAGGCTTACCTGGCGCCGGCCGACAGCCCGTTCCAGGACGGCAAGCTGCAAGGCGGCTCGCAAGGCGACAACATCATCGCCCGCTATCGGGCCGACTTCGAGTTGGCGCCGATCGACAAGATTCAATACATGGACGTGGCGCCCAGCCAAATGGTGGGCGTCTCGGCGGGGTTAATTCCCTTCCTGGAACACGACGACGCCAACCGCGCGTTGATGGGTTCCAACATGCAGCGGCAAGCCGTGCCGCTGTTGGTCACCGAGCCGCCGATCGTGGCCACCGGCATGGAACGCGACGTGGCCCAGAACTCGGGCATGTTGGTTCGCGCTCGCAAGAAAGGCACGGTCGCTTACGTCGACGCCGAGAAGATCGCGATCGGCGACGAGACGTATGTGCTGCGCAAATACGTCGGCCTCAACGAGCGGACCTGCCAGAACCAGAAGCCGATCGTCAGCCTGGGGCAGAAGGTCGAAAAGGGCGAGGTGATCGCCGACGGCGCCGCCACCTACAAGGGCGAATTGGCGCTGGGCCGCAACGTGCTAGTCGGCTTCATGGCCTGGGACGGCTTCAATTTCGAAGACGCGATCATCATCAGCGAAGAGTTGGTCAAGGACGACACCTACACGTCGATCCACATCGAAGAATTCGACATCGAAATCCGCGAGACCAAACTCGGCCGCGAGGAATTCACCCGCGACATTCCCAATGTCAGCGAAAAGGCGTTGCGCAATCTCGACGAAGGCGGCATCGTGCAGATCGGCACCTTCGTGCGACCGGGCGACATTCTGGTGGGCAAGGTTTCGCCAAAGAGCAAGACCGAACTGACGCCGGAAGAAAAGCTGCTGCACGCCATATTCGGCCGGGCCGGCGAAGACGTAAAGAACGACTCGCTCGAAGTTCCCTCGGGCGTGGAAGGCATCGTGATCGACACGCAGAAGTTCTCGCGCCGGCTCAGCTTGTCGGAAGAGGAGCGGAAGGCGTTCGAGAAACAGCTCAAGGACGTCGAAGCCGATGGCAACGCCAAGATCGCAGCGGCGTTCGGCGCGCTCGTCGAAGAAATCGAAGGCATCCTGCAGCGCCCCCTGACCGACGAAGACGGCAACGCGCTGGTTCGAGACCAAGAGCACAAGTACGTCGCCGAGCAGGCTCAACGATTCAAGATCGAAACGCTCGACATCCGCAGCCCGCAGCGCAAGGCCGACGTGGAAAAGGCCTGGAAGACGGGTTGGCCGGCCGTCGAGGCGACCATCGACGAACGCGACCGCCGCTTGAATTCGATGAAACGCGGCGACGAGCTGCGCAGCGGCGTGTTGCAAATGGTCAAGGTCTACGTCGCGGCCAAGCGCGTGATTTCGGTCGGCGACAAGATGGCCGGTCGACACGGCAACAAGGGCGTGATCGCCAAGATTCTGCCGCAAGAGGACATGCCCTTCCTGGCGGACGGCACGCCGTTGCAGATCATGCTGAACCCGCTGGGCGTGCCTAGCCGCATGAACGTGGGCCAGATTCTCGAGACGCACCTCGGCTGGGCCGGCGCCAAGCTCGGCTTTCAGGCGATTACGCCCGTCTTCGACGGCGCCACCGAAGAGACGATCCGCAAGTGCCTGGAAGACGCCGGGTTGCCCACGCATGGCAAGGCCCAGTTGTACGACGGCCGCACGGGCGTAGCGCTCGAACAGGAAACGACGGTCGGCTACATCTACATGCTCAAGCTGCACCATCTGGTCGACGACAAGGTCCACGCGCGCTCGACCGGCCCCTATTCGCTGATCACGCAGCAGCCGTTGGGCGGCAAAGCGCGTTTCGGCGGCCAGCGATTCGGGGAAATGGAAGTCTGGGCGCTCGAGGCTTATGGAGCGGCTTACATCTTGCAAGAGTTGTTGACCGTCAAGAGCGACGACGTCGAGGGCCGGACCAAGATTTACGAATCGATGGTAAAAGGCGAAAATACGTTGGAGGCCGGCACGCCGGCGAGCTTCGACGTGTTGACCAACGAAATTCGCGGCCTGGGATTGAACATGCAACTGGAGAAGCGGCGAGTGTAATTCGCATTTCTCCGTTTTCGCTCGATCGCCAGTAGCCGAACCTATACAACGAAGACGACCCCATCCGCCGCAAGGCGCCCCCGATAAGGAGCATCGCTAGTGAGTACCGTAGAAAGCTCTTACGATCGGATCAACGACTACGCGTCCGTGAAGATCAGCCTCGCTCGCCCGCACGACATCCGCAGTTGGTCGTTTGGCGAGGTCAAGAAGCCGGAGACGATCAACTACCGGACTTACCGTCCGGAAAAAGACGGGCTGTTCTGCGAGCGCATCTTTGGCCCCGAGAAGGACTGGGAGTGCTCCTGCGGCAAGTACCGCGGCATGAAGTACAAGGGCATGATCTGCGACCGCTGCGGCGTCAAGGTCACGCACAGCCGCGTCCGCCGCAAGCGGATGGGCCATATCGAATTGGCCGCGCCGGTCGTGCACATTTGGTTCTTCAAGGCCATGCCCAGTCGGCTGGGCAACTTGCTCGACATGAAGACCACCAGCCTGGAAAAGGTGATCTACTTCCAGGATTACGTGGTCATCGACAACAAAGACACTCCGCTCAAGCGGCAGCAACTGCTCACCGAAGAGGAATACCGGGCAGCGCGCGAACAGTACGGCGAAGGCGGCTTCGAAGCCGACATGGGCGCCGAAGCGGTCCGCAAGCTGCTGTCCAACCTCGATCTGGTGCAACTCTCGGTCGACTTGCGCAAGCAACTGGCTGAAACCGGTTCGAAGCAAAAGCAAAAGGACCTGATCAACCGGCTGAAGATCGTCGAATCGATCCGCGACAGCGACAACAAGCCCGAGTGGATGGTGCTGGACGTGATCCCGGTGATCCCGCCCGACTTGCGCCCGCTGGTGCTGTTGGACTCAGGCAATTTCGCCACCAGCGACTTGAACGACTTGTATCGCCGGATCATCAACCGCAACAACCGGCTGAAGAAGCTGGTCGACTTGAACGCCCCCGAAGTCATCATCCGCAACGAAAAGCGGATGCTGCAACAATCGGTCGACGCGCTGTTCGACAATAACCGTTGCAAGCGCCCTGTGTTGGGCAGCAGCAACCGCCCGCTGAAGTCGCTGACCGACATGATCAAGGGCAAGCAGGGCCGCTTCCGCGAGAACCTGCTCGGCAAGCGCGTCGATTACTCGGCCCGCAGCGTGATCGTGGTCGGCCCCTACCTGCGGTTGCACCAGTGCGGCTTGCCCAAGAAGATCGCCCTGGAGTTGTTCCAGCCGTTCATCATCCGGCGTCTCAAGGAACTCGGCCACGCCGACACGATCAAGAGCGCCAAGAAGATGCTCGAGCGGAAAGACGAAGAGGTCTGGGATATTCTCGAAGAGGTGATTCGCAACCACCCGGTGTTGTTGAATCGCGCTCCGACGCTGCACCGCATGGGCATTCAGGCCTTCGAGCCGACGTTGGTCGAAGGCAACGCCATCAAGCTGCACCCGCTGGTCTGCAAGGGTTTCAACGCCGACTTCGACGGCGACCAGATGGCCGTCCACCTGCCGCTGTCGATCGAAGCCCAGGTCGAGGCGCACACGCTGATGATGTCGACCAACAACATCTTCAGCCCGGCCAATGGCGCGCCGATCATCAGTCCTTCGCAGGATGTGGTGATGGGCTGCTACTACATGACGATGAGCCTGCCCGACCGCAAGGGCGAAGGCATGGTCTTCAGTTCGATGGCCGAAGTACACTTGGCTTATGCGCTTGGCAAGGTCGACACGCACGCGCGGATTCGCGTCAAGCTGCCGCCCTCGCGGCGATTGAAGGGCGACGGCGATCGCGAATCGAAAGCCGGCGCGATCATCGAAACGACCGTCGGTCGCGTCATGTTCAACGACGGGTTGCCCGACGGCATGCCGTTCTACAACTTGCCGATGCGCAATAGCGAGCTGGCCAAGGTGATCTCGGATTGCTACGCCATTCTGGGTCGCCGCGCCACGATCGACTTGCTCGACAACATGAACAAGATGGGCTTCCGCGAGAGCACTCGCAGCGGCCTGTCGTTCGCTACGGACGACCTGATCACGCCGCCCAGCAAGCAGCGGATCATCGCCGATGCCGAAAAGACGGTGCTCAAGTTCCAGAAACTTTATCAACGCGGCGTGATTACCGAGGTCGAGCGTTATAACCAGGTGCTCGACGCCTGGACGCACGCTCGCGAACGAATCACGACCGAAATGATGGGCGAGTTGGAAAACGACCATCGCAAACCCGGCTACGTGAATCCGATTTACCTCATGGCGCACTCCGGCGCCCGCGGCGGCGTCGAACAGATTCGCCAATTGGCCGGCATGCGCGGTTTGATGGCCAAGCCCTCGGGCAAGATCATCGAAACGCCGATCAAGGCCAACTTCCGCGAAGGTCTCTCGGTGCTGGAGTATTTCAGCTCCACGCACGGCGCCCGCAAGGGCTTGGCCGACACGGCCTTGAAGACGGCCGACTCGGGCTACCTGACGCGCAAGCTGGCCGACGTGGCGCAGAACGTCGTGATCACCTTGCACGACTGCGGCACCACGCAGGGCATCACCAAGGGCGTGATCTATCGCGGCGAAAAGGTCGAAGTGCGGTTGGCCGATTCGATTCGCGGTCGCGTCAGCCGGGCGAACATCGTCAATCCGATCACCGACGAAACGATCGTCGCCGAGAATGAGATGATCACGCTCGACATCGCGAGGCGCATCGAAGAGCTGGGCCTGGAAAAGATCCAGGTCCGCAGCCCGATGACTTGCGATGCGGCGCTGGGCGTTTGCCGCTGCTGCTACGGCATGGATCTTTCGACCGGTTCGCTCGTCGAAGAAGGGATGGCCGTGGGCATCATCGCGGCCCAGAGCATCGGCGAACCGGGCACGCAGTTGACGATGCGAACGTTCCACATCGGCGGCACTGCGTCGCGGCACGTCGAGGTCAGCGAAATCCGCGCCAAAAAGTCCGGCGTGGCAAAATTCACCCGGCTTAAGGTGGTCCGCAACGACCAAGGGCAGCATGTCGTGCTTACCCGCAACGGCGAAATCTCTTTGGTCGATCCCAAAGGACGCGAACTGGAGAAGTACGAAATTCCCGCCGGCGCCCAGTTGCAAGTCGATGAAAACCATGAAGTCGCGACTGGCGCCGTGCTCTGCCAGTGGGATCCGCATAGCATTCCCATCCTGGCGGAAGTCGGCGGCAAAGTGCGTTATGAAGACGTGATCGAAGGCGAGACGATGCGCTCCGAAAAGGATCCCAGCGGTCACGTCCGCAAGCTGATCATGGAGCACAAGGGCGACTTGCATCCGCAGGTCATCCTGGAAGACGCCGGCGGCAAGATCTTGGACTTCTACTACTTGCCCGAGAAGGCTCACATTGAAGTGGCCGAAGGCGACCAGGTTTCGGCCGGTACGCTGTTGGCCAAGACGCCTCGCGAAGTGTCGGGAACGCAGGACATCACCGGCGGTTTGCCTCGCGTGACGGAAATCTTCGAGGCCCGCAAGCCGAAGGATCCGGCCGTGATCGCCGAGATCGACGGAGTCGTCGAATTGCTCGGCGAAAAGCGGCGCGGAAAGCGGACGATTATCGTCCGCAGCGAAAGCGGCATCGAACGCGAACATCTTGTTTCGCACGGCAAGCACTTGCGCGTGCACGCCAGCGATTTCGTGCGGGCAGGCGAGGCGCTGGTCGACGGGCCGCTGGTCCCGCACGATATTCTCCGTATTTCCGGCGAAGAAGCCGTGCAGCACTATCTGGTGCGCGAAATCCAGAACGTGTATCGCAGCCAGCGGGTCGAGATCGACGACAAGCACATCGAGATCATCGTCTCCCAGATGCTGCGAAAGGTGCGCATCGAGAGCGTCGGCGATACCGGCTTGCTGCCAGGCAGCGTGATGGACAAGTTCGAATTCCGGGCCGTCAACCAAAAGCTGACCGGCTGCGTCCGCATCACCGAGAAGGGCGACAGCGATTTCGCCGAGGGTTCGATCGTGCCCAAGGACGCCTTGGAGCAGGTCAACGCCCAGATCGAAGCCTTGGGCGGGGAGGCGTCCAAGGGCGGCAAGCCGCGGCCGGCCACGGCCAGCACGCAGTTGCTCGGCATCACCAAAGCCTCGGTGCAAAGCGCCAGCTTTATTTCAGCGGCCAGCTTCCAGGAAACGACCAAGGTGCTTACCGAAGCAGCCTTGGCGGGCAAGATCGACCGTTTGGTCGGTCTCAAGGAAAACGTGATCTTGGGGCACCTGGTGCCTGCGGGCACCGGATTCCATACGTACCAGGAGTCGGAAGTTCGAATCCGACCGCAAGCTCTGTTGGATCTGGCGCATGAAAAGGACCGCGTGCTGACCAAGGCCTTCCCGCTGCTCCAGGGCGGCGAGGAAGCCAATGGCGGCCACGCCGCGGAGGAAGTAAAGCCGACTTCGACCGGCGCCTCGGCCGGCAGTTTGGAAGCCCTCTTGGGCGGCGCCGACGACGAGTAAGAACGTCGGCTTGACAAGGCGAGACGAGGCGATAGGCTGATAAGTTCTCCCATTGTTGTCGCTAGCAGGCTGCCCGAACCGGCGGCTGCAAGAAATAAGCAAGTACGGAAAAGAAAGCGATCGATGCCCACGATCAATCAATTGGTCAAGAAAAACCGCCGTCCGCCGCGCAAGTTCAGCAAGTCGCCGGTGTTGGACAAATGTCCGCAGAAGCGCGGCGTGTGCCTGCAAGTCAAGACGATGACTCCCAAGAAGCCGAACTCCGCGCTGCGGAAGATCGCCCGCGTGCGGCTCTCCAACGGCAAGGAAGTCACGGTTTACATTCCCGGCGAAGGGCATAGCTTGCAAGAACACTCGATCGTGCTGGTACGCGGCGGCCGCGTGCGAGACTTACCGGGTGTGCGCTACCACGTGGTGCGCGGCGCGCTCGACACATTGGGCGTCGACGGCCGCAAGCAGTCTCGCAGTCTGTACGGCGCCAAGAAGGCATAACGCCGATCGACGGGCAGAGGCTCGAGCGCGTCTGGGGGCTGCGCCGTCGGCCGGCCGCGTTTGACGAAAACTACAGATAACACAGCCGGGCGGCGGCGCCCGGAGCTATGACATAAAACCCGGCGCCTCGGCGCCGCTCGATCAAGAGGAAAACTAGCATGGGTCGCATTACCGCCAGCCGCGAGACGCTCGCTCCGGATCCCCGCTACGGTTCGCTGCTGGCCAGCAAGTTCATCAATTGCCTGATGCACGACGGCAAAAAGAGCACCGCCCAGGGCGTGTTCTATGACGCCTTGGACATCGTCAAAGACAAGATCAAGGACGTCGAACCCATCGAAGTGTTCACCACCGCGGTGAACAACGTCAAGCCCGAGGTCGAGGTCCGTTCCAAGCGCGTCGGCGGCGCCGCCTATCAGGTGCCGATGCAGGTCAACCGCAATCGCCAGCAATCGCTGGCGATTCGCTGGCTCCTGGCCGCCGTTCGCGAGAAGAAAGGCCGCGCCACGCATCAGAAGTTGGCCGACGAAATTATCGCCGCCTACAACCGCGAAGGCGTGGCCGTCACCAAGCGCGAAAACGTCCACCGCATGGCCGACGCCAACAAGGCATTCGCGCACTTCGCCTGGTAGCCATGCCTCGCGAACTGAAGACCATTCGCAATATCGGCGTCATCGCCCACATTGACGCGGGCAAGACGACCGTCACGGAGCGAATGCTGTATTATGCCGGCGCCACGCACCGGATGGGCGAAGTCGATAAGGGAACGACCGAAACCGACTTCGATCCGGAAGAGCAGCAACGCGGCATCACGATCTATTCGGCCAGCGTGACCTTCGATTGGAAGGGCGTGACGGTCAACCTGATCGATACGCCGGGCCACGTCGATTTCACCGCTGAAGTCGAGCGCAGCCTGCGGGTGCTGGACGGCGGAGTCGTGGTGTTCAGCGCCCGCGAAGGGGTCGAGGCGCAGAGCGAAACGGTCTGGCGTCAGGCGAACAAGTATCATGTGCCGCGGATCGCGTTCATCAACAAGATGGACCGCGAAGGCGCCGATTTCTACGCCGTGCTCGACGAAATCCGCGATCGCCTGGAGGCCAATCCGGTGGCCGTCCAACTGCCCGTCGGCGTCGGTCCGCCGCACATGCCCGGCGCCTTCCGCGGGGTGATCGATCTGGTGAGCATGCAATTGCTCTCTTTCAAGCCCGAGAGTCTGGGCGCCGAGGTCGTCGAGCAGCCGATTCCCGACGACCTGGTCGACGAAGCCAAGCTCTGGCGCGACCAGATGCTGGAGAAGCTTTACGACTATAGCAACGAGTTAATGGAACTGGCTCTGGCGGAAGCCCCGGCGCCGGCGGAGTTGGTTCGCAAGGTACTGCGCGAAGCGACCGTACATCAACTCATCGTGCCGGTGCTGTGCGGATCGGCCCTCGATCATATCGGCGTGCAGCCGCTGCTCGATGCGGTGGCCTATTACCTGCCTAGTCCCGCCGACCGGCCGCCGGTCGAAGGCGTCGATCCGGCGAAACTCGAGAAGAAACTCCTCAGAAAACCCGATCCCAGCGAGCCGTTTTGCGGGCTGGTGTTCAAAATTCAAGCCGAGCGCCACGGCGACTTGCACTACGTGCGGGTCTATTCGGGAACCCTGAACGCCAACACGCGCGCCTATAATCCGGGCAAAGACAAGAAAGAGAACGTCAGCCAGCTCTGGCACGTCCAAGCCAGTCGCAAAGAGCAAGTCGATTGCGTCGAAGCGGGCGATATCGTGGGCATTATCGGCTTGCGGCATTCGATCACCGGCGACACGCTCTGCGACGTGAAGCAACCGATTCTGCTGGAGACGATTCAGTTTCCGGAAACGGTGATCTCGATGGCCATCGAGCCCGAGAGTTCGGCCGAGCGCAAAAAGCTGGCCGAAGCCCTCGACATGCTCAAGCGGCAAGACCCCACGTTTCGAGCCATGACCAGCGAAGAGACCGGCCAGACGCTGATCAGCGGCATGGGCGAATTGCACCTGGAGGTCATCAAGCACCGGCTGCTGCGCGACTTTCGCCTCAACGTCCGCGTTCACAAGCCGCGGGTCAGCTATCGCGAAACGGTCAAGCAGCGCGTCGAAGCGACGGGCGAGTGCAATCAGCAAGCCGCAGGCCAGACGCTCTTCGCGCGGGTCAAAATCCGCCTGGAGCCGTACGATGCCGGCGACCGACCCGTGGCGGTCGTCCCCGGCTCGACCGAGGGCATTCCGCCGAACTTCTTGCAGGCCGTGCTCGACGCCTTGAGCGAAGAGTCGCACGGCGGCGGTTCGCTGGGCTTTCCGCTGCTGAAGGCCAAAGTCACTGTGCTCGGCGGCGAGGCGCGCGAAGATTCCAACGAAATCGCCTTTCGTCGCGCCGCGGCCGACGCTTTTCGCAAGGCGTTGCAGCAGGCCGGCATCGTGCTGCTCGAGCCGATCATGAAGCTCGACATCACCACGCCCGAGGAAAGCTTGGGCGACATCGTCAGCGATTTGCAGCAACGCCGCGCCATCATCACCGAGACTCAAGCCCGCGGTCGCAACACGGTGATCAAGGCCGAAGCGCCGCTGGCGAATCTCTTCGGCTACTCCAGCGCCATTCGCAGTCTGAGCCAGGGCCGCGCAAGCTGCTCGATGGAACCGACGGCCTACGGTCCGGCGCCGCAAGAAGTGCTCGACGCGTTTCTCTAATCGCCCGCCCTTGAGAGGCAAACGCCTCTTAGGTATACTACCGGATTCACTACGGCGCGCTGGGCCGATTTCCGGTTGGACGGGAGAATTCACGCTATGACGATGGATAGAAGCTTGCGGATTTCCGCCGGTTTGGTGCGCTCGCGCAGCGTCTTGTCGCGAGCCGAGCGGATCGTGCGGTTGCAAAGCTCGGATAAGTGGAGCGACGGCCAAAGCCCCTTGGGGCTTCCCAAAGTGCGCGTCTACAAGCTCTCGATGAAGAAAAAGAAGAAGGCCAAGGAAGAGGGCGAAGGCGAAGCCGCCGGCAAGGGCGGCGCCAAGGCTGCTGCGGGCAAGAAGTAAGTTGCTCGCCGGGAGTGAAAGGCCGCTATGCGCTTCCGCCTGGAATACGGCCGCACGGGGTTGGAGATCGATCTGCCGGGCGACCGCGTCGTGCGCTCGCTGGCTTACAAGGACGCGGCTCCTTTGCCCGATCCCGAGGCTGTGTTGGCCGAGCGGCTCGCTCGGCCAACGGGCGCCGCGCCGCTAGCCGAACTGGCTCGCGGCCGCCGGAATGCCTGCATTCTGATCTGCGACGTCACGCGGCCCGTGCCTAACGAGTTGATTCTGCCGCCGCTGCTGGCGACGCTCGAAGCCGCCGGCTTGCCGCGCGAGCAGATCGCGATTCTCGTGGCTACCGGCTTGCACCGCCCCAACGAGGGCGACGAGCTGATCGAGATCGTCGGCCGGCAGATCTATGAAAACTACCGGATCGAAAATCACCACGGCAAAGCGCTCGACGAACACGTTTATCTGGGCGACAGCCCGCGCGGCGTGCCGATCTGGCTCGACCGGCGGTACGTTGAGGCCGACCTGAAGATTTCGATCGGCCTGATCGAGCCGCATCTGATGGCCGGTTTTTCCGGCGGCCGCAAGCTGATTTGCCCAGGCATCGCCGCCTTGGAAACCGTCAAAGTCTGGCATGGCCCCGACTTCTTGGAGCACCCCAACGCCGACTGCGGCATTCTGGCGGGCAATCCGGTACACGAGGAAAACACCTGGATCGCCCGCCGCGCCGGCGGCGACTTTATCGTCAACGTGGTGATCGACGCCGAACGCCGCCCGTTGTGCTTCGTGGCCGGCGACCTGATCGAGGCGTTCGAAGAAGGGGTGGCTTTCGTACGCGGCGTGGTGACCGATCTCGTGCCCGAACCGGTCGACGTGGTGGTCACCTGTTCGGCCGGCTATCCGCTCGATACCACCTTCTATCAGTCGGTCAAGGGCATGACCGGCGCGCTGCCGATCGTCAAACAGGGGGGCACGATCGTGCTGGCGGCCAGTTTGAGCGAGGGGATCGGCAGCCCTGAGTTCGAGCAGCTCTTCGCCGAGCACGCAAATCTCGACGCGTTCGTCGAACGGATCTTGGGCAAGACGTACTTCAAGATGGACCAATGGCAGCTCGAAGAGCTGGCCAAAGTGCGCCGCAAGGCGAAGGTGAAGATGGTCAGCGACGGCGTGCCCGCCGCAACGCTCAATCGGCTGTTCGTCGAGAGCGCCCCGAGCGTCGAGGCCGCCGTGGCCGATTCGCTGGCCGAATATGGCGAGCAGGCGACCATCGCCGTGATTCCCAAGGGACCTTACGTGCTGGCGCAGGTCGGTTAGCGCTCTGTCAGCCGCAAGTCGATGCCTTTCCAAGCGACGGGGTGGCTGGGTCTGAGCCTGGGCGAAGGCCCAGTTCGCTGGGGCGCCGCCTAGGCTCTGCCGCCAGCCACCCTGGCCGCGGGCAGTCGTTTTAGCATGGCGAAAGAGCCGTAGGGCAAAGTCGTTCAGAGCGTTGACACTTCTGGCAGCGGGCTGAACAATGAACTGAGTCGCGTCAAACTTCGCCCTGCGCCCGGCACGTTCACCTCGCTTTTCGCCGTGCCCAATCGCGGGCCGTTCGCGAACAGGAAGGTGGCCCGTGCATTTCCGCTTGCGTTCTCGTGCGTCGTGGGCAGGAATCGTTCTGGCCGCTTGGGCGGGTTGGCTTTGCGGCGCTTCGCTGCAGGCGCAGTCTCGCGAGCAGCCCGCGGTTGCCGGTGCGGAGGAAGCTTCGGTCAAGGAACAGGAGTCCGGCAAACCGGCGGCAAAAACGGCCGATAAAGAGCGGCTGCCCGGCAACTTGCAGCGCACCGCCGTGCAGCGGATCAAAGGCAAAAAGCCCGAGGCCCGGCTGGAAGCGGTCCGCGAACTGGCCGAACATCCGTGCGAGGACGCGGCCAAAATCCTGGTCTTGCAAGGCCTGACCAGCAAGTTCGAAGAAGTCCGCAAAGCGTCTTATGAGACGCTGCTGGAATTCAAGAACAACGAACAGGTTTGCGACTACCTGTTCGACACGATCAAGAAAGACATGAAAAAAGGGATGCCGCGCGACGGCGCCAGCGCGGTTTTGGGCGTGGTGCTGGCCGCCGACTCGCCGTCCGTGCAAAAACAGGCCGAGGCGGTGCTCGAAGAGGCGGCGAAACAGCCCAAGGGGGGCTTGCTGCTCTTGGTCACGCTAGCCGACGGGCTGGGCCAACAGGGCGACCCGACCAGCCTGGCGACGTTGTTGAAGCTCTCGAAGCTGCCGCTGTTCGAAAACGAATTCGCCGTGCGGCGCTCGGTCGTGCTGGCGCTGACGAACGTCCAGGAACCCGAAGCGGTCGACGCCTTGATCGACATGCTCGGCCAGTTGCAAGGCGAAGTCCGCGGCGATATCGCCCGCTATCTGACCTCGATCAGCGGCGAGCAGCACGAACTCGATGCGGCGGCCTGGCTCGAATGGTGGAAAGCGAATCGCGAGGGATTTCAGTTCCCGCTGCGCGGCCAGAAGGTCGTCGTCGCCAAGCCGAAGCCGCAGAGCATGTCGCAGCAATATTACGGCATTCCGATTTACGCCGAGCGGCTCGTGTTCGTGATCGACACCTCGGGCAGCATGCGGCGCGGCGGGCGGATCGAAACGGCTAAGCGTGAGTTGATGGACGCCATCAACGCTCTGCCCGAAGGCGTGTCCTTCAACGTGCTCGCGTTCAACGAGCGCGTTTTCCGCTGGCGGCGCAAGCTGCTGATCGCCTCGCCGGAGAACAAGCAAAAAGCCGTGCAATTCGTTGAGCAGCAAGGCCTGGGACGGGCGACCGCCTCGTACGACGCCTTGGAGGCGGCCTTGGACCTGGACGCCGAGGCGATTTATTTCCTGACGGACGGGGCGCCGCACGGCGGCAAAGTGACTCAGCCGGCGGAGATCGTCGACGTGCTCTCACGGCTCAACCATACGCGCCGCGTGACGATCAATTCAATCGGCATCGGCGTCGGTCCCGAGGGCAATTTGTTCGATACGTTTCTGAAAACGCTTAGCGAAAAGAACTACGGCGAATATCGCCGGGTGGACGAGTAGCCGGCCGCAAACCTGACACGCAAATGATCGTCTCGTTCTTGCGTCGATTTGTTTATTTCGGTCCACCGAAGACCGCCAGCACATCCTTGCACGAATGGCTGAGCCAGCCGCTTTTGTGCGATCAGCCTTGGCGGCCGGAAAGCGGCGACCAGCACGACGCGCGGCCGCCGGCCGAGGCCAGCGAGTTTTTCGCCTTCGCGTCGATTCGCAATCCGTACAGCCGCGCGGTGTCGCTATGGCGGCATCGTCTTGGGTCGGGGGCTACTGAGAATCCGCCAGTCCCGCAACTTAGCTTCGCTGATTTCCTTGCTTGGCTGCCAAATGCCTCAGACTTTTACGCAAGAAGTCAAGCGTGGTGGTTAGCTGGCGCGATGCTTGATTTCCTGTTGCCGTTTGAACGAATCGAACGGGTGCTCGACCTGCCGCCGATCGCTCCGCTCAAGTCGAGCTTATTGCCACTTCCGCACCGCAATGCCACGAGCCACGCGCCGTGGCCGAGCTATTACGACAGCGTGCTCGCTGAATCGGTATACCGATATTTCCGTGACGACTTCGAGATTCTCGGATACCGGAAAGAGATTCGGGCGGACTCACGCTAGGGGCGCGGCGTCGATTGGCCGCAGCGCGGCGAGATCTCGCGCCGCCGAGGCCGTTTCGGTCAAAAACTTCGTCCAGCGATCGCCCATCGCCTGGGCCGTGTAGTTCGCCCACGCGAGGCGCTTCGCGCGCTCGACGACGACCCGATTCTCGGAGGAAAGCGCTTGGCGCACCGCCTCGGCAAGCTGCTCGGCCGAGGGGCGCACGGGAACCGGCGTTACGAGTTGGCCGTGAATCGCTTCAAGCTCCGGCACGGCGCCAACGCGAGTCGCAACGGCGGGAAGTCCGCAAAGTCAGGCTTCGGTCAAAGCCAGCGAAAAACCCTCGCTGGGACTCGCCAGCAACAGCACGTCGAGCGCGTTGAGGGCGTTTCCGATCTGAAATTGCGGAGGCACGAAGATCGCATCGGGCGCCACGCCTAGCACCGCTCTTTTGACTTCCTCTCCTTTCCAGCCACCGCCGATGTAGGCCGCGCGAAACGGCGGACCCAGTTCCCGCGCCGCAACCGCTGCCGCCAACGGGTTCTTTTCCCAGGAAAATCGTCCCACGTAGCCGACCAGCTTTTCGTCGGCGCCCGCCCCCCAGGCGCGCCGCACATGGTCCCGCGGCAGTGTGACTTGGCAGCGCTGGTGGTCTCCGCCGTTGTGGATGACGGAAACGTCCGATACGTGGAACGATTCGGCGGCGGCACGCGAGACGGCGACGAGACGGTGCGCCGCGGGCTTGCTCGATTCGAGGACCGACTCGGTCCACTCGCCGGCGCCGTGCGAAACGAGCACAACCTGGCCGGCAAACCCTAATCCATCAAGGTAGCGTGGCAGGTTCGGCACACCCCACGCGACGACTACGTCCGAATCGCCGCACAGCCGGCCGAACGCCTCGGACAGGGTGGCGAAGCGCCGCACGTCGCCGCTGTCCGAATGCCGCGTCTCATTTCGCTCTTTGAGCGGACCGCCGTAGATGGGGGCATAGTTCGCGGCTTGACGCCAAATCGCCGCGTCGCACGCCTCCGCGTTCGTGACGACCATGCCGCTGAAGGCGATTCGCGCCGGATCGCAATACTTCAGCAGTCCGAGGATCCAATACTCCGCGCCGCCCAGCACGAGGTTCGGGGTAACAAACCCAACCCGAAGCAAAGGGCGTTCCGCGGTTCCTTGGGACTTGCCCGACGCGCGAGTCTCTTGCCGGCAAAGGCAGCTCGCGCAGACGGCCGCTGTTACCAACCCACGCCGCGATCGAACTCGCGGGTTGGAACAGACGAACACGCCGTCGCTTTCGGCGATTGCCTGCCGTGAGTCACATTTCAGCAGCGGCGCCATTAGATACAAATTGCCGACGATGGATGGCACTGACGCGTCATCGCGATTGCCCGCTGACAAAATCGATCGTCTCGATATCGGTCTTCAGATGGAACTTGGCTATCTCGTCAGTTTCCACCGCGAGCGCAGTGCGGATCGCGTCGCGCGACGCCTTTATGTAACGGGCGGCGGCTCCCTGGGGATTCGACTGGCAAGCGATCTGCTCTAGGTGTCCCGCGGCCGAGACGCGTAAATCTTTGTCGTCGTCCGCGAGCAACGAAACGAACGTCCGATGGATTTGGTCCGAGGCGGCGTCCGGCGATTTGAAATGAAATAACGCTTCCGAAGTCAACGGGTCGGCCGCGGCGGACCTGGTCTCCTTTCTTAGTTTCACATCCGCGACAGTCGCCGTCAGGAATTCGACATTCTCTCGTCGATCTTGTGGAAACTCCGCCAGCCGCCGCACGAGTGGCAGAAGTTGCAGAAAATCGCACGCTTTTGCGTCGCGAATCGACGCGCAGAGCCAATGGCGCTCGTCCTCGTCCGCGATGGCTGCGTCGCCTTTCGCGGCGACGACCGCGCCTAGGCGAAACGATAGCAGCCTCGCCGTTGGATGGACCGCCTCATTGTTGGCCCGCCTCCGCAGTTGCGGCACGTACTCAGCAGGCAACTCGCTGGCGTGCTCGGCGAGGAGCCGCTTCAAGCAAAATGCCGCGAGCGTCACGTTGTCCTCCAACGCGGCGCTTTGCAACTCCGCACGCGGCAAGCCGGCCGCTGAAATCGCGGCGATGCGCAAAAGAGCCGACGCTTGCGGGGAACTCGCGGCATCCCCCTCGATGACCTCGGCGACGACCATGGCCGGCCACTTGTCGGCCTTGTACATAATCAATAGTTGATCCCCGACTTTGATCTTAGGCCACGCGTGTCGAGCGAGTCCGAACCAAAGGTCGTTCTCGCGTACTGTTCCCGACGGCACTCCGGCCTTGCCGACAATCGCAATCAACGGCTCCAGCGCTACGCGGTTGCGCCCATCGTCGCCCCGATCGATGCTTGTAACTCGAACGATCGAGGCATTGTAGGTCGTCCAGAACTTTTCGTCGGTAACGTCTGGGCGGTGGTTCGGGTTCTTTCCTGACGATACCTGAGGGCTCATCGAGGCAATAAGAGCAGCCATTTGAAATGCTCCAGTAAAAAGTTTGCTACTTGCCATTTCGGCAACCTCCGAGTTCTGAAATACTGTGCTCTATGGCGTCATCGCAGGGAGCCAGCGGGTGTGTGGCGCGAAGTCATTCGATCAGCCTTGGGGCCAGCGTCAATCCGGTCCAGGGCGTAGGTTGCTTCTTGCGTTATAGCCAACCCCGAGGCTCCGCGGGCCAGTCGCTGCAATGCCTCGACTGCCGTCTTTCCGCCGATTCGCTCAAGGATGCCAATTGCGCGCAGCGTGCGAAGTACGTCCGGCGCGCCGATCCGAATTCCATCGTAATTGGCCTGGATCGATCTAAGGGCCCGCCGGACCTCGGCGGATTCGGTCGTCGTCGCCAACCGTTGAACGTCAGCGTCGATTGCAGGCATCAGCGCGGCAAGCTCTGCACTGGCGCGCCGGCGAGTGACGAATCGATCCGCGTCCAAGTCAGCGAACAGTTTTGGCAGGCGGTCGTTCTCAACCGTGTGCGCGTGCAGTAAAGGCGCAAGGCGGCGCGAACTCTCGTCTCCCGCGGCGATGAGGCGTTGCGCGGCGGCATAGGCCGCGCCGCAATCGCCGCTTCGCAGCCGCTCCCACTCCGAATGGAATTCGCCGTCAGCCATGCCGGCCCTGTCGCCGTCCACGGCGGCATCCCGTTTGAAACTCGTTTTTAGACCGCGCAGCCTCCAAATGACGACCGTGTCGGTCTTTCCAGACGATGCCATCAACCGCCCGTCGGCAGAGAAAGCCAACGGCTGCTCGCTCTCCGCGCGGACGTACCCGACCTGCTCGCCCGTTGCTACATCCCAGAATAGAACCCGTCGGTCCCCATTCGCGCAAGCCCCGGAACTCGCCAATACCTCCCCGGGCGGCACGAAGGCAAGATCGTACGGATACCATTTATCCTCCGCGAAGCACCGGTGCAGACGGCCAGTTGACACCTCCCAGATTCGCACGGATCGTTCTTTGTCGCACACCGCCGCCAAAAATCGCCCGTCGCGTGAAAAACGCAACGGATGCAAGCTGCCGCTGGCACGCTCGCATTCCAGCGCACAGCCGCCCGAAGCGACTTCGAAAAGCCCAAGCGACCCATCACCGCGAGCGATGGCGACGAACTGCGCGTCGGGCGAGAACGCGACGTGCGGCATGTCTCCGGCCACTTCAGTCAGAACGATATCGCGATGTGTGATGAGATTGTAGACGACAGCCGAGTGGCGGCCGCAATATGCCAACAACCCGCCGCCACTCGCGACATCGACCGATGAAGCAGCATCGTAGCCCAAGTCAACGCGGTCTCTGCGATGTCCGTCCTCCAACGAATAAACGCCGATGCTTCCAGGAGCACGTCCGCGTCCGCCGCGGATTTGATCGCGATGGGCAACCGCGGCGATCTCCGCGCGTGACGATAACGCTATTGCCGTTACATGACCGTCTCTTGAGAGCCGGCGATTCGAGACGATCTCGCCCTGCGTATCAACAGTATAGAGTGATTGTTGCAAGCCTCGCGGTCCAACCATCGGGTGCAATCTTGGCAAGACGTAAACATGCCTGCCACTAGGAGAAAACGCAATGAAGCTAGCTCCCCCGATCGGAATGGCCTCTTCCGCGCGCATTCTGCCTACAACTTCCGTGAAGAGGTCGACGTCTTGCCCTGCATCGCAGGCCGTTGGATCCTCGGCCACGGCAAACCTTGCAGCGCTAGCAAGGATGCAACTTATCAATCCAGTAACTCGCATCAACGAGAAAAGCTGCATCGCTCCGAACAGTCTCGATTTTATCCGCCATAACATTGGCTCATTCCGATTCATTGAATCTTTGCGCGTTATGCTTCGCGGCTTCCTCGGGACTCACCGCGGAGGAATAATGCGTCTGCTGATCGTAGATAAATGCGTGGCGAAATACTGTCTGGCGACCCGGTCTTCCTCGGCGGTGAGCGCGTCAACTAGAGCGGCCTTCGAGGCAGTCACGTATTTTCGGACGTATTCAGCGCTTCGACGAGGCTCATCTGGGTTCCCGACGCGATTGCAGATCCATGCAAGGCAGCCCGCCGCGGCGATCCGAATTCGCGCATCGCGGTCCCGAAGCAAGCTTTCACAGGCGTCGAAGATTGCGTCCGACGTGGCGTCCGGATGCTTGGGGTGAAACAGTCGCTCGTCATCGAACGCGTCGAATCCAGCGAGCCGAACCTCGTCGCGCGCTTGTTTATCGGTCGCGATCCGGATGAAGAAGGCTGCATTATCGAGGCGCTCCTCGGCAAGATCGAGAGCGCGCCACGCGAGCGGCCGCAACTCCACGCAATCTGCGACAGTAGCGCTCTCGATCGACCGCCGCAGCCAATCCCCCTCGCCGCTGCCGCCGTCGCTGGGCTGGAGGTAAAACATCAACTGAGCACAAAGAGCGCGAACCGTTCCTGGTTTCCCTTCATCGCTTGCGGCGTCGCGCAATCTTTCAATGTAATGCGACTCCTTCTCGCCTGCGAGCTCTTTGTGTGCAAGCAAGCGCTTGAGGGCGTACCGGGAAACAGTCTCGTCATCGTCGACTGCCGCCTCGCGAATTTCGCTGGCCCCGCCCTCGCCGCGCCGCAGCGCGGCGATCCGTTTGATGCGTGCGATCAGGGCGGTATGCTCGGCGGCGCCCGCGGGCTTGATCACAACGATCGGCTCGACTCGCGAAATAGTGCGAATCATAACTACCGTATCGCCGGTGCGAAGCGGCTGTGGACGCGGAGCTTCGTCTACGCCAAACCATAGGGAGGACGCCGTTACTGATTTCAGTTCCTGACACGATTGGGACGACAGTCTCGCGATGACGTCGAGGGTAATCGTTTCCTTGCCGTTCGCCGCTGGAGGTACATCCGTGACTCGCATCAAGCAAATCGAATGAGCATCCCAGTATTCATCGGATGTAAGGTCCGGCGTGTAATCGATTGATTTCGCGCTGCATTCTGCCCCTACAAACATTGTGTTGAGCGTCGTAAACATGGCAATGACTCCGAAGATTTGCAGAACTGGTCGATGGTCCATTTTTTCTCCGATCGCTTAAGAAGCATGGGCTCGCATTTTAAGCCCGGCCGCAGCGAAGGTGACGTGTCATTAGGGCGCCAGCTGCGGAATCCACCGCCGATATGGAACATGGATGTCGGTCGCTGCTGGCACGACATCCACGATGTCCTCATTTCCCGGTTGTAGGTTATAGATCCAATCGATGCTCGGATCCGGCAGGGTAACTATGCTCGCCGGAGGCGACGCCAAGCGGCAAACGCGCAACAAGATGAATACGCTACGGCCCTTGCCTAACGGTCTGGTCGATCGACTCCAGGTGAGCCTTCAGGTGGAATCTTGCGCTTTCGTCGCGCTCCGCCGCGAGCCTCTTTTCGATCGCGGCGCGCGAGGCGACGAAGTACCGCCGGCAGAGCTCACGGTGGCTCGATTGGATGCACACCCGCTTCACGTGGCCCGCCCCGAGCGCGCGCAGGTAGCTGTCGTCATCGTCCAGCAACGACACAAGCGCACGGAGAACTTCGTCCGAGAGCGCGTCGGGCGACGTGAAGCAAAACGCCTGCTCGTAGGGCAGCGTGTCAGCCGCGGCGGCCCTGACAGCGGTTCGGAGCTTTTGGTCCGTGACGAGCGCGGTGAGGAACTCGACGTTTTCTCGCCGGTGCGGCGGAAGCTCCCAAAGCCGCCTTGCAAGTGGGAGAAGCTGCAGGAGTTCGCACGATTTCGAGTCTCTGATCGATGCGCAAAGCCAGCGGCGCTCCTCCTCGGCCGCTATTGCGGCATCGCCTCCGGCCGCCACATACGCAGCCAGACGAATCGAGAGCAGCCTCACTTTAGGGGCGATCGCTTCGTCGCCGGCCTGTTTCCGCAATCGCGGCACGAACTCGGCGGGAATCTGTTGAGAGTGCTTCGCGAGCAGACGCTTCAAGCAGTACGCCGCCACCGTTTTTTCGCCGTCCAACGCGCCCTCTCGCAACGCGGCGATGGGTTCACCCGCGGCGCGGATGGCAGCAATGCGCACCAACGGGGCGACTTGCGGGTGCCGCGCATGATCACCCTGGATTTTCTCGGCCACGACCATGCACCGCGGACTGCTGTGGTCGTAGAATATCAAAAGCACGTCGCCCGGCACGACTTTCGGCCAGTCGCTTCGTTCTAACCCGAACCAGAATCTACTTGCGGGCAATTCTCGTGGCGGCTTTCCTGCACCCTCGGAGATAGACTGTATCATCTCCAGCGCAAAGTGGTCCCGATCCCCACCGTCCTTGCGGACAGCTTCAACACGAACCGCGGCGACACAACTGGTCGTCCAAAACGCTTGCTCCGTCGTGTCTGGAGTAAGATCTTCATTCTTCGCCATTGCGTCTTGCGCGGGACGGAATATTATTGATGTGGTCAACATGACGGTCGCTCCGAATCGAAGGATCTTGCCTGACTGATTACTGTGGTTCATGTGTTCTCCAAGCGGCCCCTTTTGACTGAAACAGCGCGGCCTCGTCAAGGCAGTTGCGGCAGCCACCGCGTGTAAGGCGCGTATGATGCCGTTACCGCAGGCACGTAATCAACGTTAATCTCGTTGCCCGGCTGTAGGTCGTTGGCCCACCCAAGGGGGAGCTCGACGATACTCTCGGACACCACGGGCCAAGCGTAGTCTACTTTCCAATGCGCACGGCCAATGGAAAAATAATGGTCGCTGGCGTCCAAGTCGCTGTCTTTCGTCCGCGCCGCCATTCGTAAGGTGAACTGGTGCGTGACCGCGCACTCCTGTAAGAGGGCGAGTTGATTCGGATCGTTTGGATCGGTCTGGTTGTAGAACAAAGGGATAACTAAGCTGGGCGAGTCGTTCATCCCAAGCACTTTCTGCCAAGTCCCGCTTCCCGAGCCTGTTGCCCACGAATTCGGAAGGTTTGAGTACCACGGCCAGAGGTCTTTGTCGGTTGGGCTGCAGATCGCCCCAAGCCAATCAAGGCCTTGAATCGTCGCCCGGTAGATTCTCCTGTAGCCGCCGACAGGGGTCGTGTCGTAGGTCGACTGCCCCGACCGATAAGCGTTTTGTATCCACCCCACCGAAATATGTTGTAGCGCTGTCGGCGCTTGCGTTGGCGCGACGAGCGTGACTCGCGTCACCGCCTGGAACCCGAAGGCGGCGGCGGAGCCCGAGGTGACCTTTACAGCGCTCTCATAGCCGTCAGCCATTGCTGGCGCGCAGTTGAAGGCGCCGCAGGTCGAGCCGGGGTCGTAGCTGATTACACAAGTCGGGGGCTCGACAGTTGACAAGAACTGCGAGAAAACCCCGGTCGACCCTACAGCGGTCCCTGGGTTCGTGAAATTCGGCGGCTCGACGATAACCTGCACGAGCGCGACGCAGATCTGCACCGACTCGGGCTTTCCGTCGGCGTCAAACGACGCTCTGAGGCGAATGTAATCGGGTGTAGTGTTTTTGAAAAGAACGCTGACTTGCAACTCGTCGTCCGGTCCGGCGATCGAAGCGGTCGCCTTGTTCACCGTCCAAACGATGTTCGTGATATTGACGCCCGCTGGGGCGTCTAATTGGTAAGTATACTCGGAAAGCCCCGGAACGTGGCGTGGCCCCAGAATGGAGTAGCCTGCCGGGCCGCTGGAGGTGCAACCCGAGCTGCTCGCTATCGCCATTTTGGCTAGTTCTGCCGGCGTGGGCGCCGCCGGGATTTTAAATCGCCCAGGCGGCGCTGCGCCGATCGGCTCGATCTCGATGGTCCGAGGCCAGACGCAGCCGGCGATCGGATTCGTCGCGCGGGAATCGTCGAATTCGAGCATGACGCGAGCAAAGGGCGTCGAATCTATAGTCTGCTTCCAGCCGGGCGCGGCCTCGGAGCCTTCGAAAAACGCTTGAAGCTCGACCGATTTGCCATCCGTCGGCACGGCGACCAGGCAGATGCGATACAGGTGGCATTTCGGCGACAGCGTGAGTTCCCAGCGGCATTGCTCGGCTCGGGTTTCGAGCAGGTCGAGGATGTACTCCCCGTCGAATTCCTCGGCGTCGGCGCAGCCCGCGGGCTGGACGCCGCGAATGCGAATTCGCATTTTCTCCGGCAGCGAGGCCCGCCATGCGGCGGGCAACTCAAGCGTCAGCGCCGACGGCTGGCGAATCTCGCTGAATGAGCTTTTCTTCTCGCGCGTCTCGCTGGTGACGAGCCGCTTTTCGTAACGGCCCCAGGCGCCGCCTCGCGACTCGTGCTCCTCGTGCGTCGTCTTGCTCGTTTCGCTCGTCGTCTTGACGACCTTGTGATAGCCAGGCTCTTTGCCCGTAACCGGGAGCTTCTCGAAATCGTCGTTCGCCATGCGTGCTTCCCCCTTTTGCTAGGCGCCGCCCCGCTCGGACGCGAGTTGCGACGGCGCGCACTCCTGAAAATCGTCCGCTCGACGCGGGCCAGTCGCCGAAGCCTTGGTCCAGATCGTAGACGTAGCTCCGATGTGCTGCACGAGACTCGGCACATGGACGTAGTAAGGCAAGCCGGCCGACTCGCACCAGGCGCCGACCAGCGAATCGATATTCCGCATTCCCTCGGCGGCCCCGTGATGGCGATGGTTTACGAACAGTGGATCGGACAAGAGCCTGCGCAACGACGGGTTTGGGAAGATGTACGCCAGCGCTCCCCAACTCGCCCAACCGTGCCGCTCCTCGTGGAAGCCGGGCGTTTTGCCTTTGCTCCAATGGCTCGGAGTGTAAATGGAGACGACGCCAACCTCGGCGGCCGGCCAAAGGGCTCTTTCCAAATACGCTCGCGAGCCCGACGCGAAAACCGCATCGTCCTGGCAAATCAGGTAGGCTTCAGCCCGCGGCTGCCGTAGGAAAAGCTCGGTCAAGCCCAGATACCAGTTCGGAAACGCGCCGAGGCGGCTTTCGCGGCGCACGAACGGCAGCTTCGCGAAATCATCGGGAATCTCCGCCCCTGGCTCGGCGAACAGTCGCGGCTCCGACCAGCCTGCGGCGGCCAGCGTTTCCAGGCAGCGTGCTAGGGTCGGTTCGTTTCTGGGCGCCGTCGTTACGCCTACTGCCCACTCGACGACGTGCGTTTCTCCCTGGTCTTCGCCTTGGGGCTCGCCCTGCGCGAATGTTTCACTGAGAAGGGGCTTTAGGTCACGCGCGACACGGACTTCGTCGCATTCGATCGGCGGCTCGCGGAAAGAGCAGCTTGCACAGATGGCTGCTGTAACGAAACCGCCATCAGCCCGAACCCGAGGTTGAGTGCAGGCGAAGCCAGCACCGCCAACTCCCGAGCGCGATCGACACGCCGGTAGTTCCATGATTTACCCCGCTTCTGCATAGCGACCCGGCGCCGAATTCTTCCCGCTTTCGCGCGGCGAATTCGGCTATCGGCCTTCGATCAGCCCGAGAGCTGATCGCATCAGAACTGTTCCGCGAGACGTGCGATATGAAAGCCCGCCTTGCTGGGCGGAATCTTGCGCCTTTGTTGCAGCGAGGTCAAGAAAATTGCAGAATCGATTGCGGCGAGAACCGAGCGACCGATAAACCGACGCTGAATTAAAGTCACTTGTTTCATTGGCACGCTGGGGTTGAGGCACAATGATCGTCAACGAAGCGACGCGACAATCAATGGCCTTGGATGCGTTCGTAACCGCGGGCCATCACCAACAGCGCGTTTATGGATTGCAGTGGGGAATTCCTGAAGAAGCTCCGCAGCTTCGGAGAGCAAAAGACGAATTCGTCTTGCCCGCATTGAACTCTGAAATGACGGTCATCGAGATTGGGTGCGGAGGCGGACGTTGGTCAAGGTACTTTCGCGAGCGCGTCGAGAAGGCGTACTTGGTGGATGCGACCCAAGCGGCTGAGGCTGCTGTTCGCGCCCACTGCGATTGGGCGGGGTTTGAATTCGTTGTGGCCAGCGACGGTCGCATGCCATCGATTGAGACTGCGACGGTGGATTATGCGTTTAGCTTCGACACGTTCGTCCATTTTCATCGCGAACTATTCGATACCTACATAAGCGAGGTTTCCAGAATTCTGAAGCCCGGCGCCTTATTTCATCTGCTGCACGCGAAACGCTGGCCGGACTCGATCGTGAACGAGCAGATATTTCAATACCGCGACGATGACGACGTTTCGGCACTGCTAGCGTCCGGCTCGTTTCGGCTGACGAATCGAAGCCTCGAGTTCCGCGTTGGGTTTGGATCGATTCTCCGCGAGGCGGTCCGGCTACTGCGTTAAACGCGGTCGTTTTTTTGAAGCTTTACGGTGGGCGAGCCTGCATCTCCTGCTCGCCCGAGCGCCTTGGCACGTCGAGGCTAAACCGATCAAACTCTTTTCCCTCGACGTCGATCACCCGCACGTCGAGCCGGCGGGCGAACACGTCGACGAGGCCGAAATGATTCACGCCGGCGCGGAACAATGCGGTGCGGTCGTCGGGCTCCTCGGCGGCGTAGAGCTTGTGGCTGGCGCCGCCGCTGGTGACGTAGGTGATGCCGTCGAGCGAGCGGGTGCGATCGTAGTAATGGTGGTGCCCGCTCAGGACCAGAGCCGCCTGCGAATCGGCGATCGAGCCGTGCAGCCAGACGCGGCGCAGATACTGGTTTCCGATGTCGCGATGCCCGCAGGTAAAGACCGGGCGGTGCAGACAAACGACCGAGATGCGCGGATGATGTTCGAGCTGCCAGGCCAGAAACCGGCCCTGCTCGGTCCAGGGCGCCAGCGAACGCTCGGAGTTGAGCATCAGAAACTCGACGCCACGGTGCGAGAAGCGATAGAACGTCTCGGGCAGTTCGGGGAAATACTGGCGAAAGCGAATTTCGCCGCGATCGGCGTAAGCCAGCATGCGGTCGTGGTTGCCGACGACGGGCACGAGCCGTAGCTTGTGTTCGGCCGCCTGATCCAGAACGTACTGCCATTGCTCGTCGCGGTCGGCATCGTCGACGATGTCGCCCAGGTGCAACACGAATTCGACCTCGGCCTCGCGAAACTGGCGAAAGATCCTGTCGACGATGCCTTCGCCGAGTTGCGTGTCGCCCACGAAGCCGAAGGTCCACAGCTTGGCGCCTTTGCCGTCGGCTAACGCAGCTTGCGAGGCGCTGGCCTCGATCGCGGGCGCCGCCGCGGGTCCGATCTCCGGCGTGGCAACCGTCCATACATAGACCGCCGCCAAAGCGAACAGCATCAGCCCTGCGCGGGCTGTCCAGCGACCGCAACGTCGTACCATCTCGGACATCGGTCCCTCGGGGGTTGGGGCCGGATATCGTAGCGAGAATGCGGGGGTACGCGAAGACGAGCTTGAGCGGCCCAGCGATGAAGGGCTCAGGAATGCGTTCTTGACGAGTACTGGGCGGAACGCCGCGGAGGGCGTTCCCTACAGGAAATTAACGCAAAAACGCGTTACCGCAGCGCGAGCGGCGAAACTTCGATCGCCTTGTAGACGGTGCGGGCCTTGGCAAAGCCCAGCCGGCGATAGAGCTTGATGGCGCCGTCGTTTTGGGCCGTCACCTCCAAGTAGGCGCGGCGAAGTCCGGCCCGACGGAACCCGTGCAAGGCTTTCATCATCAACACGCTTCCCAAGCCGCGGTTACGGTGCTCGGGCGTGATGCCCAGATTTTGAATGGCGCCCATGCCCGAGCGGTCGCGGATGCCTTGCACCGTGCCGCAGAACTCGCCCGGCCCGTCGTCGCAGACCGCCAGCCAGGTCGCCTCGGGCAGAAAGCCGTCTTTGCGGCTGATTTCCTGCATCAGTCGCACGCAGCCGTCGTAGTCGCCCAGACAAGGGAACACGTTGGCGTCGATCTCGGACCGGAAGCTGAGATACTTGGTCTCGGCATGGGCGGGCAGCAACCCGGGATCCCAGGCGGCGAGACGATAGCCGACAGGCGGCTGCGGCTCCCGAGGATCGAGGCCCGTCAGGTCGATTTCCATGCGAAATCGTTTGAAGTACGTCAGAGCCATGGGATTCGGCCAATACTGACAGACCTGAGACGTCCGCCGTCCGCAACGGCACAGCTTAATCGTAGCGGTCTAAATCATAGCGGTCAACTTCATGGGGACGCGGAAATCATCGGCCGCTCGACGATCCCTTGCGCGACGTTTTCCCAGGCGTCCGCATAAACGGTAAAAGAGCCGTTTACGGCCGGCTGCCCCTGCTCCCGCCGTACTGGCTGCTAGCTCTTTTGCCTTTTCCTTTTCCCGGCTGTCCCCTGTCGCTTTTCGCCCGCTTTCTTCGCCCGCTTGGCCTTCGTTGCCGCCAAGCTGCGTAAGACGTTCAGGTTGATGACGTCCAATTCCACCCCGTCTTCCTGGCCCTTGGGGGTTTCCAGGTACATGGGCGTTTCGGCGAAGCGCGGGTCGTTCATCAAATGGCGGAATGGCTCCAGACCGAGGCGTCCGCGGCCGATGTGTTCGTGGCGGTCGACCCGCGAACCGAGTTCCTTCTTGCTGTCGTTAAGGTGAAACGCCTTGATTTGTTCGAGTCCGACGATCGCGTCGAAGGCGTTCATGGTGGCTTCGTAATCGGCTTGCGAACCGAGCGGATAACCGGCCGCGAACAGGTGGCAAGTATCGACGCAAACGCCCAGCCGCTCGCGGGCTTTGACGCCTCGTTTGATCTCGGCCAAGTGCTCGAACCGCCAACCGAGCGAGCTGCCCTGTCCGGCCGTCGTCTCCAGCAGCGTGCAAACGTTCAGCCCCGGCGTTTTCGCATGCACGTCGTCCAACGCGGCAATGACGCGGGCAAGCCCTTCGGCCTCGCTGCTGGAGACGTAGGCGCCCGGGTGCATCACGACATAGGCGATTCCCAATTGCTCGGCGCGCTGGAGTTCGACCACGAACGCGTCGATGCTGCGGCGCCAAAGGGCGTCGTCGGGACTGGCCAAATTAATCAGGTACGAATCGTGCGAGATCGGGTGACCGACGCCCAGTTCGCCCAGCGCCGTGCGGAATTGATCGGCCTCTTCAGCGGAAATCGGCTTGGCGCGCCACTGGTTGTTGTTCTTGGTGAACAGTTGCACGCAATCGCAGCCTGCGCGTGCGGCGATCTCCACGGCCTTGTGGTAACCGCCGGCAATCGACATGTGTGCGCCCAGAATCGCCATCGGACCCAAAGGTAGCAGCGCCCGCTTGCCGGCGGAAGGCGGCCGACATTTTTCATCCCTCACCCTTCCGCGTTCATCGATGCCAACAAACGCTTGCTTTTGGCGCCGCGAAATCCATAGAATTGGCGTTTGGCCGCCGACCGTTTCCGGAAGCGGCGATCTGAGGAGCGGAGAGCCATGAGCGTTTGGATCTGGGGACCGATCGGCGTGGCGATACTGCTGGGCGTGGCGGCCGCCCTGGCCTGGAAACCGATCCGCTCGGCGCTACGCGCCGCCCGCTATGAACGGGCTCGCAAGGACTTTCGCCGCCAGCGCGAACGACTGGAAGCCAAGTTCTTTCAATTGGCTTCGTCCAGCGGCAAACCCAAGGGTCTGCGCTGGACCAACTGCGAGTTCGAGAACGACGTCGCCTACGCCCGCGACCGGCATAGCGGCGAGCTTTGCGCCTTTGTGGCCGTCACGATTTCTTTCGAGGCCATTGAAGGCGGACTGATGGAAGGCGTAGAAGCGGTTGGCAATCTGCGCGCCGCAACGGCGATGTTCCGCACGCAAGGCGAACGCTGGCAAACCGAGGGCCGGGCATTGTTCAATGTGAACCCCGCCGAAGCCATTCAACGTTACCGTGAAGACCTCGAAGTCATCAGCCAGGAATTGGCCGTTCGGCACTAGCAAGTTTGAACCTGGCAGCAAGATTCGTTCCATCCGGATCAATCGGCAAGGCTGGCTCAAGTCCTGCCATCGCTATAGCCGATATTCTCGGCCGGTTGCCGCCCACGACGGGGGCAAGCTGCGGCCCGCGCGAGGTCTCTATCCGTGCCTACTAGCTCCAGGCTACCTGTCTTAAGGCAGTGCGGCGATTGTACGGTTTGCTGCACGCAGTTGGCGATTTCGGCCGGGATTGTATCGGAAGCGGCCAAGCCAGCCGGCACGCCCTGCCCGCACTTGTGCGGCGCCGGGTGCGACATTTATCCCCAGCGACCGGCAATCTGTTCGCGGTTTCAATGTGCCTGGCTGTCCGCCGGCAATTGGCCAAGCGATTGGCGCCCCAATCGATCGGGGCTGCTTTGCTTGCGCGAGACCTTGGCCGACGGCTTTCCGGCAGCGCTCGTCATGGAAGCGCGGCCCGGAGCGTTCCTTGAGCCGCAGGCCGAGGCAATTCTGCTGGCTCTGTTGCAGAACACTCTCCGCGTGCTGGCGGTCGGTCCCGACGGCAAGCGGCACTTGATGTACGGGGCTTCGCAAGGTGAAGAAGCGGCGAAGTCCGACGCAACGTCGTTACCCGTGGCTGCCTGAAATTGCGATTGCTGCCGGCGCTTTCATAATGGCTCAATAACGGCGCCGGCAGCGTGCCAAGTGCGCCACGGAAAGCCGCACGCCGTCCCTAGTGCCTCGTCAAGCCTGAGTTGACACGCGGGGCGCCTGGCGGCAGAGCGAAGCGATGCCCCAGCGGACTGGGGCTTCGCCAAGGCTCAGCCACCAGCCACCCGACGGTCAGGTCAGCTTCGAAGGGACACTAGGTCGCCGCCAGCTTCCGCAGCACGGTGGGCAGGATGCCGCCGTGGCGGTAATAGTCGCGCTCGACGGGCGAATCGATGCGCACCGTGGCTTGGAACTCGCGAGCCTTGCCGTCGGGCGCCATGGCGCGAACCGTCAACTTGCCGCGCGGCGTGACGTTGTCGTCCAGGCCGAGAATGTCGAACGTCTCTTCGCCGGTCAGACCCAGCGATTGCCAAGTCTCGCCTTTCTGGAATTCCAGCGGCAAGACGCCCATCCCGATCAGGTTGCTGCGATGAATCCGCTCGTAGCTGACGGCGATCACGGCGCGAACGCCCAGCAGTTGCGTACCCTTGGCCGCCCAGTCGCGACTGCTGCCGCTGCCGTATTCGGCGCCGGCCAGCACCACCAGCGGCACGCCTTCGGCTTTGTATTTCACGGATGCGTCGTAGATGCTCAGCGTTTCGCCGTCGGGCAGATGCCGCGTGACGCCGCCTTCGGTTCCCGGCGCCAATTGATTGCGAATGCGGATGTTGGCGAACGTGCCGCGCGTCATCACCCGATCGTTGCCGCGCCGCGAGCCATAACTATTGAAGTCCAGCGGCTCGACGCCGTGCGACTGCAAATACTTCCCGGCGGGGCTGCTGGCGGCGATCGAACCGGCCGGCGAAATGTGGTCGGTCGTGATCGAATCGCCCAACACGGCCAGCGCCCGGGCGCCCGAGATCGGCTGGATCGGGCCGGGCTTGGGCGGCAGGTCGATCAAGAACGGCGGCTCTTGAATGTAGGTGCTGGCTTCGTCCCAGTCGTAAAGGTCGCCGCCGCTGAGCTTGATGGCGTTCCAACGCTCGTTGGCGTCGAACACGTTGTCGTACCGCGAACGGAACATCTCGGGCAGCACGCAAGCTTCAACCACCTTCGCCACTTCTTCCTGCGAAGGCCAGATGTCGCGCAGGTAGACCGGCTTGCCGTCGCCGCCGACGCCTAGCGGTTCGTTGACCAGGTCGATGTCTGTCGTGCCGGCCAAGGCATAGGCGACGACAAGCGGCGGGCTGGCCAAGTAATTGGCTTTCACCAAGGCGTGAATCCGGCCTTCGAAATTGCGATTGCCTGAGAGGACCGCCGAGACGACCAAGGCGCCGTCGGTGATGGCTTTGGCCACCGGGTCGGGCAACGGGCCGCTGTTGCCGATGCAGGTCGTGCAGCCGTAGCCGACCGTTTGGAACCCAAGCGCGTCGAGATCCTTGGCCAACCCCGCCTTTTCCAAGTAGTCGGTCACCACGCGCGATCCGGGCGCCAGGCTGGTTTTGACGTAAGGCTTGACCTTCAGCCCCTTGGCAACCGCATTGCGGGCCAGCAGGCCGGCGCCGAGCATCACGTTCGGATTGCTGGTGTTGGTGCAACTCGTAATGGCGGCGATCACGACCGCCCCGTGGCCGATCTCGGTGCTGTGACCTCCGTCGAAATCGCCGCCGCGGACGGCGGCGGTGCGCTTGAGCGCGGCCGCGTCGAGCGCAAAGCCGCGTTCGTTGATTGGCGCCTGCAAGGCTTTTTCGAAGGTCTGCTTCATCGCGGCCAGCGTCACGCGGTCGTGCGGGCGTTTGGGACCGGCCAGGCTCGGCTCGACCGTGCCGAGATCGAGCGACAATTGGCTGCTGAACTTCGGCGTCGGCATGTCGTCGGTGCGAAACAGCCCTTGCTCTTTGCTGTACCGCTCGACCAATTGCACCTCGGCGTCGGTGCGGCCGGTGCGGCGCAGGTAGTTGAGCGTTTCAGCGTCGACCGGGAAGAAGCCGATCGTGGCGCCGTATTCGGGGGCCATGTTGCCGATCGTGGCCCGGTCGGCCAACTGCATGTGCGACAGGCCCGAACCGTGAAACTCCACGAACTTGCCGACCACGCCATGCTTGCGGAGCATTTGCGTCACGGTCAGCACCAAATCGGTGGCCGTGGCGCCCGGCCGCAGCTTTCCGGTCAACTCGAACCCGACGACCTCCGGCAGCAGCATGAACAGCGCCTGTCCGAGCATCACCGCCTCAGCCTCGATCCCGCCGACGCCCCAGCCGACCACGCCCAGGCCGTTGATCATCGTGGTATGGCTGTCGGTGCCGACCAGCGTATCGGGCAACGCCACCGGACCGGCGGCGTCGTTGCGCACGAAGACGCCCTTGGCCAGGTATTCCAGGTTCACCTGGTGGACGATGCCGACCGAGGGCGGCACGACACGGAAATTATCGAACGCCTTTTGACCCCAACGCAAGAACTCGTAACGCTCGCGGTTGCGCTGGAATTCCAAATCGACATTGAAATCGAGCGCGGCGCGATCGGCGAAGCGATCGACCTGCACCGAGTGGTCGATCACCAGGTCGACCGGAATCAGGGGATTGATCTTCTTCGCGTCGCCGCCCAGCCGCTGCATGGCGCTGCGCATTGCGGCCAGGTCGACCACGCAGGGCACGCCCGTGAAGTCTTGCAGCACGACGCGGGCCGGCTTGAAGGGAATCTCCAGTTCGGGCAAGGCCGTCGGCGTCCAAGCCGCCAAGCTCTTGACGTGCTGCTGCGTGACTTCGTAATCGTCGCAATGCCGCAAGGCGCTTTCGAGCAGCACGCGAATCGAGACCGGCAAGTCGGCAATCCGGCAAAGACCGAGTTGTTCCAGTTTCGCTAGGCGGTAGATGCCGACCTTGCCGGCGCCCGATTCGAAGGTATCGCGAGCGCCGAAAACGTCGTGGGCGGGCATGCCTGAACTCATCGGAATTCCCCAAGTGTTGCTATCAATAGGTAGGTCAGGCTTTCCAGCCTGACGCGTCAGGCTGGAAAGCCTGACCTACGCCGCTCAGTTTAGCGAATCGGCGCCGGATTGTCTGGGGGGTATCGCAGTCTGGGGGTGGGCTGCGCAAAATGCCGCTTGGCCGCCAGTTCAAGTCTGCCATCGCCTCGCGCCACGATAGAATCTGGGTGTCTGCCTGTGCCTGCCTTTGCCTCGGGATTCGAGGTAAGATGACGGCGTTGCCGTCCAGGAAGGCCCAAAGAAGGTCGAAGAGCGATGGTGCAGCAGTCCGGCAAGAAATCAATCTGATGCGGTTGCCAAAGCCAATACGCCGTTGCTTGCAGTTCTCGCTGGCCACGATGTTCGTGTTCGTGACCTTGCTCTGCGCGGCGTTGGCCATCTGGGTCGTCCCGGCCGAGCGGCAGCGGAGGGCCGTTGCCGCCATTGAAGCACTGGGCGGATTCGTAGACTACGTGGACAACCAAGCGACGAGTGAGTCGTTTCCCGTAGCCTTTCTGCGGGAGCGGTTGCCGCGGGCTTACCTGGACGAGGTCGAATATGTGAGACTCGACAACAGTCAGGTCACGGATGCTGGGCTGGCGCATTTGGAAGGGCTGACGGGCCTGCAATCGCTTTCGCTCGATAACACTCAGATCACGGACGCTGGGCTGGCACGCTTGCAAGAACTGACGGGCCTGCAAACGCTTTGGCTCGATAACACTCCGATCACGGACGCTGGGCTGGCGCATTTGGAAGGGCTGACGGGCCTGCAATCGCTTTGGCTCGATAACACTCAGATCACGGATGCCGGCCTGGCCCAGTTGAAACGCCTGACGGGCCTGCAATGGCTTTATCTCAACAACACTCAGGTCACGGATGCTGGGCTGGCCCAACTCGGCGAGGCGTTGCCGAACTGCAACATCCCGCCGTCGCCGCCGCAATGATCGCAGGCCGATGCCCTACATCGTGCCGGCCGGTGGGGCGTGCCAAGGTCGTCACGCCTGACGGGCAAGCCGCTCCGGAAACCCATTGATACAGTTGTCGATCGGTCCCAAAGGGCCCACCCATGAGCCGCCGATTTTCGATCGCAGAACCAGCCGCGTAGCGGCGACAGTATGTAGCCAGGGGCGCAAGCCCCTGGACAGGGCGTCAAAATCGAACCGTCGTCAGCCCCGTCAGGGGCGAGATAAGCCCGACGCGGTTAGGGAAGTTGTTTTATCCTCGATGCTCAGTGGGGACCGGCATTCAAGCTATAGTCGCCCGTCGCCGTCGATGTTCACGGCAATGTTGCCAAAGCGTTGGGCGATCCGTCGCCTCCCCAAAAAGCGAGCTTCACAAGTCTTGCCGCCTTAGAGAGCTTCTTTCTTGCCAAGCAGCAGCACGCCCAAGCCTGTTGCCGCCCGGCGCAGATCATTGTCGAGAGTGGCGAGCGGCAATTGAGTGCGAAGCGCCAGATCGAGGTACGCCGCGTCGTAGCTCGTGAGCGATTGACTACGGCACAGCGGCAGTACGTGGTCAAATACCCGGCTGGGCGATTCCTCGTCGATTTGGATATCCAGCCCCGCAAGCAGCCTGACGAAGTGCGCAGCGTCGGAGTTCGAAATTCGCTTGCGCTTTTCCGCCATGGCCAGCACGTTCGCCACCTCAAGCGACCAATGAGCCGGAACGAGCGCCGCTTCGGACGCCATGCGATCTTGAACTTCGCCCACGGCAGCGGTGAATTCATCCGCGAAACACAACGCCATGGTCAGCGAGCAATCGATGATCAGCGTCGGCTTCACTTCCGGCCCTCGGCCATCAGATCCTTGACCTTGAGTCCTCTCAGCCGGTTTCGGCTCGCCAGCAAACGCATCTGCGAAATTACCTCTCGGCGGCTCTCTTGTGACGGGGCCGAGCGTACGGGAACGAGTCGGGCTACCGGCGAGCCGTGCCTGGTAATCGTGATCTCTTCCCCTGCAGCCACTCGCTCGAGCAGTTCCGAGAAATGCGTCTTGGCTTCATAAGCGCCGACCGAAGCGTTGCCGGAAGCTGTCATGGTTTGTGCGACTCCTGTTGCCGCCGAAAAACGCGGGACGAAACTAGACTGGTCGTAGACTAGTTTACTCTCTCTTCGTGCTCGAATCAAATCTGCGGTTCCAGGCGAAGGCCGCATCGATCGGCCATGATTTGACCGGCCGGCGGGAAAAAGTAGAGTTCCGATGCTTCGCCTCACACTTCTTGTCTCTTGGCAAAAATCCGCACCATGCCTGACCTTTCTCAAGACCATCTGCTCGCGCGCCTGGCCGGCAACGGGGATCCGAATTCGGCCGACAATGCCTGGGCCGCGTTGGCGGCCACCGAGCCGGAGCCCGCCCGCCCGGGGGCCCCGGTCGAGTCGTCCGCCGAAGCGACCAGAAGCGCCGCAGGCGAGAAGAAACTCGACGAACTGCTCGGCCGGGTCAAGCAGCTCGTCGGGGCGAAAACGCCTCCGCAGCCGGCCGCCGAAACCGCGAACGAAGACGCGTTCTTGCCGGTCGAGCCTTCCTCGCTGCGAGAGGCCGATCTGTCGGAAGCTTTGATTGAAGAGTTGATCCTCAAGTACCTGCTCTCGGTCGGCAACACGACCGGCCGCACGGTCGCCGATCAGATCAAGCTGCCGTTCAAGCTGATCGAAGAGCGCCTGCGACAGGTCAAGAACGATCAGCTCGTAGTCTACCGCGGCACGGCGCCGATGAACGACTACGAGTATCAATTGACCGACATGGGCCGCGAGCGGGCGCGGCGCTATGTCGAGCATTGCAGCTATTTCGGCGCCGCTCCCGTCTCGCTCAAGGATTACGTTCGCGGCATCGAAGCCCAATCGCTGACCAAGCAGCACCCCACGGCGGATGATCTCGAGCGAGCGTTCAGCGATTTGCTGCTCAGCAAGCGCATGATGCGACGCCTGGGGCCCGCCATCAATTCGGGCCGCGGATTATTTCTGTACGGGGCGCCGGGCAACGGCAAGTCGAGCATCGCCGAGCGCGTGACGCGAGCCTTCGGCGACTACATCTGGATTCCGCGCGCGATCGCCATCGACGGCGAAATCTTGCGGCTGTTCGATCCCAGCAACCACGAGGAAGCTCCGCTCGAACAAGTCGCCGGGCTGCTCGACAGCCACGTCGACAAACGCTGGATTCGCATTCGGCGGCCGACGATCATCGTCGGCGGCGAACTGACGATGACCTCGCTGGAAGTCACGCTCAACACCTCGACGGGCATCAGCGAAGCGCCGCTGCAACTGAAGAGCAACTGCGGCACGCTGGTCATCGACGACTTCGGCCGCCAGCGAATGAGCACCGACGAACTTCTCAATCGCTGGATCGTGCCGCTGGAAAAGCGGTTCGATTTTCTCAATCTGCCCAACGGCAAGAAAGTGCAGGTCCCGTTCGATCAATTGATCGTGTTTTCGACGAACCTCGAGCCCAAGGACCTGGTCGACGACGCCTTCCTGCGCCGCATTCCCTACAAGATCGACGTGGTCGATCCCAGCGAAGAGGAGTTCCGCGAACTGTTCAAGATCATGGCGCCCAAGCTAGGCTTCGAGCACTGCGAGGACGCCGTCGACTACCTGATCGAAACGCACTACAAAGGCCGGCCGTTCCGCTGTTGCCAACCCCGCGACCTGTTAATGCAAATCCGCAACTACTGCAACTTCCAAAAGCAGCCGCCGCAAATGACGCCCGAGCTGTTCGACTTCGCGGTCGAGAACTATTTCGCGGTGATGTGACCGACGAGGCTAGCGCTTCGTCAGAACTACGAATTGCGGTTGGCGCTTGCGTGTCGATTGTGGATTCCGACGGAGTTTAGCCACGGATGAAACACGGATCGAACACGGATTGGAAATCGAGAACCGTGCGCTGGAACTCCACCTTCGTCCGGCCGAAGGTGACGTCCCCTGTACTACAAACGTTCTGTTTCATTGGGGGCCGCCAAGATCTCGTCCTGCGGGTCAAGCCGGGTTCCACGGTGCAAAGTTTTAAGTCAAGGTGCAGAAAGTCGCTTTTCGCTCCGCGAAAAGACGTCTTTTCGCGGAGCGAAAAGCGACTCTGGCTGCAGCTTTGCCGCGCGGGAGTCTTATCCGTGCTCGATCCGTGTTTCATCCGTGGCTCGTTCCGCCCGCTTGTTGGCAGGCGACGCCCCATGCAAACGCAAGCCGGTTCACCCTAAACGCGTACTACCCATATCTACGCTCGATGCCGAACAACTGCATCTGCGGATCGGGCTCGCACTCGGCGTCGAGTTCTTTGAACAACAAGCTGGGCTGAATGTCCTTGTTGTTCTGATATTTGTCGCTGGCGTATTCTGTGAAATCGCCGGCGATCTGGTGATAGAAGATCTGGCAGATCGAGACGCCGGCATAGATCCGCACGGGCTGCACGGCGAACATTTCCAGCGTCCAGAAGCCGCAAAAGCCCACGTCGCCGAAGCCTGCGGTTACGTGTACGAACAAGCCCAGCCGGCCGATCGACGAGCGGCCCTCGATCATCGGCACCAGGTTGTGCGTCTCGGTCCGCTCGACCGTCCGCCCCAAGTAAAGTTGGTGAGGCGTCAGCACCAGCCCTTCCGGCGGTATCGCGATGCGCCGCACGCGGTTCGCCTTCCGCATGTCGAGCACCAGCTCTTCGTAAGTCAGCAGCTCTTCGTGCAGCGACAAGTTATAGCTGTTCGGATTGAGCCGCTCTTCGTCGAACGGATCGATGACGATGTTGCGGCCCAATTGCCGGCGGATTTCGTGGCCTGATAAGATCATGGGTGTACTTCGTTAAGCGGCGCCCCCCGCGTTGGACGGTCGATAATCGCTCCGTGATGCAAAAGCCCCGCTGAATCAGATCCTGGGCGCGCTTCGCACGCGTTTTTTGACTGGCTTCGCCGTTTTAGCGGCCTTCGGCGCCGTTTTAATGGCCTTCGGCTGGGCGACTCCCACCCGAGGGCAGATTTTGCCCAATCGGCAGATTTCGCACTTAGGACGACGCGCAAGGCAAATCCTGCGCCCGTGATGAATCATGCGATGGCTGAAGTCGACCCACTCGGTCGCCGGCAACAGCGACATCAGATCGCGTTCGATTTTGACGGGGTCTTTGTGCTTGGTGAGCCCCAGCCGTTGACTCAGCCGCGAGACGTGCGTATCGACGACCACCCCCGAAGCGATGCCGAACGCCGTGCCGAGCACCACGTTGGCCGTCTTGCGTCCAATGCCGGGCAGCTTGACCAGGCGCTCTAATTCGGCTGGCACTTCGCCGTCGCTTTCGTCGACCAGGCGCCGGCAACAGGCCTGGATGTTCTTGGCCTTGTTGCGGAAGAAGCCCGTGCTCTTGATCTGCTGTTCCAACTCTTGGGCGTCGGCGCGGGCGAAATCGTCGGCCGTGCGATACCGTCGGAACAGGTCTTTCGTGACCAGATTGACGCGCACGTCGGTGCATTGGGCCGAGAGGATCGTAGCAATCAGCAGTTGCAGGGGCGTGCGAAACTCGAGCGCGCACTTCGCGTCGGGGTATTCTTCCGCGAGCAGTTTGGCCACGCGGCCGGCATGACGTTTGGCTTGGGCGATCACGGCCACGAGCGGCCCCAGTCGAATATTGAGTGCGATTGGATTTTCGCAAGAGCAGCAGCCCCGATTCTCAGAGCCGTTCGAGGGCATGTCAAGCGAAAGGCTCTCCGAGGAAGGTGGCAGGATGGAAAATGACGGCGCGGCGACGAGTTGCGCCGGCAAATTCGGCACAGACCGCCGTGCGGGCCTGGACGTCTCTTGGGTGCGGTCGCCCTTTTTCATCTTTCCTCCATCGGGCATTTCTTGACGCCGCATTGCCGAGACGATAGGGTTAACCTGAGTTTTCGTCTCGTCTGCGGTTCTTGTCCCGCAACACTTCTTTTCGACCTCGGGAGTTTCCAGATGAGCTTTGCCGACAATCCGTATCAGGCTACGTCGTGGAACTACGCGGCGGACGCCGCCGTCGATGAACGCGTTGATTTCGTTCGCAAAACGTACCTCCACCTCGGCGGGGCCATCTTGAGCTTTGCGGCCATCGAAGCCGCGCTGTTGAACATGCCCGGCCTGGGCGAAAAGGTGCTCTCCGGCCTGTCGAGCGTGCCCTATAGCTGGGCGATCGTGTTGGGGGCCTTCATGCTCGTCAGTTATCTGGCCGAAAGCTGGGCCCGCTCGACGGTTTCGAAAAGCACGCAATATCTGGGCTTGTCGCTGTACGTGGTCGCCGAAGCGGCCATTTTCTTCCCGCTCCTGTATATGGCGAATCGCTTCGACGCGAAGATCATCCCCACGGCGGGCTTGGCCACGCTGACCATCTTCGGCGGGCTAACGGCGATCGTGTTCTTCACGCGCGCCGACTTCTCGTTCCTCCGCACGGCGCTGTGGCTGGGCGGCCTGATCGCCATGGGTTTCTGCCTGGCCAGCATCTTCATCGGCTTCAGCCTGGGGCTGGTGTTTTCGGTGGCGATGGTAGCTTTGGCGGGCGGCTACATTTTGTACGACACGTCCAACGTGCTGCACCATTACCGCATCGGCCAACACGTCGCGGCCTCGCTGGCGTTGTTCGCTTCGGTGGCGCTGATGTTTTGGTACGTGGTGCGGATCATCATGGCGCTGAGTTCGCGGGATTAAGAACCTTAACTACGCGTCGTAGGTCAGGCTTTCCAGCCTGACGGGCGTCAACCAGCCGTAAGTCGGGCTTTCCACTCTCGCGCCGCGTTAGGCAGCCGTAAATCGGGCTTTCCATGCTGGCGGCCGTCAGGCTGGAAAGCCTGACCTACGCGTTTGTTCGCGGAACTGGGGCCGTCGCTCGGCGATTGGCCAAACGTGGAATATGCAAGAAGTCGCCTACGAACCTCGCTACCTCGACGGAATCAAGTTTTTCAACGAATGCGAATTTTTCGAGAGTCACGAGGCGTGGGAAGAAGTTTGGACCGAACATTTCGGTCCCTCGCGGAAGTTTTACCAAGGTCTGATTCAGGCTGCGGTGGCCTTGCACCATTTCGGCAACGGCAATATCCGCGGCGCCAAGAAGCTGTATTACGGCAGTCGCGGTTATTTGGAGCCATATCGCCCGCATCATCTGGGGCTCGACCTGGACAAGTTCCTGGCCGAAATGGAGCGTTGCTTCGCCGAAGTCATCGCCAGCCAAGAGGAGTTTCCTCAGTTGGAGATTTCGGCCGACTTGATTCCTGAAATCCATCTCGATCCGCCGCCGGCGCACTAGCGAACCATGAGCGAAATCTCGGATGACGCCCTGTTCGAAGCCGCAAATTTCGCGGGCAAGGCGCGCTTGTTCCCCTTGCCGAACCTGGTCCTGTTTCCGCACGTGTTGCAGCCGTTGCACGTGTTCGAGATTCGCTATCGCGAGATGGTCGAAGAGGCGCTGGCCGGCGACCGGCTGATCGCCATGGCGCTGTTGGCGCCGGGCTGGGAGGCCGATTACGAAGGCCGCCCGCCGCTGTATCCGATGGCTTGCCTGGGCCGCATCGTTACGCATCATCGGCTCGAAGACGGCCGATTCAACCTGTTGTTGGCCGGGTTGCAGCGCGTTCGTTTGGTTCGCGAGTTGGAGCCGAGTAAGTCGTTCCGCGAAGCCGAAGCAGTGAGCTGCCCCGACGAGTATTCGACGCCCGGCGCGCTGGGCCGCGCCATCCTGCGGCGCCGCCTGCTCGAAACTTTTCGCCGCTTGGCGGACAGTTTCGACGACTCGCAAAATCAGCTCGAGCCGTTGCTGGCGGGCGACGTTTCGATGGGCATGCTGACCGATCTGGTCGCCTACACGCTCGAACTCGGACTGGCGACCAAGCAGCAATTGCTCGACGAGCTCGACGTGGATCGCCGCGCCGACCTGCTGCTGCGCAGCTTGGCGAATCGCTCGAAAAACGCCGCGAATTCCGCAAGAGCGGCAAACTCCTTTCCGCCCGGCTTCAGCGAAAACTGAAATCCGCCGAGGGGCGAGTTTTTCGTTCGGCAAACGCGCGCGGGGCTATCGTCCCACCCTACCGTTACCTGCTTCCTTGACCATCTTAGGGGCCGGGTCTAAGATCGTAATAGTCAATTAGTTATGAACCAGGAAAACGATGCGCACCGCCCCCGGAACATTGCCCCGCGCCGCCGATGACGACGACGAGACGACGATCGCCGCCCCCTCCCCCGGAGTGGATCAAGAGCGAATCCAGCGCGCGGTTCGCGAAATCTTGGCGGCTGTTGGCGAAGATCCCGACCGCGAGGGGTTACTCGAAACGCCCGGCCGCGTGGCGCGAATGTACGCCGAGATGTTCAGCGGGTTGCACGAGGATCCGCGGCAGCATCTGAAGAAGTTCTTTACCGAAAAGTACGACGAAGTCGTGCTGGTCAAGGACATCAGCTTCAACAGCATGTGCGAGCACCACATGCTGCCCTTCATGGGCAAAGCGCACATCGGCTATCTGCCGAACGGCAAAGTGATCGGGTTGAGCAAGCTGGCTCGCGTCGTGGAGGTTGTGGCCCGTCGTCCGCAGGTCCAGGAACGCATGACCGAGACCATCGCCGACCTGTTGGTCGGCGAGTTGGAAGCCAAGGGCGTGGCCGTCGTCGTCGAGGCGACGCACTCCTGCATGACGATCCGCGGCATTCGCAAGCCCGGCAGCATTTGCGTCACCTCGGCCATGCGCGGCGTGTTCCGCTCGCACCTCTCCAGCCGCTCGGAAATCATGAATTTGATTTACGGAGACCGGCGTTAATCATGGCGGATTGCGTGACGAGCGGAGACCGTGGAGAAACGCGAATCGGAGCAACGCGCCAGCGAGTCCGATTCCCGCCCCGCGCTCCGCACTTGGCGCTCCGCGCTTCCAGCCCCTCATGCTGACCCTCACGCAGTTCATTTTGCGGCTCTCGTTCGGCATGTCGCTGGCAATGGCTTGGACCCCGCCGCGTTTGGTGAGCAGCGGGTACTATCGCAATAACCTTTACGTATTGCTCGGCTTGAACGTGCTGGCCAGCCTGGCGGCGTGGATGGGGCTTTCGCAAACGCCCTTGCCCCTTTGGCCCCCTTTGACGGCAGCCATCTTGAGTTACCTCGGTGGCGTATTTTGGCTGTACGAAGCGCCGCGGCCAGGCCGCGCGGCGTTGGCGGCGATCGCCGCCGTCACGTTGCTCGGCGCCTGGCTAGCGGGCGGCCCGGGCGAGCCGGCGGCGCCCGTCGCGAGCCTGCTATGGCGTCTCGACCCGATCGGCGGCGGCCTGGTGCTGGGCGTAACGATGGCCGCCATGCTGCTCGGGCATTGGTATCTGAACGCCCCCGGCATGTCGTTGAACCCCCTGAAACGACTGGTCTTGGCGATGGCGATTGCCGTCGTGCTGCGAGGGGCGCTGTGTGCGGCGGGGCTGGCCGCGGAATACGCGGAGGCAGGGCCTTTTGGCCTCGAACGCTGGCTGTTTTTGGCGCTGCGCTGGCTGTCCGGCGTGTTCGGCGCCGCCGCGGTGACCGCTTTAACCTGGCAAACCCTCAAAATCCCTAACACGCAGAGCGCCACAGGCATGCTTTACGTGGGCGTCATCGTCACGTTCGTCGGCGAGTTGACGTCGCAGCTACTGTCCGGCGAGTCCCAGTTTCCCTTATGATATTACGATGAACGTCACTTTTGCTTGTCCCCGTTGCGGGCGCTCGTCGGCCGTTGAGCTGAAAACAAACGACGCCAGCTTGCGCTGCCCGCACTGCCAGCTCGAAATCGAACAGCCGGCAGGCGCCTTCGAAAACGGACAGCTCGAACGCTGCCTGGTTTGCCCGAGCAACGATTTGTTCGTGCGCAAAGATTTTCCGCAGCGCGTGGGGGTGGCGATCGTCGTGACGGGCTTCGCCATCAGTTGCGTGACGTGGAACTTTTACCTGACCAAGCTCACCTTCGCCGTGCTGTTCGCCACGGCGATCATTGATTTCGTCTTGTTCGCCATCGTCGGCGAGTCGCTGACGTGTTACCGTTGCGGCGCTCAATACCGAGGCCTCGAAGGCCTGAAGAACCGCCAGGGGTTCGATCTGGAGATTCACGAGCGATACCGGCAAGAAGCCGCGCGACTGGCCCAGCGGCCGGCCGGCGCCGCCAAGGGGTAGCCAACCGTACTGCGCATTGCTCAATCCGCACTGCTCAATCCATGGACCAACAGCGCGAACGGATCCAGGAAGACCTGCGTGGATTGATCAGCGGCGAGGTGCGCTGCGACGACGTCTTTTTGCAGCTCTACGCCAGCGACGCCAGCATCTATCAAATTGCGCCCAAGGGCGTAGTGCGGCCGCGTTCCGCCGCCGACGTGGCGGCCGTCATTCAGTACGCCCGCGAACACCAACTGCCGGTCCACGCTCGCGGGGCGGGCAGCGGCCTGGCGGGCGAATCGCTCGGCGAGGGGCTGGTGCTCGATTTCTCCAGCCATTTTCGCCGCATCCTGCGCACCGATCCGGCCAGCGTTCGCGTGCAACCCGGCGTGGTTCACGAGCGGCTGAACTACCATCTGCGCTTTCAGGGGCGGCTGTTCGGCCCCGACCCGGCGACCAGCCACGTGACCACCATGGGCAGCGTCGTGGCGCTCGACGGCTCGGGCAGCCACTGGCTCAAATATGGCTCGGCCCGGCGCCACGTGCTGAGCCTCGAAGTCGTGCTCGCCGACGGCACGGTGATGGAAGTCGGGCAAGAACCGCTCGCCGAAGGCGTCAGCCACGACCCAAATCCTCGCAAACGCGAGCTCATCAACCAACTGGCCCGTTTGCTCGCGCGCGACGCCGAACTGATCGAGCGCCGCCGATCGCGGTCCCTCGTCGACCGTTGCGGCTATCAACTTGCCGACGTCCTGAAGCCCGATTCGCTCGATCTGGCGCGGCTGCTGACCGGTTCCGAGGGCACCCTGGCGTTGATTACCGAAATGACCCTGGCAACGCAGCCGCTGCCCCGGCATCGCGGCGTGGTGGTGCTGCTGTTCGATCGCTTGGAAAACGCCGCCAAGGCCGTGCAAGAGATCCTGCCGATGGGCCCGGCGGCTTGCGATCTGATGGATCGCCGCCATCTGAGCCTGGCTCGCGAAATCGACCCGCGTTACGACTCGCTGATTCCGGTCACGACCGAAGCGCTGTTGCTGGTCGAGTGCCAGGGCGACGATCCGGTCGACGTCCGCGGGCGGATGCGTCTGATCGCCGAGCGGATTCGCCGGCGCAAGCGGCTGGCGTTCGATTCGCGTCAGGCGTTCGGCGCCGAAGAGATCGAAGTCTATTGGCAATTGGCGCGAAACGTGGTGCCCACGCTGTATCGCCTCAAGGGATCGACCCGCGCGTTGCCGTTCGTCGAAGACATGGCCGTTCCGCCCGAGACGTTGCCCAAGTTTCTCGTCGAGATGCAAAACGTGCTCAAACGGCGCCAGGTGACGGCCACCTTGTTCGCTCACGCCGGTCACGGCCAGTTGCACTTGCGGCCGTTCTTGGACCTGGGCGACCCTCAGCAAGTGCAAACCATGGAGTCGCTGGCGAGCGACCTGTACGAGCTCGTGTTCGCCGTCGGCGGCACCATCAGCGGCGAACACGGCGCCGGCCTCAGCCGCACGCCGTTCATCCGCCGGCAGACGGGCGAACTGTACGACGCGTACTGCGAAGTCAAACGGATTTTCGATCCCGAGGGCGTGCTCAATCCCGGCAAGATCGTCAATGGCGCAGGGCATTTGACCGATCATTTACGGCCCTTGCAACCTGCGCCGGTCGAAGCCGAAGCGAGCGAAACGGCCGACCCGGCGCCGCCCGAACTGATCGACTTGCAGCTTCGCTGGAGCGACGACGAAATCGAGCATACGGCCCGCAGTTGCAACGGCTGCGGCGCTTGCCGCTCGCAGGCCGCTGGCGTGCGGATGTGCCCGGTGTTTCGCTTCGCGCCCTCGGAAGAGGCCTCGCCTCGTGCAAAGGCCAACCTGATGCGCGGCGTTCTCAATGGGCAACTCGATCCGGCGTCGATCCAAACCGACGATTTCAAAGCGGTCGCCGATCTGTGCGTCAACTGCCAGATGTGCCGGCTGGAATGTCCGGCGGGCGTCGATATCCCCAAACTGATGCTCGAGGCCAAGGCCGCCTACGTGGCCAGCAACGGCTTGCGGCTGAGCGACTGGATCGTCACGCGGCTCGATTTGTTCAGCTCTTTGAGCGGACGGTTCAGCCCGCTGGCAAATTGGGCGCTGGGCAACCGGCAGGCCCGCTGGGTGCTGGAAAAAATCGGCGGCATCGCCCAAGGTCGAAAGCTGCCGCGGTTCGCTCCGCGATCGTTCATGCGCCGCGCCGGCCGGCGGCGGCTGACCCGGCCGACGCGGCGTTCGGGCCGCAAGGTGCTGTACTTCGTCGACACTTACGCCAACTATCACGACACCCAATTGGCCGAAGCCCTAGTGGCCGTATTCGAGCACAACGGCGTAGCCGTCTACGTGCATCCGGATCAGGAGCAATCGGGCATGGCGATGGTCTCGCTGGGGGCCGTCGACCGCGCTCGCCGCGTGGCGGCGCGGAACACGGCCCTGCTGGCCGAAGCCGTGCGGCAAGGCTATACGATCGTCACCAGCGAGCCGTCGGCGGCGCTGTGCCTCTCGCGCGAATACCCCGATCTATTGGGCGACGACGACGCGCGGCTGGTGGCCGAAAACGCCAGCGAGGCCTGCGCGTATCTCTGGAATTTGCACCTGACCGGCAAACTGCAACTCGATCTGAAACCGGTCAACGCCGCCGTGGGCTATCACATGCCTTGCCATCTCAAGGCTTTGGGCGTCGGTTCGCCGGGCGAAAACCTGCTGCGGCTGGTACCGGGCTTGAACGTACATCGCGTCGAAAAGGGCTGCTCGGGCATGGCCGGCACGTTCGGCTTGAAGAAGGAAAACTACCGCAACAGCCTCCGCGCCGGCTGGCCGCTGATCTCGGCCGTTCGCGAGTCGACCTGGCAGGCCGGCGCCACCGAGTGCAGCGCCTGCAAGATTCAAATGGAGCAAGGCACGACCAAGCCGACAATTCACCCCTTGAAGCTGCTGGCGCTGGCCTACGGCCTGATGCCCGAAGTCGCCAACTTGCTCGCCTCTCGCGGCAAGGAGCTGATCGTCACATGAACGTCAGAGCGATGAACGTCGAAGTGCAACTTTTCGCCGTCGCCCGCCAGCTTGCCGGCCGCGAGTCGGTCGCCGTTTCGCTGGCCGAGCCCGCGACGGTCGGGCAATTGCGCCAGGCTCTCGGCGAGCAATTTCCCGCCTTGGCCTCTGTCTTGCCGCACGTGATGTTCGCCGTGAACGCCGAATACGCCGACGATCAGGCTCTTATTCCCGCCGGCGCGACGGTAGCCTGCATTCCGCCGGTGAGTGGCGGGTAGCCCGTAGAGCGAGCGTCCTCGCTTGCTCCCGAATTACCGATCGATTTGGCAGTTCGGCAGCGCCCGTTGCAACTCGTCCAGCCAAATTGCAAACACCCATCTTTTTCTCGCAGTGGCGAGAAGCGATGAGTCGCTGATCGGCCGGCCTTTGCGACATCGATTGTAGGGGAAGGCGGCCGGCGGCAGGAGGATCCTGAAGCTCGGCGCCAAACGCAACTGGGATGCCTTAGGTGCTCGCGCTACCGCCGGGGGACAAACGGCTTCCCGCTGGGTAGAATGACCCATGCCATGATCGCCCTGACCGACCGACCGATCGATGCCGCCGCCGTGCTGGAGCAGGTGAATTCCCCGCTTGCGGGGGCAGTGGTGCTGTTTTTGGGCACGACGCGGGAGGTGACGGGCGAGCGGCGGACGAGGCATCTCGATTATGAGTGCTATCCGGAAATGGCCGAGAAGAAGCTGGCCGAGTTGGAAGCCGAGGCCCGGCGCCGCTGGGATTTGACCGCTTGCGTGCTGGTGCATCGGCTGGGCCGCCTGGAGATCGGCGAGGCGAGCGTGGCCGTGGCCGTGAGCAGCCCGCATCGGCAGGCCGCCTTCGAGGCGGGCAAGTGGCTAATCGACACGCTCAAGGAAGTCGTGCCGATCTGGAAGCAGGAGACCTGGGCCGACGGATCGACCGAGTGGGTGCATCCGGGCTTGCCAGCAGATTAGAAAGGGAGGGGCCGGGCGCTCCCGCCCGTTAGAAAGGGAGGGCCGGGCGCCCCCGCCCGGCGCACTGGGGCGCGAGACGTTTGCCGGGCGAGGGCGCCCGGACCTCCATGGCGAGACGTTTGCCGGGCGAGGGCGCCCGGACCTCCATGGCGAGACATTTGCCGGGCGAGGCGCCCGGACCTCCATGGTGGATTTTCTCCGGGCGAAGGCCCGGGACAGTGTCGCTGGTAATATCTGTGAAAGCTGCGGACTCACTCATCGATCGCTTCGGCCGCGTCCACCGCGATTTGCGGATCAGCGTGACCGACCGCTGCAACATCCGCTGCTTTTATTGCATGCCGTTGGACAACGTGCGGTTCAAGCCGCGCAGCGAACTGCTCACGTTCGAGGAGATCGAGCGGTTCGTCCGCGTCGCCGTTTCGCTCGGCGTCTGCAAATTGCGTTTGACCGGCGGCGAGCCGCTCGTGCGGCACGGCTTGCCGCGCTTGATTGCCCGGCTGGCGGGCTTGCCTGGCATTGAAGACATCGCCCTGACGACCAACGGCCTGCTCTTGGCCGAACAAGCCCGGGCTTTGCGCGAGTCCGGGCTGAACCGCCTCAATATCAGCCTCGATACGCTCAATCCCGAGACGTTCCAGAAAATCTCGCGGCGCGACGGCTTCGAAAAGGTGCTGGAAGGCATCTTCGCGGCCCAGCGCGTCGGCTTCGACAAGATCAAGCTCAACGCCGTGGCGATCAAGGGCCTCAGCGAGCCCGACCTCGTGCCGCTGGGTCGATTCGCCCGCGAGCATGGCTTGGAGATGCGATTCATCGAGTACATGCCGCTCGATGCCGACGGCAATTGGGACAATGAACAGGTGCTCTCGGGCGAGTCGATCCTCAAAGTTTTGGCCGAGGAAATCGGGCCGCTTGAGCCGGTCGAGGGGGGCGACCCCAGCCAGCCGGCGGCCGACTACCGTTTTGTCGACGGCGGCGGAGTCATCGGCTTGATTAACCCGGTGACTCAGCCGTTTTGCTCCGACTGCAATCGGCTGCGGCTGACGGCTGAAGGGCAAATCCGCAATTGCCTGTTTTCGACCGTTGAATGGGACGCTCGAGCCTTGTTGCGCGGCGGCGAGGACGATGCTGCTCTGGCCCGCTTGATGATCGATTGCGTGGCTGCCAAAAAAGCGGGGCACGGCATCAACAGCGACGAATTCGTGCGGCCGGAACGGGCCATGTTCCAAATTGGCGGATGATCGCATGGCTGCCCCTGGCAATCGAATCTATCTCGATCAGGCGGCCACCAGTTGGCCCAAGCCCGAAGCGGTTTATGCCGCGGTCGATCGCTACCAGCGAGAGCTGGGAGCTCCTGCCGGTCGAGGCGTCTACGCCGAAGCGCTCGAAGTCGGCCGACTGATCGACTCCGCCCGACGCGCGGCGGCAAGCCTGCTGGGCGCCGAGAGCGCCAAGCAGATCGTGTTCACGTTCAACGGCACCGACTCCTTGAATCTTGCCATCCACGGCGTGCTGGGCAATGCCGGCGGTCACGTCGTAACGACCTCGGCCGAGCATAATTCGGTGTTGCGTCCCTTGCGGGCTCTGGAGGACGCCGGGCGGATCGAGGTCACGCGCGTCGCTTGCAACGCCGCTGGCGTGGTCGACCCCGACGACGTCCGGCGCGCCCTGCGAGCCGACACGAAGCTGGTCGCCATGACCCACGCCTCGAACGTGACGGGCGCCTTACAGCCGGCGGCCGAGGTCGGCCGGTTCGTCCGCGAACACGGAGCGATCTATCTGGTCGACGCCGCTCAAACGTTGGGTGATCTGCCACTCTCGGTCGCGGAATTGCACGCCGATCTGCTGGCGGCGCCAGGACATAAGGGATTGCTCGGCCCGCTCGGCACGGGGCTGCTCTACATTCGACCGGGCGTCGAACATCGGTTGCAAAGCCTGCGGCAAGGCGGCACGGGCAGCCGTAGCGACGAGGACCGGCAGCCCGAGAACTTGCCCGACAAGTACGAATCGGGCAATCTCAACGTGCCGGGCATCGTCGGCCTGGCGGCCGGCATTACATGGTTGAACGAGCGAAGTCTAACAGAAATCCGGCGGCACACGCTCGAACTTACCGAGCGGCTGCTAGCGGGACTGTCAGAGATCGGCGGCGTGCGTCTCTATGGACCGGCAACGGCCGGCGAGCGGGTCGGCGTCGTCAGCCTCTCGCTCGAAGGATTGGATGCGCAAGAACTTGCCGCTACGCTCGATTCGGCGTATCGCGTCCAAGTTCGACCGGGAATCCACTGTGCGCCCGCGATGCATCGGGCGCTGGGGACGTTGGATTCGGGCGGCACGGTTCGATTGAGTTGGGGGGCAATGACGACCATCGAGGAGATCGACGCGGCCGCTCAGGCCATCCGCGAAATCGCCGCAGCGTTGTCTCCGGCGGGAAGGAGCTGAATATTCATCATGAGCGACCAACCTTGGTTCAAGGACGGTCTCCGCTTTCAATGCTCCCAATGCGGCGACTGCTGCACCGGGGCGCCGGGATTTGTGTGGGTCAATCAGGAAGAAATCGAGGCCCTCGCTCGGCAGCTTGGCGAAGCGGTCGACGAATTCGAACGCAAGTACGTACGCAAGATAGGCATTCGCAAGAGCCTCGTCGAATTCCCTAACGGCGATTGCGTCTTCTTCGACGGACAACAGCGAAAATGTACGGTCTATGAGGCTCGGCCTCGGCAGTGCCGCACTTGGCCCTTCTGGCATTCCAACGTGCGGACTCCTGATGACTGGGAGCAAACTTGCCAAGTTTGCCCAGGCAGCGGCAAAGGGCCGCTACGTTCGGTCGAGCAGATTCTGCACCAGGTGCAAGTCATCAAAATCTGAGCGCGATGGCGCCGGTTTTCACTTTTAGCTGGAGTTTGCCGGCTAAAACGACGATGAAGGCGATTAGGAGACCGCGTTATGCGAGCGAAGTAGAAGCGGCATCCTTGCCGCTTCAAGCAGCGCGGCAGGGGACGCCGCGTCTACTAGGCGACTGATCGCAGGGCCTATTGCTCATAACTTGATAGTTGCCAACAGCTTGCGTTCGTCTCGCGCCGATCGATTGACTTAAGCTCTTTGAAAATTTGGACTTACCGACTCGGCAGCCCCCTAGGGAATGCCCGAGACGCGGCGGTTTGTGCGCCCGCGCCGAAGCTGGTCCAACGCTCGGTCATGTCGAATAGACTTGACACTAGTGCTTACGGCACCTACACTTGGAGCGTGAGCAGCTTAATCAAAGGAAGGCCGAATGGACGGTAGGCCGCCCTTTTTTCACGGGAGAGCCGAGTCGTGACAAAGAAAGAAATCGTCAAGACCATTTCCGAAGAGATCGGACTCACGCAGCTCAAGACGAAAGAGATCGTGCAAAAGACTTTTGACGCGATCGTTGAAACGCTCGTCGAAGAAAAGCGAATCGAGCTGCGAAATTTCGGCGTCTTCGAGGTCAAGAAAAGGGCGGCTCGAAAAGCCCGCAACCCTCGTACGGGAGATAAAGTCTTCGTCCCGGAAAAGTACGTGGTCACTTTCAAGCCAGGCAAAGAGATGGAAGAGCGGGTGCGCGAATTGGAACGACAAGCCGTGGCCGCCCAGGAACGCGCCTCCCAAGAGCTCGCCGAATCGCCGCACGGCAACCATACGCCGGCGCCGCCCAGCCCCGCGCCGATGCCTGAACCGCTTGGCACGCCTACGGGTTACGCCAGCCCGGGCGACAATGGTTGACCGCAGACATCCGGCTGACCGCATGAACCTGATTGATCCTCGTCGGCCGTCGAGACCCAAGCGTCTCCGCCCGACCTTTCCGGCTCAATTCAGCCAAGCCATCGAAAGTTTTTCGGCATCGCTCTAAAGGTTCCTGGCGAACAAGGCCGATAACTGAGCAACCAAATCAAACGAAGCCGACCCACTTCGGGCTTCGCGGGTTATTCCCGCTACAGCGATTCACTGGTTTGAACCATTGATGCCTCGGTTTGGAACCGAGACGACACGGATGCCTGACATGTCTGCGCGCCTCCGTATTTTGGAGTAGCTGGACAGCCATGTCTCAGGGAGGAGTTGTGGAATGCGCAACCTGTTAACGGCAGCAGTGCTAGGGCTTTTGCTCGCGTCGAGCACGGGATGCATCGTCCCGGGCTATTCGGCCGATCCAGTGCACCGCACGCAGCAGTTGATCTGGACCTCGGAAGACTTGCGTAACATGCTGGGCGACTGGGAACGGATCTGGATGCTGAACATGCCATCGCATCTGACGCCGTACCGCACCCATGGCGGCATTATCTGACCGCCCATCGGAATGCAGGTTTAACGTTCGTCGATCTGCTTATCGAACCATCGATGGCGCGTGACGCTTGACGCTCCGCGCCGTCGCCCTACCTGAACGCCGCTGCGGCTGCGAGCGACGCCGCTCGTCGCGAGGTTGCTCCCACCGGCCTTGGCAGTTAGATTTGCTGCCGAGGCCGTTTTTATTGCGCGATCCTGGCGAAATAAACGAATTGAACCCCTTGCCTGCCGCCGCCGTCGATCTGAGCGCCCAACTGGGCCGCTTGAAGCTGGCCAACCCAATCCTGGTCGCCTCGGGAACGTTCGGCTACGCCCGCGAAATGGCCGGCCTGGTCGATCTCAGCCGGCTCGGGGCCATTTTGCCGAAAACGATCACCAAAGAACCTCGGCCGGGCAATCCTCCTTGGCGAACCGTTGAGACGGCCAGCGGACTGCTCAACTCGATCGGGCTCGACAACGACGGCATCGAGGCTTTCATCGAGCGTCACTTGCCCTATCTTGGCTCCGTCGGCGCTCCGATCGTGGTCAGCATCGCCGGCCGCAGCCACGAAGAGTTCGTCGAACTGGCGGCCCGGCTCGACGGTTTGCCGGGAGTTGCGGCCTTGGAACTGAATATCTCCTGCCCGAACGTCAGCGGCGGCGTCGATTTCGGAACCGATCCGGCGATGTGCCAGCGCGTCGTGGCCGGCGTGCGGGCCGCCAGCAGCTTGCCGCTGTTCGCCAAGCTGACGCCGAATGTGACGACCATTGCCGAAATCGCCAAAGCCGCCGAGGCCGGCGGGGCCGACGCCGTTTCGCTGATTAACACCTGTCTGGGCATGGCCGTCGATTGGCGGCGCCGCCGGCCGCTGTTGGGTAACGTCTTGGGCGGTTTGAGCGGGCCGGCCATCAAGCCGATCGCCCTGCGGGCCGTGTTTCAGGTTTCGCGGGCCGTGAAGACGCCCGTCATCGGCATCGGCGGCATCGCCTCGATCGACGACGTGATGGAGTTCGTCGTTGCGGGGGCTTCCGCCGTGCAACTCGGCACGGTGAATTACTATCGGCCGACGGCTTCGATCGAGATTCTCGACGCCCTGCCCGGCGCCTTGGCCGAGTTGGGCGCCGCCAAGCTGAGCGACGCGGTCGGCTCGCTCGAACTGCCGCCGGCGACCAAGAAACATTAAGATATGCTGCCCGCAGGCGCTACGTGAGGCCTTGTATGACTTCGTGGGGCGGCCTTCCAGGCCGTCCATCGCCGACGGCCTGGGAAGGCCGCCCCACGACTCAGGCCGTCCATCGCCGACGGCCTGGGAAGGCCGCCCCCACGACTCAGGCCGTCAATCGCCGACGGCCTGGGGAAGGCCGCCCCACGACTCACGGACGTCTCATTCTCATTCGTGTAGAGTATAAAGGGTGGTTGGGCTGGTTCGACGAAGCCCTTTCCACCGTTTCCCCAATCAGAGCAACGACGACATGCGGGTACTTTCCGGCATCCAGCCGACCGGACGTTTTCACTTCGGCAATTATTTCGGCGCGATTCGCCAATACATCGACTTGCAGGAAGGCAACGAGGCGTACTATTTCATCGCCAACCTGCACGCCCTGACCACGGTTCGCGATCCTAAGCTGCTGGCCGAACTGACGCTGGAAGCGGCGATCGACCTCTTGGCCTTGGGGCTGCACCCCGAGCGGGCCACGCTGTTCGTGCAGTCCGACGTGCCCGAAGTATCCGAACTGTGCTGGCTGCTGATGACCGGCGCCCCGATGGGCCTCTTGGAGCGTTGCCACGCCTACAAGGACAAGGTGGCCAAGGGGCTGCCGGCCGACGCAGGTTTGTTTACCTATCCCGTGCTGATGGCGGCCGACATTCTGATTTACGACGCCGAAGTCGTGCCGGTCGGCGCCGACCAGACTCAGCACATCGAGGTCTGCCGCGATCTGGCCGCCAGCTTCAATCACCATTACGGCGAAACGTTCGTGCTGCCGAAAGCCAAGGTGCTGGATGCTTCCGCCAAAGTGCCGGGCACTGACGGCGAAAAAATGTCGAAGAGCTACAATAACACGCTCGAGCTGTTCGAAGAGCCGAAGGCGCTGCGCAAAAAGATCATGCGAGTCACGACCGACTCGCGGCCCATGGAGCAGCCCAAGGAGCCGGAGAACGACCACTTGTTTCAGCTTTATTCGCTCTTCGCCAGCGACGCCGAACGCAAGGAAATGGCCGCTCTCTACCGCCGCGGCGGATTCGGTTACGGGCAGGTCAAAACGGCCCTGGCCGACATTGCCGACCGGTTTCTGGCCGAGCCGCGCCAGCGCCGCGCCGAACTGGCTGGGCATCCCGAGCGGGTGCGCGAAATTCTGGCCGACGGCGCCAGCCGCGCCCGCAAGAAAGCGGCCGCCGTGTTGCTGCGGGCCCAAAAAGCCTGCGGCGTAAAGTAGGGCAGGCATTCCTGCCTGCCACGTAACAGGAGCCAGCCCACTTGAACGTCCTGGGGATCGGCACCGACATCGTCGAATGCTTGCGGATCGCGCAAATGATCGAGCGGCACGGAGAGCTGTTCATCAACCGCGTCTACACCCCGCACGAAATCCGCTACTGTCAAAGCCGCAAGCAGGCCACGCAGCACTTCGCCGGCCGCTGGGCCGCCAAAGAAGCGATCTTAAAAGCCCTCGGCACCGGCTGGCGGCGCGGCATCAGTTGGCGCGACATCGAAGTCCGCAACGATCAAATGGGCCGGCCGGTGGTCGGGCTGCGCGGCGGCGCTCGCGACATCGTCGAGCAGCGCGGCATCCGCGAAATGCTGGTCAGCATTTCTCACTGCCGCAGCCATGCCACGGCGTATGCGCTGGCCTTGGGGGGCGAGGCGCCTGCCCAATCGGAAGCGAAGGAAGAGGCTTAAGGCTTTTACGGCCGCTCGCATTTCTCGGACCGAGCCCATTGGCCCTCGCTTCTGCCGAGACGTGATAGTGTTTTAAATAAATTACTTGTAAAACACTATTCGTCGGTTATGCTCTAGACGCGCTGAGAGCCGCTCCCTGCATTAACTTGAAAACGGCGAGTCATCAAACCGGGTGGTCGACTCGTGAAACGACGTACGACGGCAGCAACGCCTCCTCAAGCCAAAGCCGCCGGATCGTCCGAGCGCTTGCCGCACGCAGCCAACCATGCCGGCCGCAAACGGCCTGTGCTCCTCGTTGCGGTCGCTATTGGGGCTCTCCTGGCGGCCGCCTACAGCGGGTTTCGCTTCTGGGCCGAAGAGGTCCCCGTCGAAACGCTGCTCAAGCGCGCGAATCGGGCTCGCGCCGCCCAAGATTACGCCGCCACCGAAGAACTCTGCCTGCAACTCGTCGGCCGCGAAGGGCCGACGCCGTCCGTGCTGCTGATGGCGGGCGAGGCCGCTGCGAAACAGGGCCGTCTCACCGAAGCCCTCGGCTATTACGCCCAAATCCCGCCTGATGCCGGCAAATATGCCGCCTTGGGCTGCGCTGCGGCGGGCGATCTGCTGCTCAAAGCTTACCATGCTTCGGCGGCCGAAGCGCAGTTTCGCCGGGCACTGCAAATCGATCCCACGTTAGGCTTGGTGCATGACCGTCTCGCCTACTTGCTCGGCATCGAGGGACGCCGCTTCGAGTCCTTCCCGCACCTGTTCACCCAGCTGCGCGCCAACTGCTTTTCTATGGAACCGCTGATTCTGCTGGGCAATCATGAAGCGCCCATCAACCAGACGGACGAGTTGAAAAAGTTTCGCGAAGCGACGCCCGACGACCTCATGCCGCTGCTTGGCGAGGCGCGACTGGCGATCCGCTACACGCACCTGGACGAGGCCAAGCGATTGCTGAAACAGGTGCTGAGCCAGGCGCCCCGCCAGATCGAAGCGCAAGCCGAGCTGGGAAGAGTGCTGCTGGCCCAGGACGATCCGGAGTTCGGCCGCTGGCTGCACGACTCGGCGCCGGCCGCCGAAGCGCACCCGGACGTTTGGATGCTCCGCGGCTTGTGGGCGAAGCGGCGGGGCGCCGCGCGCGGCGCCGCCCGCTGCTTTTGGGAAGCCCTTAGGCGCGACCCCTTGCACCAGGCGGCCACGTATCAACTGGCGCAGTCGCTTAAGTCGCTGGGCGATGCGAAGGCCGCTCGCTGGCTTAGCGACCGCGCAGCGCAACTGCAAAACCTCGCCCGCGTGGCGGAAAGTTTGTACGTCAACCGCGACAACTTGGGCCTGATGCGTTCGGCCGCCGAACTGACCGAGTCGCTCGGCTGCATCTGGGAGGCATGCGCCTGGCGCCGGTTGATCCTTGATCGCGTCCCGCACGACGGCGCCAGCCGAGACGCCTTGCAGCGATTGGCCGCCAAACTCGAAAACGACACGCCGCTGGTTCTCGACTCCGACAATCCGGCGAAGCAAATCGATCTTACCGACTTCCCCTTGCCGCGGTGGGACGCCGAACCTTCCGAGAATCGACCGTCGGCGCCGGAACTGGCGAAGTCTCGGCCGCGTTTCGCCAACGTCGCCGCACAGGCCGGCATCGATTTCAGCTACGCCAACGGCAGCCAAAGCGACAGGGAAGATCGGCAGATTTTTCGCGACACCGGGGGCGGCGTCGCCGTGCTCGATTATGACGGCGACGGCTGGCCCGACATTTACCTGACGCAAGGATGCCGCCACCCCCTGGCCACAAGCTCTTCGGATCCCTTGGATCGCCTCTATCGCAATCGGGGCGACGGCACATTCGAAGACGTCACGGCCCGCAGCCTGTTGGCGGAAGATCGCTACAGCCAGGGAGTGGCCGTCGGCGACTTCAACAACGACGGCTTCCCCGATTTGTACGTGGCCAATATCGGCGCCAACCGCCTGTTCGTGAACCAGCAAGACGGCACGTTCCGCGACATCAGCGAGGAAGCCGGCATCGGCGGCGAGGCCTGGACCACCAGTTGCGTGCTGGCCGATCTCAACGGCGACGGCCTGTGCGATATTTACGACGTCAACTACATTCAAGGCGAGGGCGTCTACGAAAGAACCTGTCCTTACAAGGGAAGGGAGCGATCGTGCGCTCCTACGGTCTTTCAGCCGCAACCCGACTGCTTTTGGCTGAACTTGGGAGACGGGCGGTTCGCGGATCAGACCGCGGCCGCCGGACTGACCGCCGCCTGCGGCAATGGCTTGGGAGCGGTGGCGGGCGATCTCGACGGCTCCGGCCGGCTCAGCGTGTTCGTGGCTGATGATCAGGATGCCAACCTTTGCTTCTTCAACGAGACCGCCGCTTTGGGAGAGGCGCCGAAGTTCGTTGAACGCGGCCTGTTATCGGGGCTGGCCTACGACGCCGAAGGCAAAGCCCTGGCCTGCATGGGCATCGCCGCCGCCGACGCCAACGAAGACGGCAAGCTCGACCTGTACGTGACGAACTTCTTCGAAGAATCGAACACGCTCTACCTGCAGCTCGACGGCGGAATGTTCGTCGACGCCACTGGCCAAAGCGGGCTGCAGGAGCCCAGCTACCGCATGCTGGGCTTCGGAACGCAGTTTCTCGACGCGGACCTCGACGGCCATCTCGACCTGATCGTGGCGAACGGCCACGTCGAAGATCTGACCTTCCAACAGGTTCCCTTCGAAATGCGGCCGCAGTATTTCCGGGGGCTGGGCGCCGGGCGATTCCAGGAATTGCCCGCCGCTGAACTGGGCGAGTTCTTCCAAGGCGAGCATCTGGGCCGCGGCCTGGCCCGAATCGACTTCAACCGCGACGGCCGCGAAGATTTCGTCGTTTCGCATCTCGATTCGCCGGTGGCGCTCGTCGCCAATACGTCGACCGAGATCGGGCATTTTCTGGCCGTGCAGTTGCGCGGCGTGCAGTCGTCGCGCGACGCCGTCGGCGCCCGCGTGACGATCGAAGTCGGCGGAAGAACCCGTACCGGGTGGCTACTGGGCGGCGACGGCTATCAGGCCAGCAACCAGCGCCAGCTCATTTTCGGTCTCGGCGCCGACGAGCACGTCGAGAAGCTCAGCATCCGCTGGCCTTCCGGCCTCGTGCAGGAGTTCGCCGATCTCGCCGCCGACCAGGAATTGATCTTTGTCGAAGGCTCGCCGCGCATCACGCCTCTGCCTTCGCTTTCGCCGGCGGACTTGCGGTTGCTGTTGATCCGACTGCGGCGCAGCGGAGCTGATTGCTTGGAGTCGCTCCATTACCTTTTGTTCCAGGGTCGATTGCCACAGTTCCTCGAGCGCCGCGCTCAATGCGTCCGCGGTCGGCCGGTCGGGGTCGGCTCGCAGTTCGTTGAGAAAAAGCAGCGCGCCGCTTGAGTCGGATTCTGAAAGCCATCGCTTTTTGGATAGGTACTTGCACACGGCTTTCGATTGAGTCCGGTCCAATCCGCGCAATGCGTCGGCCATGCCAACCAAGTAGCCCGAGGCGGGGCTCGCGGGAGCGAGGAAGTCGGCGTAATCGCGTCGAAACGCCTCGACGCTCAGGTCTTCCAGTCCCCGTTCAGCCCAGGTGCGGGCCTCCTCCGTCAAGCCGGCGCTGGTCATGGCTTCCGCCAACGCCAGATCCATCAACGGCCCATCGTCGTCGGCAGGAAACAAACGCGCTAGCCGTTCGTCCAGATGCGCGGTTTTTCCAGACATAATGAAGGCCGCCTCGCGCCACGCCAACCAGGGCCGACTGCCTCGCACGAAAAGCGCGTCGGACCAGGGGATTGCCATGCGAGTCGTCATCGCCTTAGCGCCGGCACTTAAGCCCGTCGATAGGTACCAGTGCTCGTTGTTTGAAGGGGTGTCGGGGGGAACCAGAAACTCATCCTGTTGGTCATCGTTTGTCTCCAGGACGAGGTCGTCCAGCGCTCGAAGCATGCCCCGTTGCGACAGTCGATCGACCGTAGCGATCACAAGCGTTTCCTTCTCGATGTTCAGGAGCTGAGCAATTGGCTCCTGGCAAAGAAACTCGATTAAGCAACTGGCCGGCCGTCGTCCGTCGGCCATGTTTGGGAAGCTGGCCGTGGCCTGCTCGATTTGGGCTAAGCGTTTCCCAAAATGTCCTTCGACCGTGGCCATATTCGTTTTGTCTTTCGCGCCGCTTGGCTTCAACCACCAAAACCAGGATCGTTTTTCGGCGATTCGCAGATCAACGAGCCTCCCGTCGCGGCTATCGACTCGCAAGGTGTGGTCTTCCCATTGCGCGCTGAGTATCGGACCGTCCCATTGGCAGCGTGCGTGGTGTTTGCAAATCACCGAAAGGGCGGCAGCCGCAGAGAGTATCGGCTCGATTTGGGCGTGCGGCTGGCGTCCTTTTTTGGCGGCGCTGGCGAAGCCGACGCCAAAATCGTACGTGCCCGCCTGCTGCCAGTTCGGCGCTCCTTGGAGCAGCGTAAAATTGCCCCAAGACGTCAAAGACGTGGCCCATGTTTTCGCTTCCAGCTTGCGGCCGCTCTTCGTGGAGTAAATACCCGCCTGCTGCTCGGAAAGAAAGACCGCCAGATCGAAACGCCCGGAGTCCCGCGGCTGCGTACCCAGCAGCGCCAAAAAACCATGCTGCGGCGACATGGTTAATTCGAGCCACTGGTCGCCAAGATCCATGAAGGCGACCAGTTCTTCGTCTTGCCGTTCAAAGGCGCCGATCCAATTTGACAGCTTGAGCAATGCGTTTTCTTCAGGCGTCAGTGGCTGGTCGAGTCGCGGCGCCTCTAGGAATTCATCGACGGCAAACCGCGGCGGCGCTTCACTCGATGGCCCTTCGAACTTGCACTTGGTGAAGCGCCCCGAAGTTACCAGCCGTTTTTCGATCTCCCTGCGGACCTCGGTCGAGAGGATGGTTTCGGCGGGCATTTGCAGATAAGTGAGGATCTGCTCGCGTGAATGGAGCTTGTTGCCCGTGAACTGAACGTCGCGCAGTCGCAGCGGCGATCCTTCGTCGTCGATGATGATTCGCAAGGTCGCCGTATGGCGGTTGGGGGCGCCCACGATGTTGACGGTGAACTTTGCCGCCGGAAAGCCTTGGTCAGCCAGCAATTCTTTGACGCGCCGCGAAAGTCGACGCCTCGATGGCTCGCCGAGACGCGCCGGCCTGGCGATCGTCCAGCCGGACTCTTTCGCCGTCGGCGATTTACCGGGAAAAGGACCAGCAGGAGCCAGCCCTTCTCGCAGCTTACCGACATCGACGACCTTCGCGCCGAACACGTGGACGTCTCCGGCCGCCCACCGCGGGCCTTCTTGAACGAGCAACTCCAAGTGGTCGACACGGTCGACGATCGACAACCGAGGGTACGGAAATCCGCTATTCCGCAAGCCCGCTACGGTTTTCTCACCAAGTAGATATTCAAGCTCCGCTAACGGGGCATCCGGGAATGAGGCGTAGGCGACGTCGGGGTCATGAAGCAGGGCCGCGACTACCTGTTTTGCTGGAGCGCTATCGATGCCAACGACTTGGATCCTTGAAGGGGCGCCCAGCGGGCCGACCGGTCTGGATTGGGCCCTTGCATCGCCGCGGCCGCTGGCGATCAGACAGCAGATTATGAATGGAATTGCGCCACGCCGCATACTTCGCCTCACGCGCGATGTACCTGCTTGCCCCAAAGAGCCAGGAGCGCTCTTCAATGGCATTCCCATGTTGAGGACAAAAAGCGGCCGGATGATACCCCCCACTTCTACTTTGCCGCAATGCCAGCCTATGCGCCCGCCAGGATACTTCCGATTTTAGGACCGACTGAGATCCGACGAGCGCGCGGAGGTGGCATCGCCCCGCGCAGGAACCAGGCGCGTGCGACTGGCAGACCCGCGACTGGCGAGTTCAACGCGGCGGAGCCTTATCGACGAGTCTCGCGTTAGCGCGGATGATTCATCAGTTCATACCCGAGAACCCAGACGCCCAGATTGTTGCCCAGA